>CAJXMX010000031.1 GCA_913056355.1 uncultured Opitutales bacterium
GTCCACCAATAAAATCATTTGGGGCCGGTTAGGTCCCTGGATTTATCAGCATGACGTGAATATTCTGCCCAATGGCAGTTTCTCTGTTTTTAGCAACAACGCCTACAGCCAATTCCTCGGACCAGAAACCTCCAAAAAGTACAAGCCATATAGCGAGGTCTATGTGTTTGATCCAGAGACAGATAAGTTGGTTTCCCCATATGAAGAGCAAATGGCTTCTGTAGATTGTTTTACTCCCACAGCGGGTCGGGCTCGCGTGTTGCCAAATGGCGATGTTTTCCTTGAGCAATCAGATTTTTGCCGTCTGATCCGCTTGTCGAATGATAGAATCCGTTGGGAATACACGAATATGGCGGCCGACGACACCCAGGGGCTGGTTCATTGGTGCCGGTACTATGGTCCGCAGGAAATCGACTTGGAATGGCTTGAAGGTAATCTAAACTGAAACTGAAAATGGATTTATTGAGCATACATAACGAACTGATTGGATATATCGGGCCGGGATTAAGCGGAGGGATCATCGGCGTCATACTCGGCTTTTTGGCATCCATTGGATTGGCCATCCTGGCGATCGTCTGGTATCCGCTGAAGCGGTTGATCAAGGGCAAGAAGAAGCATTCCAATGCCGGCGCTGCCGCGAGGGAGTCTGTTCCCCAGACTGCTGCCTCAGCGGAAGTCGATCCGGGTAAAGGGACCTGATCATCTAAGAGGAGAGCGGATACTGCCCGTCTACCATAATATAGTAACCAACTGGTCAGATGGATTTGGTTTTTGCCGGGCTTTTAGGGGTAGTGTTAGGGGAGCTCTTCCGCTGGATCTTCATGCGAGGATTGCACACCCGGATCCTGACGATCAGCCATAAGGCCAGTCGAGTGGTGCGATCCCGGACTCTTTCCGACGAGCAAAAGCAGTTGGCTGTCGGGGCTTATGCCGGCATGATGATGGTGACTACCCTCAAACTGACCGGTTGCTTTATACTGGTCATAGCGGTGGGGGCATTGTTACTGCTGCCCTACCAGTTGCTGGGCCATGACGTCGGGGCATTTCTGGCCTCGGGCAAGGTGCTGGTCATCATGACGTTGGTGTCCTTGCTTTACATCTGGGTGCGCAGCCAATTGACCGCCTCTTCTACGCAGGAGGATTATGGTCCTGGATCGCGATTCCTTCACAAAATAGCCCTTGGCAATGGTATTATACCGGAAGTCTCATGGGATCTGGAAAAGGCTCTGCTGGGGAAGAGAAATGAATCGATCACTCAGGACCGGCATGTCTTCATCGCAGGTTTGGCCCGGGCCGGAACAACGGTATTGATGCGTCGCCTCTTTGCCTCCGGGGCTTTCCAGTCGCTCACCTACCAGGACATGCCTTTCGTGCTAATGCCAAATCTGTGGCGGAAAATGCGGGGCCGGAATGCCAGATCCGGGGAAAAAAAGGAACGCGCCCACGGCGATGGCTTACTCGTAGACTTCGACAGCCCCGAAGCGCTGGAGGAAGTATTCTGGCGCTTTCATGAGGGCGATTCCTATCTAAAGGAGGATCGCCTGGTTCCGATGCAAGGCTCAGAGGAAACGATTGAGGAATTCAGAGAGTACATCCGTGCTATTCTCAAGGAGCATCCAAATGAACGATACCTCTCCAAGAACAACAATAACATCCTCCGGCTGGGCAGTCTCAATGAAGCCTTTCCGAATTCAATTATTCTTATTCCATATAGGGAACCTCTTCAACAAGCTTACTCCTTATGGCAGCAGCATCGGCGTTTTCTAGACAGCGATCCTTTCACGGCAAAGTACATGGTATGGCTGGCTCACCACGAGTTTGGCCAAGGGCACCGGCCATTTGTCTTTTGCGAGAGCCAGATTCTGGAGGGAGCCCCGGAGAACCTCGATTACTGGCTTTCCCTCTGGCGCAATGTGTATGGATGGCTGATCCAGAATGTCCCCGGCAATGCCCGCTTCATATCCTATCGCCAGCTTTGCGAGGACACTGAATCGGTTTGGGGAGTCCTTGAACGGGATCTTGACCTGCCGCCTGCCCTCAAAAACGCCGATCATCTTACTTACAGGGAGCGGGAGGTGAATATTCCCTATAATCCTTCTCTTCTAACCGAGGCCAGGGTTATTTACCAGCAACTGGTGGAACGCGGATAGCCTGAACTTCCAATCTTGCTCAACCGAACACACTTCTTACTTCAAATGGCAATGGTACCAGGCACTGGAATTCTCGAGCGTCATTGGGCGCGCGTCCGTAAACACTACGAAAAGGTTGGCCAGTTACCCCTCTTGAGCAAAGGCTACCGCCGGATCCTGACTCGCTACCTGTCCTTCTACATCCCCGAAAAGGTCAGCCTGCTGGAACTCGGTTGCGGCACCGGAGAGGTGCTGGCGAAGCTTAAAAATCGGGACCGGACAGGCGTCGACCTGGTTCCGGAGCAAGTTGCAGAGGCGGCCCGGCGCAATCCGGACTGCCGCTTCCTGGAGGGCGCGGCCGAGACGTTCCCTAGCCAAGAGAAGTACGACTACATCCTCCTCTCCGACGTCCTCAACGAGGCCGCCGACGTGCAGGCCACCCTCGAGAACCTGCACCACCTGGTCCATGAGGAGAGCCGGCTGGTCATCAATGTCTACAACACCATGTGGCGGCCCATCCTGGCCCTGGCCAACTGGGTCGGGCTAAAGCCGAAGCGCCCCGAGCTGAACTGGCTCTCCGGGCATGACCTTGAGAATCTGCTCGATTTGGCCAACTGGGAGGTCGTCCGGAAGGACGCACGAATCCTCATTCCTCACGAGCTGCTCGGCCTCGGCACGCTCATCAACCGTTGCCTGGCGCCGTTTTTCTCCTGGTTCTGCCTCAGCGTCTTCCTCGTTGCCCGACCCCGGCTGGAGGCGGTCAGGGAACGGGAGCTGTCCGTTTCGGTGATCATTCCCGCCCGGAACGAGGCCGGCAACCTCCGGGCCGCCATCGAGCGCACGCCGGACATGGGCAAGTGGACCGAGATTGTCTTCGTGGAGGGGAATTCACAGGACGAAACCTGGGACACCATCCAGGAGGTCATTAAGGAGAATCCGGACAAGCGGATCCGCGCCTTCCAGCAGACCGGCAAGGGCAAGGGCGATGCCATGCGCCTTGGCTACGAGAAGGCCGAGGGGGACGTCTTTATCATCCTCGATGCCGACTTGACCGTCCCTCCGGAGGACCTGCCCAAGTTCTTCCGGGCTATCGCCACCGGCAAGGCCGAGTTCGCCAACGGGGTCCGCCTGGTCTATCCGATGGAGGACGAGGCCATGCGCTTCCTCAACATGTGCGGGAACAAGTTCTTCAGCCTCCTCTTCTCGTGGCTCCTCGGACAACCTATCAAGGATACCCTCTGCGGGACCAAGGTCTTCCATCGCGATCATTACCGCATGATCGAGGAGAACCGCTCCTTCTTCGGCGACTTCGATCCCTTCGGGGATTTCGACCTCATCTTCGGCGCCTCCCACCTCAACCTGCGTATCAAGGACATTCCCGTCCGCTACCAGAGCCGCAACTACGGCTCACCCCAGATCGACCGCTGGCGGGACGGGGCCCTCCTCATTCGCATGAGCTGGTTCGCCGCCCGTAAATTGAAGTTCTTCAGCTGATGGACCGGGAAGATACTTCTGCCCCGGAAATCACTTACGACCTCGGGTTGCTGGCCAAGAGCGAGGAGAAGTGGAGCAAATCGGCCGCCCTGCGGTTCCTCTACGGCGACCTCTACCGGGAAATGGCTGAACGCATGGTGCCCGGATCGACGCTTGAGCTCGGCTCCGGAATCGGGCGGATCAAGGACTTCCTGCCCGGCGTCGTGACCAGCGACTTGGTCAAGACGCCCTATGTTGACCAGGCTTGTTCCGCTTATGACATTGATCCGCCGGAGGAGGGGCAATGGGCCAATATCCTCGCCCTGGACGTTCTCCACCACCTTTGCCGGCCCTTCGACTTCTTTGCCAGTGCATCGAGGACCCTTGCCCCCGGCGGCCGGATCATCCTCGTTGAACCGGCCGCCACTCCGTTCGGCCGGCTCTTCTACAAGGCGGTCCACCCGGAGCCGATCGAGCCGTCCCGTATCCAGCCACCCTTCGTCATGGAGCCGGATTCGCCGGACGGGGAATTTGCCAACATGGGGATGGGGGTGGCGCTCTTTCGCCAGCATGAAGGGGAGACCGCAGAACGCCTGCGCCCCTTGGAACTGCGCCCCTTGTCGGTAAGTTTCCGCGATTTCGCGGCCTACCCGTTGACGGGGGGCTATGCTGGAAAACAATTGGCCCCGAAGCTGCTCATACAGGGTTTGGCCGCTATGGAGCATTTGTTGCCGCAGGCGCTGTTACGGATTCTGGGTCTGCGGATGGTTGTTGCGCTGGAAAAGGTTCTGTAGAATTCGTTGGCCGCAGTCCCACGAACTTTAGCATTCGCACTGCCACTCCTCCTATGATCCTCTTCTCCTCGACCATTTCGGTGACGAAGTTATTCGGCAGCTTCCATTCCTCAGTCGGAATATGGTTCCCATTATCGTCCAGAACCGTTTGCTGTAATATCATAATCGCAGTGAAGCGTTTCACTTTTATCAATTTCAAGAATTCTTCCGGCTGGTGCTTTAGGAACAACAGGGGCATACTGGCTTCCCGGGCCACCACTCCATAAGCCTCTGAATCGCTGACAAAGAGGATGTTTCGGCCTGAGTATTTTTGTATCCAATCAAGGAACACTTCCGTCCGCTTCACAATCCAGTTCTTGCTTTCATATTCACGTGTGGAAATAGCCGATAGGCTTTCCACTGAAAAGAAAATGGCTAAGAACAAAAGAAGCCCTCTGCTTAGCTTGTTGGAGATAGAGGGAATGCACGATACAATCGTGAGCAGTACAAAACCCAGTGCGGCTATTTCGTATCCAATGGTCAGGGGAAGGTTGTCAATCAAGATAGTCTGGGCTCCACTGATCAAGGCCAGGGCAGTGGCCAGAATAAGAGTCAGATGCGGTTCCTTCTTTAAAGCATACAATGCGGAGAATGCCATCACCAGCAATGGGAAGAGGAGAAAACGCACGGTCTCCACGGCGTTCACATGCCCCCAGTGATAAGAGAAGATGAGACCCAGAAAAATGACCAACGAGGCAAAGAGGCAGACCAAGGCTATTGCTACCGGATCTCCATTCCTCTCATTGGAAAAGAATTTCCTCACTTCACGGGTAATTATGATCAGGCAAATCGGGAAGGAAACTAGTCCCAGCATGGATAAGGGAAGAGATATGGGATACTTGCGTCCGGTAGTCAGCATAACATCCAGGAAGGCACCAACATTGCGGCCCCAATAGACTGGTGAGAATGCTGAATTACTTTCCGTGGCGTTCAACTGCCAGTTACCGGCATTGGAGAATGAGAAACCCACCAGACAAAATACATAGAAAACGATCAGCGGACTGACAACATATACTGGCAGGAAGCCCTTCGGCTCACTTTTTCTCCAAACAAGGAAACAATGGGCCAGATAGGGCACGATAAAGAAGATGACCCCCTCGTACCGGGTGAAGGCGATTCCGGAAGCCAGTAGGTAGGCGAGGGGCAATTCCTCTTCGTGGCCCTTCTGAAGGACCCGGATCAGGGTATAGAACAGGAATGCTATCTGGGCCACATAGAACACCTCGAAATGCTGGCTGGTTACATTCTGGGAAAGCAGGGGAAGCGTTCCGAAGAGCAGAATGGCAATCATACCGCCGAACTTTGGGTACACTTCTTGCCCGATCTTCCCCATAAGGAAGAGGGCCAGAAATCCAAGAATTGCATTCAGTAGGTAACCATTAAACATGTGGTAACCAATGATCCGGTGCACCATGGACAGCATAAAAGGGTACAAGGGGGGCCTCTTGTCTGGAAAGCCAAAGAATATCTCCTCCTCACTGCCCCCGGAATCAACAAAGCGGGGATTCTGGTAGGTATGGTCATCGAGCAATTGCAGCGCTGAGTTCTGAATCACCAACTCGTCCAGCAACACCTTGTTGGCCCGGTTGTCGGTGCATTCGTAGGCCAGGATGATGCCTAGGCTCAACAGAAGAATGACTTTGTTCCTGGCGAAGAAGGAGAGGTGGATTCGGCTTTTGTGCGCCTTGTACAAGGTGAAGGAAAAGGCGATCAGGAAAAGGATGCACAGGAAGGTTGCCAGGTATTCGACAACAAATTCGGCAATAGGACTTGAAAGGCTGTGTCCAATCGCGGCACTCAGCAGGCAAGCCACGGGAATAAGGAACAGGTGCTTACAAGATTTAATGAGCGTCATGGCGTGCAGGGGGCTTCGGATTAAGCTCATCAACGGGATTGTTGCGGTTTGATGTCAACCAGCCGATCAACACGGTATATCACGCCCAATCCTACCGAGGTTTCAAACACGGTCTCAACTTCAAAGCGCTCCGGATCCAAGTAATCCCGGTCATACTTAACCTTGTAGGTCCCATCTTCCTGAAGATAAAACAGGCGGGGAATGTAGACGTCGCTGAAATACTTTTCATTGACCAGGTTCCACAATTGGCTGGGCGCTTCCTTGAATTTGACCAAAGAACCGGTGTTGGTCCGAGTCATCAAACCAGCATATGGAGTTGGAGTGAGCCAAAATATCCTGGACTCGGTGTCCGTTCTGTGCTCAATGAACGTAAAATCCAGCTGGACAATGTCATTAGAATTGTACTCTTGCTCGTATCGCTGGGAGTGCGCAACAGGCATACCGATCGTCAGGATATAGGATACGGGTACCAGGAAGAAATAGCGGATGGTGTTTCGCTTGTGGTTATATATCCAGTAAAGTAATCCGACGCCGGCTACAAAAGCCGTTCCAATCTGGATCCCGGAGTGGATGATGTCCTCTGTGTTGGTGATATACACATGGTAAACCCCGGACAGCAACAGGAACACCAAACTGCCCAGGACATATGTCCTCCTGAACCGGGTCAGGATGAACGGGATGATGAGGATGAAGAGCAACTGCAATGGCAAGCTCAGCCGGTTGGTGATGTGCCGGTTGAACAGGCCATAATTGAAAAAAATGATCACCAGGCAATTCAGGGAGATCGCCATGAAAAAGAAAAACATGACAGTTCCCTGGGGATCTTTCCCCTGGAGGTTTTTGCCCCGCAGCAATCCGTATGCACAGAATCCCAGAATGGCGGTGAAGCCGAGGATGGTCAGCAGATAGGAGTTCGGATTGGCAAAACCTATGGAAAAAAGGAATTCGCCGGCAGAGGTCAGGTTGTCCACGGCGTATCCCAGCGAGAAGGTGTGAATCCTGCCGTTCGGACCTTCTTGAAAGACTGTTTGCACCCCACTAAGAATTACTCGGTAGTGCATCGCAAATACAATATAGAACAGCGGGGAAATCATCACCGGCCAGGGAAGAATGACTGTTTCGTTTTTCTTCCACCCCAGGAGGATCAGGATGCCGAATGGCAGCAAGTACAGGGTGTTCTCGTAGCGGACCTGGGTGAGGAGGATTAACCCGAACACAAGGGGCACAATAGTAATTTCGTTTGGCCTCCTAATGTAAATGTAGGACAAAACCAGTACGCTGCAGATCATCACCAGGTTTAGGATCTCAAAATGTCCGCTTGTGGCGAAGGAGCCCAGTAAAGGAAGGGTGCCGGCAAGCAGAACCGCCATTATGCCGCCCTTGTTGTTGGAAAAGAGCCTTCCGCAGGCGTAAATCAGCAGGACCAGCAGCGCCGACAAGAGGCCATTGAGGATGAATACGTTTGTGTACCGGTAGCCGGTCAGGTCGTGCACCAGCGACAGCAGGAAGGGAAAGAACACCGGCCGCTTGTCCAGGATGGAACTGATCAGGCGATAGCTGCCGCTGGTATCGTTGCCGCCGGAAGGGAGCGAGCTCAACCGCTGGAAGTGCATCATCTCCGCTGTGCCGGAGAGGATGTGTTCATCATAGACTATTTTGAATCCGAAAGGTTCGTACAGAAAGAGGAGCAACACTATTGTAACAACCGTCAACCAAGCTCCCCTGGACCGGGGTAGAAGCTGCCTGAATCTGTATTCATGGCGTTGCAACTGGAACAAGCTAAAGCAGTAGACTACAAAAACCGCCAGGATCGAGGGATAGCTTAGGTAAATGACAAACTTGAATATCGATGACTGGGCCGTAGCGAAAAAACTGAACCAGATCGCCAGCACTGCAATGAGCACAAAGAGAAACAACCGAGTCGCGGTGGATAACTTCATGTAGGAATAAAAAAGCCGCCCACAATATGGGGCGGCTGTTGCTGTGCGTAAATTAGAAAATACCTTAGAAGGTATAGGTTACAATACGGGTGCCGTCGGGTGAGGCTGTGATCTGAGTCGAGGCGGTATCGATGAGGATGCCGTAGGTTTCATTCGCCACCTGTTCGACAGTCGTGATCCAGTACTGGGAACCAGTGCCAATCAAGTTGTCTGTCGGGGCGGAAGTGCTGCCCGTTTCCAGCATGTACTGCTGGGCAGCGGCGGCAATCTGACGCAGGTTGTTGACAACAGCCTTGTCCTGGGAGGTCTGACGCACCTTCTGGAAGGCGGGGATCGCCATGGCGGCCAGGAGGCCGATGATGACGACGACGATCATGATTTCAACGAGGGTAAAACCCTTTTTGCTCTTCTTATTATTCATTATATTCTCCTGTATTGGATTAGATAAATTTCCCCTGATGAGGAGCCTTCACCCTTGGCAGCTTATACGCTTTTGCCAAGTAAAAATATTTGCCCATTAGGGATTTACAGGAATTTTATAGCCCCTGTCGGGTACTTCCCTGATGCATTTAATCGCCCCTTGTCTTGTGGGCGAAGATCATTTTCCCGCCGGCCGAGGGGATGACCGAATCGACCGCCACGTCGACAGACTGGCCGATTTCGCCGGTGGCATTGGCGACCACCACCATGGATCCGTCGGGCAGGTAGCCGACGGCCTGGCCGGCGTCCTTGCCGGCCTTGGTCAGCTTGATGTTGAGCGTGTCGCCGACAATCAGCTCCGGGTTCATGGCCTTCATGAGGGCGTTCAGGTTGAGCCAGTCGACATTGTGGAACTCGGCAATCTGGGCCAGGTTGTAGTCGGTGGTGAGCAGCTTGGCCTTGAGGGACTGGGCCAGGAAAATCAGCTTGGCGTCGACCTTTTCCCGCTGGCTGACGGAGCTCTCGTTGATGCGCAGGTCGAGGTGCTCCATCTCGCGGAGGCGGTTCAGGGTCTCGATTCCCTTGCGTCCACGGAGCTGGCGCTCGGGATCCTTGGAGTCGGCAATGCGCTGTAGTTCCTCGATGACAAAGCGGGGGATGACCAGGCCGTAGCCCATGAAGCCGCTCTCGCAGATGCCGGCCAGGCGTCCGTCGATGAGGGCGCTGGTATCGACCACCACCAGCGGCACCGCCACCCCGTGGGGGACGAAGCGGACGTAGGGGATGACCAGGTGGAACTCGTCCTTGCCGCGCAGGGCGATGACCGCCCCGAGATACATCAGGATGACGTACAGGGCCAGCCGGATCAGGTACAGGTTCTGGACCAGGAGGAGCGTTGCCTCGTCCTGGTCGTCCATGGGGAAATCAAAGAAGGGCGAGGTGGCCAGGAGGTGGGCGCAGGCCCATCCCATGAACAGCCCGAAGGTCAGGGCGCTGAGGCCGCGCAGGGAAAAGCCCTTGAGCATGATGTCGATCAGGACCACCAGGACCCCGATGCCGCCGCCGATGAACATGCCGAGGAGATGGTAGTCGTCCCAATCGGGAACCGCGTAGGCGATGAGCCAGCCGCCGACGAGGCAGAGGATGATGAAGAAGATCCGGATGATGCGCAGGGACGGGATCATGGAATGAGTCGATACTTAGGCCTGGCGGGCGAACAGGCGAGAAAAAGAATCAGCAGCGGCTCCGGCCTGAGCAATGTTGAAATGTTTATTCTCGCGCGGAGACACGGAGGCACGGAGAACCATTGCCCCGAAGCTCGTTAACCCCGTGCCTCCGTGGCTCCGTGCGAAATTAACTCCCGGCCAGACAATGCCCCGGATTCGATTAATTCCCGCCGGCCAGCTGGCGGTAGCCGCCGAACTGCGGTGCCCTCAGGATGCGGGCCCGGTTGCTCCGGACCATGATCCCGGTCAGCTGGCCGGTCATGGAAAAGACATAATCCCCGGCGCCGGGGCTGAAATCGCCGAACATCCGGTTGAAGAGCCGGGACTCGATCTCCAGGTAGCCGTCTTCCCCGGGCGGGACCCGGACCGGCGTCTCGCCGTAAGCTTCCTGGTCGTCGTTGACCACGACCGCGGTGGAGTATTTGAGCGGTTCCTCGCTCAGGGTGAAGACCGAGAGGCCGCTGGCCGCGGCCACATCGCGCGGCACCTGGACCGCGGCAATACCCGGCTCCCCGGCCATGAAGCCGATTTCGCTGATGGTGAAGGTTCGCTGGCCGATCTTCATCCGGGCATTGATGTCTTCAGCATTTCTGGCGCTGAAAGGCGTGTTGGCGGTGGCAAATATGGCGAAGATCCCATTCCCGGTATCGACCATCATGGTCTGGATGGCGTTGCGTTTCTCGATCGAGGAGAGGAAGGACCGCTCCTTCCAGTTGAAGGCGATCAGGACCCGGTTGTCCTCGAACTGCTTGTAAATGGCGTTCAAGGAAAGCGGCTGGGTGTTGCGGATCTCCTCCTTCAGGGCCTCCGAGGAGGCGGCCAGCTCGCTGACCCCGCTGGCCAGGCTTTCCGAGCGGGCCTGGGCCCGTTCCGCCTCCAGCCGGGCCCGCTCCACCTCGGCCCGCGCGGTGACCAGGTTCTGCTGGAGCATTTCCTTTTCGGTCCCGAGGATCTTCATCTCGGTCGACATTTGCTGCTGCTGGGTCTCCAGGTTTTGCAGGTTTTCCTCGGCCTTGGCAAGGGCCGCGCTGCGTTCCGAGGCCAGGGCCTGCTGGGTCCGCAGCTCCTCCTGCAACTGGCGCGACTGGGCCTGGTTCTGCTGCAGGGATTCCTGCAGGTTGGCCTTTTCCTCGAGGGTCAGCTGGAGGGTGGACTTGGTGTTCTGCAGCGACTCGGCCAGTGCCGCGCGCTCGGCCTCGGTCAGGTTCAGGTTCTGGTTGACCTCCTCAAGGGTGGAACTGGTGTCCTCCAGTTCGTTTTTGGTCTGGTCCAGCTCCTCCCGGGTCTGGCCGAGTGCCGCCTCCACTTCCTCGCGTTGGGCGTTTTCATGTTCCAGGGAAAGCTGCAGCAGCTCCAGCATTTCCTCGGCCGCCTGCTGTTTGAGGACCTGTTGGTCGACTGCCTCCACCTCGACGTTGGGCTTGAACTCGACCAGCGCCAGGACGCTGATGAGCAGGAAATCGCAAATGATGATGAGCAGGGTTTTGTTCACGGGATGCGGCTCAGGATGCGGTCTTTTCCAGGATCAGGCGGCGGCGGTAGGGCCGCAGGTAGCCGATCTTCAGGGTCGCCACGAAGATGATGCCGAAGAGCGTGGAGGCGTAGGCCGCCATCAGGCTGGCGTCGACGATATTCAGGACGACCAGGATCAGGGAGGCCACGGTGCCGCCCAGCCCGACATAGAGGCCGAGGTCGAAAAGGTTCTCCTCGTTGTCCAGCAGCTTCAGCTTAACATCCGGGCCGATCCCCTGGCGCCGGATCTCCGCGATCTTGAGCAGGCAAAGGATGAAGACCAGCATCTGGATAACGAAAAACATCAGCAGGACGAGAATGGTGACTTGGTCAATCATGGTAGTTACAGCGTTTTCGGTTGTCTCTAGAGTGTCATCGGGCACGGTCTGGGCCAGCTTGATCTGCAGGGTGCCTTCCTCATTTGGTCGGAAATCCAGCAGTCCGGGTTCAATCAGGACCCACACCAGCATGGTCACCAGGACCGCCCCGACCACGCTGTCGAGGTTGATCAGGACCCGGCGCTCGTGGTTTGGCGGCGGCTTGTGAATGAGAATAGCCAGTCGCAGGATGGCCACCAGGAAGAAGCCGCAGAGCCCGAAGCAGCCCAGCCGGGCCAGGATCGCCACCTGGGGGTAGCTTTCGGCGAAGGCCTTAAACTCCTGCTGGCTCTGGCGGACGAAGGCCGGCAGGGAGCGCCAGAAGCCGGGCGGCTGGTAGACCGGCTTGTCGAAATCCAGCAGTGCCTGCACGGCCCCCCGGCCCATGCCCAGCGCCGTCGCCAGCCCGGCCCAGCCGCTGTCCCCATGCTTTAGGAGGTACTCGGTCAGCTCGGGTACGGAGTCGGTGTTGAGGCCGGCCGCCACCAGGAGCGGTCCCCGCTCCGGGTCTTCCTGCAGGGCCTGGGCGGCAAAAAGCAGCTGCTGGTTGTCATCGAAGGAGAGGATCAGCGTCTTCAGCTGCAGCCAGTCAAAGTAGCGCCCGAGGGTCAGAATGGCGACATAGCTGCCCTCCAGCTGGGCCATGGCCCGGGTGTCGCCGTCGCGGGCCCGGATGGCGTTGGCCAGCAAGGGCAGGCGGATGCTGTCCGGCAGGGCCGAGGCCTGCTCGAGGAGGGCTGTGGCCAGGATCGTGGCCTGTAGCGGCTGCCCGGAGGTGGAATTGACCGGGTAAAACCGGTCCCATCCGTCCAGGGTCTGGGTGGCCAGGATGTCCTGCACGTTGCGGCTGGGACTCTGCTCGAGGAAGCCCTGCAGGGTCTCGCGGTGCTGCCTGGGCAGCAGGGTCGGGAGGACATGGGTTTCGTCTTCACGAAGGAACTGCGCCTGCTTGAGGAACTGTTCATAAAACGGATCCGGACCGCCGCTCCAGCGGTAAGCCGGCTGCCGCTTCAGCAAGTCCGCGATTTCACTCTGAACCCGCGCCACCCGGTCCGGGTCGGCATCCGGGCCCGCCGCCGCCAGCAGGGCCTTGGCCAGCCCGGCCCGGCCGCCGCCGACCTGGTCAGCCGCCTGCTCGACCATGCCCGGGGTGCCGTCCGCCGCCGCCTCCAGGACCAGCGGCGACACGGAGCGGAAATAGGAGGGAATGCTCATTCCCAGCCACAGGGCCCCCAGCGCCAGGCCAAGGTACAGGCAGGCCAGAGGAATCCGCTTCCACAGGTTCCGGGCCTTGGGGGAAGGCTTTTCTGCCGGTGTTCGCGCCATCGGTATTCCCTTATTTGACTGGACACTCCGGACGGTGCAAGCTGTTAAATGAAACCCATGCTTCTACGCGTCACACGTTATGGGGAATCCATCCTCCGGCAGCCGGGACAGACCGTCACGGTTTTCGATGACGCCCTGCATGAGCTCGCCGAGAACATGGTGGACACCATGTACGAGGAGGAGGGCGTCGGCCTGGCCGCCCAGCAGGTGGACCAGGCGCTGATGCTTTGCGTGGTCGATGTTTCCGGCCTGCCCGATGAGGATCTGGATTACCAGCTCGACGGCCTGCGCCAGCCGATCCCCATGATCATGCCCATGGCCCTGGTCAACCCGGTCGTCAAGAGCCTCCCCGGTAAGACCGTCTGGGGCGAGGAAGGCTGCCTTTCATTCCCCGGCATCCGTGGCGATGTGCCCCGCGACGAGCAGATCGAGGTCAGCTACCAGGATCTCGATGGCGATCCCCACACCCTCGTCTGCGGCGGATGGTTCGCCCGGGTCATCCAGCACGAGGTGGACCACCTCCACGGACGGCTTTTTATTGACCACATGGACAAACGCCAATTACGCCTTTTGGACAACAAGCTGAAGCAGTTGAAGCGGGAAACGCGCGACAGCCTCGCTTGATTTCACTCGCCAATCATGAAAATCGAACAAGTCGCCGTCCAGCTCTACACGCTGCGGGATCACCTGGAAACACCGGAAGCGTATCAGGAATCGCTCCAGAAAATCGCCGAAATCGGCTACAAGTCGGTCGAAGTGGCCGGGCCCCGGCCGATCGACGAAGGGGACATCGCCGCCCTCTGCGCCGAGAAAGGCCTCATTATCAACGCCTGTCACGAGGACGCGGACCTGATCCTGACCAATCCCTCCAAGGTCCTGGAAAACCTCGAATCCTTCGGCTGCCGCTACGTCTCCTATCCCTATCCCGCCGGTATTGATTTCGAATCCCCGGCCTCACTGCAGTCCCTCGTGGACGGTCTGAACCGCTCCGGACGCATCCTCGCCGAGGCCGGCCGGGTCCTCGCCTACCACAACCACGACATGGAGCTGAAGTCGGTCGACGGGGTCTCCATCCTGGAAATGATCTACGGCCAGACAGAACCGCAGTTCCTCCAGGCCGAGCTGGACACCTACTGGGTCCACGCCGGTCATTCCTCCCCCGAGGCATGGTGCGCCAAGCTGCGCGACCGCCTGCCGCTGCTGCACCTCAAGGATTACCGGGAGGGTGAAGACGGGAAGGGCGTTTTCGCTGAGATCGGGAGCGGGATCCTCGATTTCCGGACCATCATCGCCACCGCCGAGGCCTCCGGTTGCCAGTGGTTCATCGTCGAGCAGGACGTCTGTCCGGGAGATCCTTTCGAGTCGCTGGAAAAGAGCTTCCGCTATATCCGCGACAACCTCGTGGAGCCCTGATCCGGGTGCCGTTGGATGATCCGCAGGACGCGTCAACGGTTGGCCATTGAAGAGGTCTTTCAAAAGGAAGGCCGCCCTCTGACGCCTCCGGAACTGTTTGAGGGCGCCAAACGCATCCTTCCCCAGATCGGCCTCCGGACAGTCTATCGCCAGCTGAAGGACATGCAGGAAGAGGGGCTCGTGGTCGGCGTCGACTATCCCGGGCAGCCGCTCCGCTTCGAGTGGGTCAGCACGGGCCACCATGCCCACTTTATCTGCCGGAAATGCGACCGCGTCTACGACCTGCAGGTCAATGTCCCCGATGTGCAGATCCAGCCGCCCCCCGGCTTCCAGCTCACCGGCCAGGAGACCATCTTCTACGGCACCTGCCCGGAGTGCTCTACTCCCAGATCCCCTCGGCCACCGCTTTGAAGGCTTCCATGACGCGCGGGCCGGGAATGTTCAGGGGACCGTAGGGCACGATCCGGACCCGGCCCTCGCGGACCGCCCGGACCTGCCGCCAGACCGGATGCTGTGGCAGACTGGCGATTTCCGCCTGCAGGCGGGCCTGCGCCTCCGGATTCTCCCCGTCCCGGACCAGGATCACCTCCGGATCCAGGCTCAGCAGGGCCTCCATGGAAATCTCCCCCCATGATGGGCCCAGCTCGCCGGCGACGTTGATGCCGTGGGCCTGCCCGATCAGGTCGCTGACCCAGGTGTCCCGGCCGGGCGACCAGCCGGCCTGCCCGCCCTCCTCGATGGAGAGGAGGAAGAGCACCTTGCGCGGAGGCTCCTTCCGGTGCGGCGCCAACCGGGCCAGCACTTCCGCCTTTTCGGCCTCCAGCCGGTTCATCAGCCGAAGGGCCTTGCCGGGTACCCCCGCTGCCTGGCCGATCAGCCGGATATCATCGATGATGTCCTCCATGCTCTCCTGGCGCAGGACCAGGGCCACCGTCTTGGGCGGGTTCTCGATGGCTGCGTAAATTTCCGACGGGGTCAGGTCCGTCCCGATGACCACGTCCGGCTG
This sequence comes from uncultured Opitutales bacterium, assembly GCA_913056355.1. Taxonomy (GTDB): domain Bacteria; phylum Verrucomicrobiota; class Verrucomicrobiia; order Opitutales; family Oceanipulchritudinaceae; genus Oceanipulchritudo. Next base: position 15,511 of record CAJXMX010000031.1, read on the forward strand.
GTAGGCGGCAATGGTCTCACGGTTGGGCTGGTCCATGGAGCCTATCTGGGCCCCGGCGTCCCGCAGCTCCCGGGCCGCCTCCGGATAGTCGCACCACTTGGTGACGGCCATCAGGTGGTCGCCCATGTCCATCGCGTAAAGGGTCTCCGTGACGCTCGGCGCCAGGGAAATGAAGTACCGCGGCTGGCGGTCCAGGGTGACCTCGCGCCCCATGTCGTCGGTCAGGGTCATCGGGTAGGTCCCGTCCGGTGCGGTCTGGGCGTGCCAGGGATGCCGCTTGGGCTGCTTCTCCTCCCGCGGCAGGACCATCAGGATCAGGAAGCCGAGGAGAACCCCCGTGACGTAGACGAGTATCTTCTGGTTCCGGCTCATTCCCCGGCCTGCTCCCGGGCCATGTGGGCGCGGGAAACGGTGACATACTTGGCGGCCCATTCCCGCAGCCCGGCCTGTTCCTCCTCGCTGAGCTGCTTGACCACCTTGGCCGGCATGCCGAGGACCAGGGATCCCGGCGGCACGATGGTGTTCTTGGTCACCACCGCTCCCGCCCCGACAATGGAGCGCTTGCCGATCACCGCCCCGTCGAGGACCGTCGCCTTCATGCCGATCAGGCATTCGTCCTCAATCGTGCAGGCATGGATCATGGCCATGTGGCCGACCGTGACGTACTTCCCGATCACCGCCGGCAAGTCGTCGGCCAGGTGCACCACCGAGCCGTCCTGCACGTTGGAGCCTTCGCCGATAATGATATCCTCAATGTCGCCCCGCAGGGTCACATTCGGCCAGACCGAGGCCAGCGGCCCGATCTTGACCGAGCCCATCACCACCGCCGAGGGGGCCACGTAGGCGCTCGGGTCGATCTCCGGACTCCGGCTGAGGAACTTGTCCAGGCGTTCTTTCAAGGTCATTCCGCCAATCTGGAACTCCGGCATATTCCTGACAAGGGCAATTCCATCCGGCCCCCCCGGGCCGTTCACCGGCCTTCCCTTGCCAAAGGCGGATTTGCACCTAATGTGCCCCTCATGAATACCGGAAGCTACGAGACCGATGAATTGCTCCATCAGTACTTGCTCTTCCATTACGGCGAGGCCGGCGACCAGCTTCCCTGGGCCTTCGGTCCGCGCACCGCCCTCGGTTTCCCGGCCCGCTGCGTCGACGAGGGCGTCGATCTGGAACGCGTCCCCCGAAACGGCCGTGCCCTCGATGTTGGCTGCGCCGTCGGCCGCTCTTCCTTCGAGCTGGCCCGGATCTTCGCCGGGGTCATCGGCATCGACTACTCGGCGACCTTTGTCCGCGCCGCGACCACCATTGCCACTGAGGGCAGCCTCGCCTACCAGCTGAAGGAGACCGGCACCATCACCCGCGACCTGGTGGCCCAACGCCCTCCAAACGGCGGCGGCAAGGTCAGTTTCGAGAAAGGCGACGCCCAGGAGCTGCGGGCCGATCTCGGAACCTTCGACTGTGTCCTGGCCGCCAACCTCCTCTGCCGGCTGGCCCGGCCGGACCGCCTGCTTTCCCGCCTCCCGGATCTCGTCAAGCCGGGCGGGCAGCTCATTATCACCACCCCCAACACCTGGCTCGAATCCTTCACCGCCCGCGAATTCTGGATCGGCGCCACCCCCGAGACCGGGGAGCCCCTCGAGGCGCTCAAGGACCGGCTCCAGGAACATTTCCAGCTCGACCGGACCTGGGACCTGCCCTTCCTGATCCGCGAACACCGCCGCAAGTACCAGTGGTCGGTGGCCCAGGGATCCCGCTGGATCCGCAAGGACTGATCCCTCATGGAAATCATCGACATACCCCTCGAGCAGCGGGCCGACCCGGACGACCTGCGCAAGTTTCTCGCCGCTTGTCGTGACGCCGCCGATACGGATGAATGCGACAAGATCGCCAGCATCAGCCTGGCCGTGAAGCATATCGACCCGCTGGCCGTCCTTGATTCCATCTACGAGGGGACGGCCCACCATTTCTACATGGAGAACCGCCACCGGGACTGGGCCGTGGCCGGGGCCGAGGCGGTGGTCGCCGGATCCTGGAACGGCGACGGGCGCTTCCGCTCGGCCCGCCAGTTTGCCGGGGAGCTGACCGAAAACGTTATCGCCATCGGCGACATGAACCTGCCCCTTTCCGGGCCGCTCTTTTTCGCCGGCTTCAGCTTTACTGATTCCGCCGCCGCGGACGAACCTTTCCCCGCCGGCCTGGTCTTCGTTCCCCAGTGGCAGGTGGCCCGGGTGGAGGGACGCTATGTGGCCGTGGCCAACGCCCTGATCCGTCCCGGGATGGACGTCGATCCGGTGGCCGCACGGATCTGGTCGGCCCACGAGAAGTTTCTTTCCTTTTCCTATGACACGCCCCCCAAGGCGCCCGTTTACCATATCCTGGGTGAACAGGAAGTGGGAGGGGAGGGCGCCTTCGCCGCTAATGTCCAGGCCGGCCTGGAGCGGATCCGCTCCGGGGCCTACCAGAAGATTGTCCTCTCCCGGGCCGTGGACCTGGTTTTCGATAATTCCTGCCAGCCGCTCAAGATCCTCAACCGCCTGCGCCAGGACTACAACCGCTGTAATTGCTTTTCGCTACAGAATGAGCACGGGGCCAGCTTCATCGGGGCTACCCCGGAGCGGCTCATCGCCGTGCGCGACGGGCGCTTCGCCACCGAGGCCATTGCCGGCTCGGTGGGACGCGACCCCGACGCCGGACTCGATGCCCGCCTGGCCCGGGAGCTCCTCTCCAGCGAGAAGGACCTCCGCGAACACCGGCATGTCGTGGAGAGCATCCTCCGCCGTCTGGCCGAAGTCGGCATCGAGGTGACCGTCGACCAGTCCCCCGACCTGCTCGTCCTGCCCAACGTCCAGCACCTCCGCACCCCCATCGGGGGACTGATGCCGGAAGGGGTGCACATCCTCGACTTGGCCGAGTCCCTGCACCCGACCCCGGCTGTCGGGGGTACCCCCCGCGAGCCGGCGCTGGAGGATATCCAGCGCATGGAGCCCTTCCGGCGCGGCCTCTTCGCCGGCCTGACCGGCTGGTTCGACACCCGCGGCAACGGGGAGTTCGCCGTCGGCATCCGCTCCGCCCTGACCCAGGGCCATCAGGCCCGCCTCTATGCCGGCGCCGGCATCGTCGAGGGCTCCGTCCCGGAACTCGAGCTCCGCGAGACCTCCATCAAGATGGAGGCCCTCCTCCGCACCATCCGCGGCGCCGCGGGGTGAGCCCGACCCTGTACTCCCCATCTCCTTTGCGGAGAAGATGCCGCCCCTTCGGGGCTGGATATTCATATTTGCGGCCGTTACCAGGGCCGCGGTCCCGCCGACCTGGCGGTCGGGGGACCTTGGCCCTTCGCTTCAACATTTCGACCCGTTGGGTCGGGCCCTGCGCATGAATATTCCGCTCCTGCCTACCCGGCCTCAAGGAGGCTGAAAGCGCCAGCTGAGGATTTCCGGGTGGCCATGCAGGGCCGGCCTCAAGGAGGCTGAAAGCGCCAGCTGAGGATTTCCGGGTGGCCATGCAGGGCCGGCCTCAAGGAGGCCGGATGTTGAAGCGAAGGGCCAAGGAGGCCTGCGAAGCGGGCCGACGCGGCCCTGGAACCGGATGGACAACACGTTCCAGAGCCCTGAAAGGGCGACATATTAACGGCCCGAAACCCCAATCCAAGGGTTGACCCCTTTTACTCAATTCCCCGCGTCGATGACCAGGTAGGGGCAGCGGGCGCCGGGAATCTCCACCCGGCGCAGGGGGACTCCGAATATTCCCTCCAATTCCGGCGACGCGACAATTTCCTCAGGTGTCCCGGCAAGGGCGATCCGCCCCAGGTTCAGGATAACGACCCGGTCCGAGGCCTGGATGGCCTGGTTCAGGTCGTGCACCACCATGCCGACGGCCAGGCCGGCGCCGGCCATTTCCCGGACGATCCGGTAGATGGTCCGCTGGTGGGAGAGGTCCAGGTTGTTGGTCGGTTCGTCGAGGAAAAGATAGCGCGCTTCCCCGATGGCAGGCTCGTCCAGCTGGGCCAGCACCCGGGCCAGGTGCACCCGCTGTTTCTCGCCCCCGGAGAGGGAGGTGTAGAGATCGTTTTCCCGGTCCTCCAGATCCACCTGCCGCACGGCCTTGCGGGCCGCCTCGTAGTCCTCCGGGCGCTCGCCCCCGCGCATGTGCGGGCTGCGTCCCAGCAGGACCACTTCCAGCACGGTAAAGGCGAAGCTGAGCGAGGATTCCTGGTGCAGGTAGGCTCGCAGCTGGCCCAGCCGGCGGACCGGGAATTGTGCCAGCGGTTGGCCATTAAGCGTCACGGATCCCTCGCTGGCGGTCCATTCGCCGGAGAGGATACGCAGAAGCGAGGTTTTGCCGGCGCCGTTGGGTCCCATGATGGAGGTGACGAGCCCCGGCTCCAGGCGCAGGTCGACTTCGGCGAGGATCTGGCGCCCGCCAAGGCTGAGAGATATGTTTCTGGCTTCCAGCATATTACACGTTCAGTTGCCGCTTGCGGCGCTGGATCAGGTAGAGGAAAAAGGGGGCCCCGATGAGGGAGGTGACGACGCCGATGGGGATCTCCGAGGGGGCGTTGACGGTCCGGGAGAGCAGGTCGGCCGCCAGGACCAGGATCGAACCCAGCAGGGCGGAGGCCGGGATCAGGCGCCGGAAATCCGGTCCCCAGATCATCCGGACCAGGTGCGGCACGACCAGTCCGACGAAGCCGATCAGCCCGCAGAAGGACACCGTCACCCCCACCATCAGGGCACACAGGCCGATGATCATCCGCTTGGTGCGCTGGGTGTTGAAGCCCAGGTGGTAGGCCTCCGCCTCGCCCAGAAGAAAGGCGTTGAGGGCGTTCCGGTAGCGGGGCAGGATCAGGAGGGGAACGATGATGAAGGGCGCCATCAATCCCAGGCTCTGCCAGGTCGTGGTGTGCAGGCTGCCCAGGGTCCAGAAAGTGAAACGTCGGAGGGAATCGTTGTCCGAAAGATACAGCACCGCCCCGACAATGGCTCCCGCCAGGGCGTTCATGGCGATCCCCGCCAGCAGCAGGGTCGAGACATGCGTCTTTCCCGCAATCCGGGCCACATGGTAGACGGCAAAGGTCGTCGCCATGGCTCCCAGCATGGCCCAGATCGGCACCTGCAGTTGGGCCAGCAGTCCGCCTGCCGGCAGGAAAACCCCTGTCGCGCTGATGGCCAGGATCGAGCCGATGGCCCCGCCGCTGGAGACCCCGATCAGCCCGGGATCGGCCAGGGGGTTGCGGAACAGTCCCTGCAGGCAGGCGCCCGCCGTGGCCAGGGAGGCCCCGACCAGCATCGCCACCAGGATCCTCGGCAGCCGGATCTGCATCACCACCGTCGCCACCCGCGGGTCCACTTCCCCCGGCCAGTGACCAAGGCTCGCCTCCTCCAGCAAAACCTGCCCCACCACCAGCGGCGAGGTCCGCAGCGGACCCATGCCCAGCGAGATCAAGCCCAACACCACCAACGCCGCCAGCAGGGGAGCACTCAGCCAGCGTCCCCGGCGTCCATTCCCGGCTCGGTCTGCCTCGCCCCGCATCGGCTCACCCTCCCTTGTTGGCATTTTAATGTCAATTAATTCGGCGCTAAAAAGCGTTGCAGGCCGGGTCAAGATGTACTCCCTTTGGGCGCATGGCGCGATACCGCAGGAAACGATGGGGGATGCCGGAGGACCAGAAGGAGCCCTTCACGGCCAAAGCCTCCCTGGTCTTCATGTTGCTCTGTTTCTTTGTTTACGTGACCCTGCGGGGGACGGATGTGCTGGCGGTAACCCTCCTGGCCACGGTGGTCGGTTTCACCGGCTGGATCCTGGCGATTGTGGCCCGGAAACGGATCCGCCATGCCGGCGGGCGCATCGGCGGGGAAAGCCTGGCCCTGATCGGCTACTGGGGAAACCTGATCCTGTTTCTCCTCTCGGCCCTGTGGTTTTCCTACTCCGTGGCCATGGGGATTTTGCGGGGCGACCTGCTTTAAGTTATCTCCAGGTGCCTGCTCCCTTTGACAAAGCATGAGAAATCCTGCATTCTGACTTCGTGAAAACAAGCAAGGCTTTCTGCTCATTCATTTGGGTAATCGGGATCAGCATGCTCCTGGCCGCTTCGGCTGAGGCCCAGGGGAACATCCGCTTCGGTCCCTACGAGGCGCTGAGTATCAACAGCGATGTCATCCGTGGCGTGAAAGTGGACGAGGGCGGCAAGATCTGGCTGCTTTTGAATCCGGTCTACAAGGAGCGCGAGCTGGTGGTAAAGATTTCCAACCTCCCCGGGGAAAGCTACCGCAAGTGGTTCAACGGTTCGGAGGAGCTGGTCTCCCCGGCCGACCAGGGTAAGCAGGCCAACGAATGGACCGACTGGATCGAGACCCAGTCCAGTTACATCGAATACTGGATGGGCGACCAGCTGGTCCTGCATCTCAAGAAGGTGGGGTAGGTTTTGGAGGTCAAACTCAGTTCCCGCCTGACCCGCCAGAAGCGGTCCTTCGATCCGCACTGGCTCTGGGGCTTGATTCCGCTGGCCCTGGCCCTGCTGCTGTTGTGGCCCGGGGTCATTTTCCACCGCAGCCTGCCGGATTTCGAAAAGATCCATGACATCTCCGAGCGCAAAGCCGCCTTCTTTGAATTCCTCTCGCCTTACATCCATGCCGCCAACCGGGAAATCCTCCGTGACCGAAGCCATCTGCGGGCCATCGAGAAGCGTTTCCAGCTCGGCCCCCTGAACCGCCGGGACCGGCATTGGATCCTCGATACGGCCGAGGCCTTCGGCATGGATTGCCACGACGTCGCCGACGTGTTGCCGCGACCGACACCGTCCGGTTCAAGAGACTGGCCTCGAATCCTGA
>CAJXMX010000032.1 GCA_913056355.1 uncultured Opitutales bacterium
TGTCGTTGGCCAGGCTGCTGGCGCCGAAACGGAACAGCCCCGGGGTCAGCCAGTCCGGGCCGAGGATTTCCCGGACCATGACCAGGTACTGGCAGGCCTGCTTGGCGGTCTTGATACCGCCGGCCGGCTTCATGCCGACCTGTCTTCCGGTCTTCCAGTAGAAGTCCCGGATCGCCTCCAGCATGACCAGGGTCACTTCCATGGTCGCGGCCGGACTGACCTTGCCGGTGCTGGTCTTGATGAAGTCGGCCCCGGCCTCCATGGCCAGGTCGCTGGCCAGGCGCACGCTCTCGAGGTTGCCCAGTTCCCCGGTCTCGAGGATGACCTTCAGGTGGGCCTCCCCGCAGGCTTCCTTGAACAGCTTGATCTCCTTCGCCACCTCCTCATGGCGACCGGAAAGAAAGGCCCCGCGATTGATGACCATGTCGATTTCGGTAGCCCCGGCCTCGACGCAGGCGCGCACATCGGCTACCCGCAGGTCCAGGGGATACTGGCCGCTCGGAAAGGCGGTGGCCACGCTGGCCAGCTCCACGCCGCTGCCCTCCAGAATCTCCCGGGCCACCGGTACCATGCTCGGGTAAACGCAGATCGCCGCCACCCGCGGGAGGGAGGGATCGGACGGGTCGGGCAGGAGCCCCTTGCGGCAGAGTTGCCGCACCTTGCCGGGCGTATCGGCACCCTCAAGGGTGGTCAGGTCGACCATAGAGAGGGCCAGGGTCAGGGCCCCGAGCTTGCTGGAGGCCTTGATGCTCCTGCTCTGCAGGCGTTTCACACGTTCCGCCACCCCGACGGCGTCAATGGCAATCCTCATCTCCGGCATACCCTTTCATTAAATCCCAGGCACCGGCGCGATCTCAATCCCAATCTCAATCGCCTTCCTCCAGAACTTCCTTGTGCTTGCGGAACAAGCCCCGGAACTGGTGATAGGACAAACCCAGCAGTTTGGCCGCTTCGCCCTGGTGGTACTTGGAAGCCTCGAGGGCGGAACGCAGGGCCGTGATTTCCAATTCGCGGACGGCTTCGTCGAGGGATCGCTCCCCGGGTACGAATTCCGCAGACGGGCCGTTCAGGCGGCTGGCCAGTGAACTCCCTTCCGGGCTATTGCAGTCGATATCCTCATAGGGACAATCGAAAGGATCGAAATTGACCGACTCGATATCCCCTCCGCCGCTGGCGTAGACCGCCCGCTCGACAACATTCTTGAGCTCGCGGATATTCCCCGGCCAGGCATGCCGGTAAAGGGCCTCGGTCGCCCCGTCAGTAAAGTCGGGCACTTCCCTCCATCCGAGTTCAAGGGACATGCGGGCGGCAAAATGACGCGCGAGGAGCTCTATGTCGTCCTTGCGATGCCGCAGCGGGGGCAGGAACAGGACCTCGAAGCTGAGCCGGTCCAGCAAATCACGCTTGAATTTGCCCTCCTCGGCCAGCTTGGGCAGGTTGGCGTTGGTAGCCCCGATAATCCGCACGTCCACCCGGACCGGGTGGCTGCCCCCCACCCGTTCGAACTGCCCGTATTCCACCACCCGGAGGATCTTCTCCTGGATGGTGATCGGGATCAGCCCGATCTCGTCGAGAAAGAGGGTCCCGTTGTCGGCCGCCTCAAAGCGGCCCAACCGGCGCTTGCTGGCCCCGGTGAAGGATCCGGCTTCGTGGCCGAACAGCTCCGACTCGAGGACCGAGGGGGCCAGGGCCGCACAGTTCAGGGCCACCAGGGGACCCTGCCAACGCTTGGAAAGATAATGGAGACGGGAAACCGCCAACTCCTTGCCGGTGCCGCGCTCCCCCACGATCAGGACCGGCCGGTCGACCTGGGCCACCCGGGACAGCCGCTCCTGGAAATTGATGAAGGCTTCGGATTCCCCCAGGGCCTCCACCTTGCCCACGCTTCCTTCAAATGCTCCCTCCGAATCGCTGCGCATAGGAGGTGGTTTATCTCACCAATACTTGGTTTCGTCCACTAAATTCGCGCTATCGGATCGGGGTGGAAAAGAATTTTAGGTTTCCTAATTCATTAACAAACAATTACTTGGAAAACCCTGCTAAAAAACTGGCACACAAAGTGATTAAGACCAGACAACTTTAATTAACCATCATTAACCTCAACAAAGATAAAACAATGGGAATCTTCTCACGCTTCAGAGACATTATCAGCTCCAACCTGAATGCCATGTTGGAAAAGGCCGAGGATCCGGAAAAGCTGATCAAATTGATGATCCAGGAAATGGAGGACACGCTCGTCGAGCTGAAGGCCTCCTGTGCCGGAGCCATGGCCAGCCGGGCCCGCGTCAGCCGCGCCCGTGAAACAGCAGCCGAGGGCGTCACCAAGTGGGACAACAAGGCCCGCCTGGCCGTCGAAAAGGGACGCGAAGACCTGGCTCGCGAGGCCCTCCTGGAAAAACGCGCCTGCCAGCAGGAAGTGGATCACCGGGAAGCCGAGGTCACCCACTTCGAGGAACTGGTGGCCCAGTACCAGAAGGACATCAGCCAGCTGGAGGAAAAGCTGGAGTCGGCCCGCAACAAACACCGCATCCTGGTTCAGCGCCATATCCACGCCGGGCATCGCAAGTCCGCCCAGACCAAGATCCGCAAGGCGGATTCCTCGGACGCCTTCTTCCGCTTCGAGCAGTTTGAAAGCCGCATTGACCGCATGGAAGCCGACGCCGAACTGATCAACTACCGCGGGGCCAGCCTGGACGACGAGTTCAGCAAGCTGGAAACCGACGAGCAGATCGAGAACGAGCTGGCCTCCCTGAAGGAATCCATGAAGAAGGACACGGCCGAATAAGGAGGGTGCTTGCCCTGGGTGTTCCACCAAGTATAATTCCAACCAACTGATTATTAGCCATGCAGCCTCAATTCCTCGTACCGGTCCTGATTGTTTTCATCGTCGTCGGCATTCCCGTTCTTTGCGGGACCCTGCTCTCCCTGGCCAAAATCATCAAGGGTAAGTCCGATTCCAAGGCCAGCAACGGTACCCGGTCCGACTTTGAGGAAGCGGAAATCGTGCAGGACATCCACAAGATGGTGACCCGGCTGGAGAAACGGATCGACGCCCTGGAAACCATCGTCATCGAGAAATCATCACGCTAACCCTTTACCGAGAAACCACATGCCCACTCATTCAAACACTTCCCGCACCCTCTTCCGTTCCCGCCATGGATGGATCTTCGGGGTCTGCCAGGGGATCGCCGATTACGGACAAATCAACGTACTTTGGGTTCGCCTGGCCGCCGTCCTCCTGACCATCCCGACGGGATTCTGGCCGATGGTCCTGATCTACATCCTGGCCGCCATCTTCCTCAAGCCGGCCCCGGTGGTCGAATTCACCGATGAGGAGGATTGGAATTTCTACCAGAGCTACGTCTCCGACCGCAAAATGGCCCTGGCCCGGCTCAAACGGCGCTGTGAAGCCCTGGACCGCCGGACCCGGCGGATGGAGAATGTGGTCACGGACCGCGAGTTTGACTGGGACCGCCGCTTCCAGTCCGGAACCTGAGCCTCTTTTTTCACTTTACGGTTCCTCAAGGGGTGATTTATCAATAACCGGTATTGCGTAAAGCACGCGATACCGGTTTTTTTTATACACGGCAGGGCACATGGATTTACAAACACACCCGTTTTTCAAGCAAATGGACAAGGAGAGCGTGCAGGCGTTGACGCGCTCGGCTCTCATCCAGAACCTGCCCAGGGGGACGGTCATATTCGAGGAAGGAGACCTCTCGGATTCCATTTACCTGGTCCTGGAAGGGACCATCGGCTTCAGCAAGAAGGTCACCAACCGCGGCCATCTGCAGATCAGCCAGAGCCACAAGGGCGAGTATTTCGGCGAGATCGGGGTCCTAATCAACGACCGCCGCTCCCTCCGTGCGGAAGCCAAGACTCCCTGCACCATCGCCTGTATTCCGGGCGCGGCCCTGGTCAGCTACCTGCGCAAGATGCCGGCCCCGGTCCAGGGCCTGATGCAGTCCATCATCGCCCACCTGCAGGGAACGACCAAGAAGTTCGTCGACGACCGGATCCACCAGGAGAAAATGGCCCTGGTGGGGAACATGACCAACACCATCATCCACGATTTCAAGAATCCCTTCTGCCTGATCAGCCTCAGTTCCCAACTGCTGCGCCAGCGCAACAACGACCCGGAAACCCAGAAGCTGTGCCAGAACATCGAGCGCCAGGTCGACCGGATGGTCTCCATGGTGACCGAACTGGCGGAATTCTCCCGCGGCGAGCATTCCATCAACAAGGTCAAGCTGAAGCTGAAGGATGTCTTTGAGGAATTCCGCTCGCTGAACCACCCGTATTTCGAGAACACCCACATCCAGGTCAGTATGGAGGTGCCCGACGTGGTCATCGTGGGGGCCAAGGCCAAGCTCTTCCGCGTCTTCCAGAACCTGATCGGGAACGCCATCGAGGCCTTCGGGGAACGCCAGGGCGCGGTCAAGGTGACCGGCATCGTTTCCCACGCCGAGGGCAATGTGCAGATCTTCATCGAGGACAATGCCGGGGGTATCCCGGAGGCCATCCGGGACCGCCTGTTCGAGCCCTTTGTCTCCTATGGCAAACGTGAGGGAACCGGCCTCGGCACGGCCATTGCCCGCTCCATCGTGGAGGCCCATGGAGGTTCGATCAGCTACCGGACGGAAACCGGGCGCGGCACGATCTTCACCATCAACTTGCCCATTTCGCGCTGATTACGGCGCCTCGATCCGGAGTTCCCAGTCTTCCCCCAGCTGGAAGATCTCACCGGTCCGGGGAATATAAAGGCGGTGGGCGGGGAAACGATAGGTGCCCGGCCAATCCATCCGGTAGGACAGGATGAACTCATGCCTGCCGGGTGCCAGGGGCTCCATCCGCATCACCTGCTGCAAGGGATCCCCCTGCTCCACCGGTTCCATTTGCGGCGGATCGAAAATAGCCTCGCTGGAAGAGGGCTCAAAGGAGTGTTGAATGGCGTCGGGACCGAGGCTGGCGCCGGCCGGGATGGAGAAATGCAGTTCACCGAAGGGTTTCGCCTCCTCAAGGTAGAGGGTCAGGAAAACCTGCAGCGAATCCCCCACCCGGAGGGCGGAATCCATGGAAAACTCCTCCAGCTCACGGTGCTCGCCGGCGAGGAGGGTGGACTCGACGTACTCCCGGAAAAACTCCTCCGACTGCTCCGGGTAGAGCGGCCAGTCCGGCTGCTGGGCGGTTCGGCCGGAAAGGGTCAGGAAAACAGGCCCCCGTGCATCAACCGTATTGAGCCGGATCTCATGTTCCCGGTCCCCCTCCAGTGATGCGGCGTATCGTCCCTGCTGCGGACCATCCGGGCGGAGGCTGACGGTGACCGCCTCCTCCCCGTCGGTCGAGAGCCGGGCGGTTCCCTCGACATTGAAATCCCCCTCCCAGTAGAAGACCGCCAGCATGTTGAGGTAGCCTCCCGCCTGGAGCCAGCTGCGCCGGGTGCCGACCGTGGAAAGGTTTTCCACCGCGCCCTGGAGCACCTGGTTGCGGAGGGCTTCCGCGGTGCGGATCTCGCCCAGGGCAAGGTAGACCAGGCTGCGCGACCAGAAGCCGCTCTCCATGGGGATTCCCCGGGTCCGGACCCGTTCCCTCAACTCGCCGACCAGGAGCCCCACCTCCTCATTGAACCGGTAGGCCCGGGCCACCTGGGCCAGGATGGCAAAGCCGGCATGGCTGAGCTGGGCCCGGTCGTGGAGGAAATTGAGGAAGCTGCGGGCCTGTATCCGTGAAGGCCGGGTTCGCGGATCGTTGTAGGCCGGCGCTGCCAGGGCGTGGAGGGCATAGAGGCGGGCGTCCAAGGCCACATCCTCGTCGATAAGGACCTCCTCAAGGTAATCGCGGGCTTCCTGGCGGAAGGTGTCCAGCCCGTTGTCGGAGAGGGTGGAGAAAGTCTCCAGGGTCCAGAGGACCAGGGAGGTCAACCAGGGATCCGGATCATGGCCGGGAGTCCAGGCCCAGCCGCCTCCCGCGGAGTAATGCTGAAGTTCTTCAATGAGGGCCGCCAGCGAATCGGATTGCAGTTCGGAGTGGATTCCGAGATGGCCCCGGGTCCGCTCCCGGGCCCAGTCGCCGAGGACCTGCAGGAGCGGTTCCGGCCCCAGCTTCTCCCGCAGCACGTTCCACAATTCGTCCAGGAAGCCGGCCAGGCCGGAGCTGACCGTCAGGCGGACATCCTGCCAGCCCGCGAGGCTGGCATTCCGGCTCCAGTCGGCGGACCCCGGCTGGACGACAAACGTGCGCAGGACGGCGTAGCTGGGATCGGGCTCCACGACCATGCTGTGGGCCGCTTCGCTGGTCGAGCTGCGACCGGTGGCAATGGCGTTGATGCGGCCGCTGCCGGCGCTTGAGGCGCGGATGGCGGCGGGAACCGTTTCGCGCTGCCCCCGGGCCAGATTCCGGCTGATGGGGACCTGAAGGTCCGCGGAGAGGGCGCCGTCGACCTCGAATTCGATCTGGAGCCGTTCCTGTCCCCGGGTGGTGTTTTCCAGGCTGAGGATGGCCGTGGCGGAATCCCCCTGGCGCAGCAGGGCCGGACCGGACAAGGTGGTCCGGATCGGCAATTCCGTCGAAAGGGGCCAGGACTGCCAATTGAGCTGACCCTCCCGCAGCAGCGAGAAGACCAGCAGCGACCAGCGGCCGGCCGTCTCCGGAAGGGTGCCGCTGAGGGAGATGGATCCCTCCGTCGATGCGGGAACGGCGAGGCGGAGGTCCAGGCCGGAGACGGGGCCCCGCGCGTTGCGACGCATTTCCGGAAACAGGGCCAGGATCTGTTCAGGATCCGGATAGCGGTTCTCCTCCCCGGAGTCGGTGTCCGGACGGGAATTCAATCCCTCGACAAACGGATGATAAACCGGCCGGGTCGATCCAAGGGAGAGGATTTCCTCATCCGCATCATGCAGCCGCTCCATGACCTGCTTCCGCTGCTCCTCCAGCAGCCGCGTGACAGAGCGGGCCCTTTCCTCCAGATAGAAGGCCCAGACTGAAGCCGAGGCGGTCTGACCCTCCTCAAGGGCCAGATTCCAGTTGATCTCGGCACCGGGGTTGAAGCCGACGCTGCGGTCGACATTCAGGTTCCATTCCACGTGGTCCTGCAGGGGCAGATGGCGGCAAAGAATGTCGGATTCCCGTTCACCGACAATTACGGCCCGGCAGACCGAAAGGCGGGCCCCGGCTGGCAGGGCCTCGTCGAGGTAAAGTGCCGGCGAGGCCGGATCAAGGACCCGGGTGACATGGGATCCGTCTTCCATTTCCAGGTCCAGGAGGACCCCGGAATCCTGCCGGTCGATCAGGATGAGAATCTGCTGGCGTCCATCCGGTCCGGCCTCGGTAATCAGGCGCGGGTCCTCGCTACGGAAGGCGCGCAGGTCGAGTTCCCCGGGAATGACCCAGATCTCCAGCGGTCCCTCGGGATAATTGGGCTGGGTTTCCAGTTCCCGTCCGTCAAACTCGATGTGATAATACCCGGTTCTGTCCAGGGTAATGGGAATCTGTTCCTGCTCGGCCAGGTCGACCGGGATGCGCTCAATTTCTTCACGGATGAATCCCTGCTCCAGGAGGCGGTAGTCGGTCTTGGCGCTGCCCAGCAGGGACCGGTCCGGCAGTTGCCGGTAATCCGCCTCGGAAAGCAGGGTTCCCCGTTTCCGGTGGATGTAGCGACTTTCCCATGTCTCGCGGAAAATGACCAGTTCGCCCTCCAGGGAGCGGGCCGAGGCGTCGTTGGCCCGGCTGTAGCTCAAGTCCACCTGAACCGTGTCCCCGACCTTCACCAGGTGCTCGTTGGTGCGCAGGTTGACCAGGGTCCGGTAGGGCAATATGGCCAGGTAGCTCTGGCCCAGCAACTCGTCGGATTCCAGGGGGAACACCTCGACCCGCAGGACCTGGACCCCTGCACTGGCGGCCATTTCCGGAATTTCAAAGTAAGCCGTCCGGTTGTCGGCCTGACTGCAGTTGAGAATGCTCTCGAAAACCGGCGCGACGCTGTTGGGGCCGACAGTTCCCTTGTCATCGATGCCGGTCCGGTCCACCGGCACCACCCGCACCCGCACATAGTCCGGTACCGCGGCGGCCGGGCCGCCCCCGGAACGAGCCCGGACCCCGACCGGGGTGGTGGAAAGAAACAGGTTGGTCTGGGGATCAAAACGCTCGCCGGTGAAATTGAGGCGAACCGGCAATTCCCCGGGGGCCCTCAGGTTGCCGAGGAGGACCTCCTCCCCGGCCGGCATTTCCAGAAAGACCGGACCCGAAACAGGCTCCGACTCGGCGACCGGCACTGAGCCCATCCTGACCTCGTCGGCCGGCATGGCCACCTCGACTTCCTGGGCGCTGCCATCGGGATAGAGGACCCGGACAGCGGAGGCTTCCTCACCGGTCAACTGCCCATCCATCATGGCGAACTGCAGGGCTCCACCCGCCACCGGATCCGCCGGACCGGGCAGGACCCAGGGCTTGCGCCCAGCCGAGACCTTGAGGTTGGCCGCCAGCAGAACACCGGGGCTTGCGCCATCCTGGACATGAATCTCCGCCCAGGATTGCCCCTCCGGAACCCGGATCATGGCCAGTCCGTTGGTATCGCAGGTGCCGTTCAGAAGAACTTCGCCCGACTCGTCCAGAAGGTGGTAAATGGCATTCGCCACGGGGGTCCCCGACTCCACATCGACAGCCCAGAGGGTCAGGGAATTGTCCGGTCGTGGAATCATGACCAGTTCCAGGGACGTTACCAGCATCAGGTCGCAAGCCTCCAGCCCGCCCGCCTTGACGCTGATCCAGTACCATCCACCGGCAAAGTTTTCACCCAGGCGCAACTCGGTCTGGTTCCAGTCAAAACGATGCCGCGGCTGGACTGAAAACTTCCGGGTAAAGAGAAGCGTTTCCGGAATGACCTCGGCCATTTCGGCGTCCTCCTGGAGGCGCTGGTACGAAACGGGAATCCCATTTTCCTCCCATGGCAGCGAATAGACGGAAACCTCAACCTGCTGCAGGTTGAGGGTCCGCAGGCTGATCCGGATATCATTTTCCGGCAGGAAACGATTGGGAATCGACAATTCAAGGCCGGGGCGGAGCAGTTCCTCCAGGGCGGCATCCGCGGCCTGCCGGTAGGATTCCCGTGCCGTGGACATTCCCTGGATGTAGCGGTAGTGAAATACGGCCCGGGACAGGTAGGATTCCCCCCCGTCGGCGGTGGCCTCGCTGGCCGAGGACCATTGCCGGTACAGCTCCGCGAGGCTGAACTGGACCGCATCCATGGGGGGATTATCAGCCAGGGAGAGGGCTGCCTGCTGGAGATAGGCTTCAATGCGGCGGCGGGCCTCGTACGTGTCCGGGGAGGTCCTCTGGAGGGATTGGGCGATGTAGAAAAGGAGCCTTCCCTCCTCGGCCGGAGTCCGCACGATTCCCAGGGCCCGCTGGTAATATTCGCGAAGCGCGCTTTCGTCCGGCAGCGGCTCCGCGGACAACCCGGCCGCCTGTCCGATCCGGTCCAGCAGGTCCGTGTAGGCCTCGTAGGCCGCCTCCACCGAGGAGGAGCGTTCCCAGCCGTTGAGGACCTGCACGGTCCATTGCCAGACCTGTTCATCGCGCCAACCGTTCCCGGCACCGGCCTCGCTGAGCAACTCGGTCTGCCGGACCAGGCGTTCCGGGCCGGAGAGGGCCTCGCTGGTCTCCAGTTCGGACCACCGGGTGGCCCAGTCCTCGAGAACGACTTCATCCTGCGCCCGCAGAGCCGCTGGCAGCCAGAAGGACAACAAGGCGATCAAAGCAATAATTCGCTTCATGCAGGGCATCATCATAGAGGAGCAATTGAATCCATGCTCTTCTGCCCAAGGAAAACGCCTTTGTCCCTCTGGACAATGTTTTTTGAATCCCTTTCCCCGCGTGGTGGATTTCCATTGAGGCTATGGCCGGGGATGCTGTATAGCGCATGATCCAATGAACAAGGCAGCACTCGTGGCAGCCGCGATAGCGGAAATGGAGACTCACCTGGAACGGCAGAAAGGCGCCAACCGATCAGCCTCCGAGGGGGCCACGGACAGCGAGTCGCGGGCGGAAACGAAATGGGATACCGGCGGATTGGAGGCCTCCTACCTGGCCCGCGGTTACGCCCGCCAGTATGCCGAACTGGCAGCCCGGCTGAAGCTGCTGCGCAATTACCGGGCCGAATCCTTCGCCGGCCGGCCCGTTGCCCGGGGCGCCCTGGTCCAGTGCGACCTGGGCGGCGAACCCTCCTGCATTTTTATTCTCGATTGCGGCGGCCTGGAGATCCGGTTTGAGGACCGTGAGGTGACCTTCATCTCCCAGGACTCCCCCCTTGGCCTGGCCCTGTGCAACAAGCGGGAGGGCCAGGGATTCTCAATTCCGGGCGGGCTTAGTGGAATCATCCGGACAATCGAGTGAGGACATCTAATTGGCGTTGACCCAAATCCTTATATAAGGATAATCCCTCACACCTGAAGAACCTCTCTTCTAACACTCTCTGGCCTTCACCTGGCCGACAGGCCAAATCCTCGAAAGGAAAAACATGAACGGATTATCCAAATTCTGTCTCACCTACCCGAAGTTGCTCCTCCCTGCCCTGGCGCTGTGCATTCCCGGACTGGCCTTTGGCGCCGGTCCGGCCCCGAGCCAGCTGCACATCATCGGAGCCGAACCGGACCTGGATGCGGGAACGCTCCTGGTCACTGCCGAGAACATCGCCAATCCCTACATGGGATCGGTTTCCCTCTATATTCCCATGATGGGAACGGTTGATCTTTCCATTCTGGCCCAGGATCCCGACACGGGCGAGTTGCTGGTCGATTTGCCTGAGGCCGCGGCCGACTACAACGGAACCTTTCTCCTGAACCTGTCCGACGGGAACTCCGCCCGCGGCCAGGACAGCTTTGTCGTCTCCATAGGTGTCGGACCCGCAGGTCCCATGGGTCCGGCCGGTCCGGAAGGACCGATAGGGCCGATGGGCCCGCAGGGACCCGCCGGGCCGGAAGGCGCCATGGGACCCCAGGGACCCGCCGGACCGCAGGGACCCCAGGGACCGGTTGGAGCCACGGGACCCCAGGGACCGCAAGGACCGCAAGGCCCGGAAGGAGCCATGGGGCCACAAGGACCCGTTGGGGCCACGGGACCGCAGGGACCCGCCGGACCGCAAGGCCCGGCAGGACCGGAAGGCCCCCAGGGACCCCAGGGGGAACCCGGGGACCCGGGCCTCAATCCCGGTACCCTCCCGGGCGACCTGCTGACCTGGGACGGCACCAACTGGGTGGCCCGGCAACCATCCGTCCCCAGCTTCCGTCCGATCAACAACATGCAGCCCTATCAGGCCGTGAACTTTATCATCGCCCTGCAGGGCATCTTCCCCAGCCGCAACTCGATTTCCGAACCGACCCTTGGGGAGATCACAATGTTCGGGGGCAACTTCGCTCCCAGACAATGGGCCCTTTGCGACGGGCAGTTGCTGGCCATAGCCCAGTTCCAGGCCCTTTTCTCGATTCTGGGCACCACCTACGGCGGAGACGGACGGACCACTTTCGGTCTGCCCGATCTGCGTGGCCGGGTGGCCATCCACCAAGGTTCGGGTCCGGGCCTGACGACTCGCCGCCTCGGTGAAAAGGGCGGGTCGGAGACCGAGACCCCGGTCGTGGGTCCCTGATCCTGGAGCACCACTTTTCCGGGACCGTGCCGGGTTGCGTTTTCCGGGCACGGTCCCTTTTTTTGTCTCATGTTCAAGCATCCCCCTGCATTCCGGATTCTGCTCCCGGCAATGGTCGCCCTGACCCTCTGGCCTGGTTCGGCCGGCGCGGAGGATGGCGGCAGCGGGGATGGCGACTCGACCCCCTCCTTCCTGATGCAAATCCGTGCTCCGGCCGGATTGACTCCGCCGGAAACCGGTTCGCCGGTGGTGGTGGCTGTCGTCGATGACGCGTTGGATGTCGATGACCCGGAACTGCGGGAATTCCTCTGGACCAACGACAAGGAAGTCCCGGACAACCGGATCGACGACGACGGCAACGGCAAGGTGGATGATGTCTGTGGCTGGGACGTGGCGGATGACGACGGGGATGTCCGGCAGGCGGAAGGCCGCGAGGCGGAGATGAAGCACGGCACGAACCTGGCCCGTATTATATCCCGGACGGCCCGTCATGCCTATGGCAAGGAGGCCCCCAACCGGATCCGGATCCTCCCGGTAAAGACCCTGGAGGATGGTTTCACCCAGCCGTATTTGAAAAGCGGCTACAAGGGAATCCGGTATGCCGCCGACCTCGGGGCGGACATCATCCTGACGGCATGGGGGGAAGTCGAATCATCCAGTCGGGACCTGCGCATCCTCGAGGCCGCTTCGGCCCGGGGGAGCCTCATCGTCGCCGCGGCGGGAAATCACTACGGGGAGCGCCGGCAATACCCGGCCGCCCAAGAATCCGCCCTGGCCGTGGCCGCGGTGGATTCAAACTGGGCCAGGCTCAGGCAATCCAGTTACGGGGAGTTTGTCGACCTGGTGGCGCCCGGGACCGGAGGCGTGGAGGCTGAGTGGAAACCCGTTGAGGGCAGCTCCATGGCCGCCGCCGTCGTGGCCGGGGCCATCGCCGTCCTGAAATCACAGAACCCGATGGAGACGCGGCTGGAAACGCTGGTCCGCCTGTTGAATACGGCCCTGCCGGTTGAGGCCTGGCAGGGCGGCGAGTTGTTCATGAGTGGCAAGCTGGGAGCCGGATTCCCGAATCTTGCCGCAGCTCTCCAGTATCCGATCGGAGACCAGCCTCCCTCGTCAAACAACCTTCTCGAGAAGCACCAGGGCTACCTGGTCCGGAACCGGCCGGCCCCCGGGTTGGTGCTCTGGAAAATACGCCCGTCCGGTGAATTTTCCGGTATCTGGCTGAAGCCCAAACGACTTGCAGGCAGCAGTGGCGAGAGCCGTTTGCAGGTCTTCAAGGAAAGCCCGGGGGAAGGGCGGCCGATCCTCGATGTGGCCTTGTCCGACTGGCGGGAACCCCTTTTCATCCCTTCCGTACAGGCCTTTGTGCTGTTGAATACGGACGCGGCCTCAGCGGATTACGAGTGGATTGCCGAATTCCGCACGATGCCCATCGACCAATCGACACTCTATTGCAGCGGGACCCGAAATATCACCGATGAAGGGATTCTGGAAGACGGAAGCGGGGAGGCGGATTATTCACCCCAGTCGGACTGCAAGTGGCTGATCACGGCACCCGAGGGAAAGGTCATCCAGGTCGAGTTCCTGGAATTCGATACCGAGCCCAACACGGACTGGGTCTACTTCTTCAACGGGGCAGGAACCCACGAGCGGATCATGGCTGTCTTCAGCGGTCCCGAAATTCCACCGGAACTGACCTCATGGACCAACCAGATGCTGGTCTGGTTTGTGACCAATGACCGGGACCAGGGGCGCGGCTGGAAGGCCTCCATCCGGTTTGTCGATCCGCCGGTTACATCCGGATCCCGGAATTGACGGACAGGGAGCGTTCAAGGCGCCCCGATTCAAGAAAATTGTAAAAAGAATTCCGTCCCGGCTGCAGGACTATGCTTTCCCGGTGCGCGTTGCTAACTTGCAGGCTCAGGAAATGCACGCATCGAAAAACAATTCCAAGGGCTGCGGCCTGCTCCTCAGCCTGCCCAACCTGGTGACTGGTATCCTGTTGACCGGATTGGCCGCGGCGACCTTGTACATGACCGTCCGGAGCTCTTCCCACATGTCGGAGATCGCCTGGTTGCCAAGATGGATCGGGGAATGGGCGGACCGGAATCCGGATGCCCGCACGGCCGTTCCCTTTTTTCTCCTGGCCCTGATCTACCCGGGCACTGTGACCCGGCTTTCCGCCGGTACAAGCAAACGGGCGATCCTGGACTGGCTGGCGGCCAACTGCGAATGGCTGATTGCCGGATACTTCGGAATCAGCCTGTTTATGGTCGGGAGCGAGTTCTGCCAGTTTTTCATTGATACCCGCGACCTGAGGCTGGCCGATATCTGGTGGGGGCTGGGCGGATTGGCCCTGGGGGCAGTCTGTGGATTATGCGCATGGATTCAACTGGGCCGCCTCATCTCCCGCTTGATCCCCCCGGAAGCCGTGACCTGCCGGGTTCCGGAAGCTTGAAATCGGATCATGGCCGTCCGGGGCCGATAGACCTCCCCGGAAGGCATCCCCGTGGGTGAGTTCCCGGCGGGAGCCGGGGCGCATAAGGAAAGCGAATAAGGCACATAAGTTTTTTACCTTGAATGGGCCGATATCTGCCTGTTACCATAGCCATGTGAAGGCTTTGCAAAGAATTTCTGGGGTGTTTTCCGCATTTCTCCTCTGCGGCAGCTGGCTTGCGGGGGCAACTTTGACCATTCACATCGAGCGGACCACGATGCCGGTGGATGAATGGGAAAACCTGCGGGAATTCTACGCCCAGTACGCCCACCTCTATGTAGATATCGAGCAGGGTAACGCCTTCAGGGTGGAAGTGACGGAATCAACCGTTGACTATGTCTATGAATACGTGGATGGGCTGGATTATGATTACTATGCCTACTGGACCGGGGAATACCTGGACCAGCTGAACGCGGCACTGGAGGAGCAAGGCTCCGGCATTCGCTATTGGGTTTCCGCCACCGGCAGATTGAGTGATGCCTCGAATCCCTGGAAGGGCGTGGACTGGCTGCCGGAGGTGAAGGTGGTCGACGGGGAATTCCTGGAAGTGGGTTCCCTGGGCTGGTGGCAGGCCGCGGACTGGGATATCAACGGCCGGTTCTGGGCCTATCCGATCCTGGGGCCATTGGCCGACAATTGGCTCTACGTGCTCGGCAACGGTTATTACTACGATGAGGAAACGGGGAACTGGCTCTGGAACGTGCCCGGTACGGCATGGATGTATCAATATGATCCCGGCGGCGCCGGGTCCTGGTTCTTCCTCCAGTCCGGCTCGAGTCCTTTCCCGAGGCAGGACTATATCGATTCCATTGTCATTGAGGAAATGATCAACCAGAACATTCCCGGAATCGCCGTCGGGGTATTCGAAAACGGATCGCTGATTCACCTTGCCGGCTACGGGGTCACCGATATCGAGAGCCAGACACCGGTCACCACCGGCACCCTGTTTCGCTGGGCTTCCATATCCAAGCCCCTCACGGCCATCGCAGCTTTCCAGATGATGGAAGACGATGGCATGGACTTCAATATCAACGACAAGGTCATCAAGCACGCGCCCTACTGGGAGCATGGTGCGGGATTGCCCCAGGATCAAATAACCATCCGCCACCTGCTGACCCACCGGAGCGGCATCCATCAGTACGGGAACGGTATCGATGCCGATGATGACGGCTCACCCGACAACACTTACTCGTGGCATGCCTCCAATTACGGCGATCCGGATCCCAGCGGCTTCGACGGGGAAAGCGCGGTTTCCGTCTTCATGGACACCGGCTTGGACTTCTATCCGGGAGAGGAGCACCTCTACACCAGCTTCGGCTTCAACCTCCTGGGGGCGGCCATTGATACGGCCAGCCCCAACGGGTATGTGGATTGGGTGGAACAGCACATTGCCGGTCCGCTGGAGATGGATTCGCTCCAGGTTTCCACCGCCGACCGGACCGGTTACCGAAAAAAGTGTGACGGCGTGCTGACGGAACTGACCATCGGCTCCGTGGAGTGGAAGCTGCCCGGCGGCGGCTGGGAATCGAACATCCACGACCTGGCCAGGTTCGCCATGGGCATTGCCGACGGCTCCCTCCTCGTCAACACCTCCCAGATCTGGCAACCGGTTCCCGACAACGGCACTTACAGTTACGGAATCAGGTCCCAGTCAACCGGCCTCGGGGTTCGCATCTGGCACGGCGGAGCCCACGACAACCTGCGCACACAGATGGTTATTTACCCGACGCAGGATTTCGGGGTCGTGGTCATGACCTATGCCGAACATGCCGATACCGGCCGGATCGGCTTCAGGCTGGAGAAAGCCGGCCTCGGGTGGAACTGGGATCTCGACGAGGGCCCGGTCGACTTGTGTGATGGTGACATTGGTGCCTGCAACGGCCTCTTTACCGCCGTCTGGCGCAAGACCGATGAGGATGTCATTATCCGCCGCGGATATTCCCATCAGGGTTTCCTCCATGAATGGCAGTTTCTCCGGGAAAACGGTTACTTCTGCGATGACTTCGAGGTCCGGATAGTCGACGGCCAGCCCCGGTGGGACGGTGTTTTCCGCAAAGGTAGCGGGGCCAACGCCATGTGGCGCGGTTTGGGCCGGACAGCATTCAGACAGAAAGTCGACGAGATGGCCGCCATCGGCCAGCGGCTGGTCGACGTGGAAGTCTATCCTTCCGGCCAGGCAATCCTGTACGCCGGACTCTTCCGTCCGGGCAGCGGGCCCTATGCCTTTGTCGACGGTTTATCCACGGCCGGGTTCGCCACTCGCCGCGGGGAGTTGGCGGCCCAGGGGATGAAGCTGATCGATATCGAGGCGACCCTGATCTTTGAGGACAACCAGGAATGGGCCGGTGTCTTTGTCGCCGGCGAGGACGGTCTCCTCAACCGGAACTACACCGCCGGGGAATTCTACGACCTGACCCTCACGAGGGCAACCGAGGGATACCGGCTGATCGATGTCGAGACCTACAACTACCAGGGCGGCCGGCGCTATGCGGGAGTCTGGGAACAGGGCTCCGGAGCGGAAGTGTTTTTCTATGACAAGGACTACTGCGAGTTGATGGACATCCATGACAACTACAGCGACCGCGGTTACGAGATGCTCGACCTGGAGTATTACGAATGAGCCCGGCAATCCGTCCGGGGCGGCACGGGCGGTGACATTCCGCAATCCTCACCGGTCTTTCAAGCCCTCCGGCGTTGCGGCCCTGGGAACCTGGAACAGCGAATTGGGCTCCACCCCGGGCAGGTACTGGAAAGCCGGGGAACCGCCCGGGCTGACCAGGTTGGCCGTCACGAAGATGAGCAGGTTGCGCTTCTGGGTGCTCTCCCCTTCCGTCCGGAAGAGCCGCCCCAGCAGCGGAATGTCCCCCAGGATCGGCACCCGGTCGGAAATGCGCACCGCGTGTTCCCTCGTCAGCCCGCCCATGACCACGGTGGCCCCGTCCCAGATGGTCACTTCCGTCTGCAGGCGGCGGACGCTGAAGACCGGCTGGTAGAATCCGCTGGGGACCGTGACCGTGGTATCGGAAGCGATGGCCACCGAGGTGCCGCCGTATTCCACGAAGCCCTCGAACTCGGTCACCTTGGGTTTCAGTCGAAGGCTGATGCTGTTGTCGTCCTCGACCGCCGGTGTCACTTCCATTTCCACCCCCACATTACGGGTGGCGAAGGAGCGCGGAGTCCCGGCTGTGATGGCCACCCCGGCCGAACCGCTGTTGCTGTCGCCCCGGCCCACCTCGGCATTGGTATCCCCGTACATTTCCGGGTAACGGAATTCCTCGGCCACGACGATTTCCGCAGTCTTACCGCTCAGCACGGTCAGCTTGGGGGCGCTGAGCAAATCGTTGCCGGACTGGCGCTCCAGGGCCCGGATGATCACCTCCAGGTCGTTCTGCCCGATGACACCCGACATCTGGAGAAGGTTGCCGGCGTTCTCGGCCAGGTCCACGGTCATCGGCAGGACCGGGGCCCCCTGCCCGATTGCCGGCAGGTCCACACCGGGCCGGTCGATGACAACCCGGCTCTCGTCCTCCCCGATGGTGAAGGCGTTGGCCAGGTTGCGGGTCGGGGCGTTGCTGAGCCGGTCCCCGCCGGCGGTGACCAGGGTCCACTCCAGGCCCAGCTCCTCAAGGTTGCGCTCCTCGACTTCTAGGAAGCGGGCCTCGATCTCCACCTGCTTGACTTCCCGGTAACGGCGCAGGAGCTGGCGCACCTTGTCCTGGTTGCGCGGCGTCTGGGTGACAATGAGCTGGCCGTCGGCCAGGGCCAGGTCGGCCCCGGGGATGCCGCCAAAGGGGATTCCGGCCCGTTGCAGAAAACTCTTCAAGGCCTGCTCCGCGTCGCTGCCCTGTCCGGCGGATTGTGGTTCCGGCTCGGCGAAAGGGTCTCCCAGCGGATCGACAGGGGCGGATGACTCAAGGCCCTGCAGGCCGGTCAGGCGGATAAGGGTGGACCGGCTGATGGGATAGAACTCGGTCTCCAGTCCCAGCCCGGGCCCTTGTCGTGGCCGGATTACGACCGCATCCTGCTGCAGGTCATACTCGTAGCCGACCGACTCGGTGACAAAGTCCAGGACCCGCTTCAGGTTCAGGCGGCGGAGAATGATGGAGACCCGCGGGTCCCGGCTCTCCGGGTCGATCAGGACAATGTTCATTCCCGACCCGTCGGGAGAGTACTCCACGGAAGTGGCGGACAAGGAGTTGACCACCTCGCTGAGCGGCATTTCCCGGAACTCGATACTGGGAATGAAGACCGACTCCAGCCGGTCGCGGACCAGGCCGTCGTCATCCCGGGTCGAGTCGTCGGCCTCGCGTGAAAAGACCTGCGGACGGGTCCATCCGTAATCGACTTCCCCCAGCAGCTCGTTCCGCGTTTGTAGCCGCGACTTCGATACATTATCCCTGGCGGAGGATTCGGGTTTTCCGCCGCTGTGCGGCGTCTGCGGACCGGCTGTTTCCCGGGAATCCGCCGTCGCCGGATCGGGTCCCGGGCCATACAGTCCGGCTGTCCCTCCCTGGGAACGCAGCCAGAGGCTTTCCTTTTCCAGAAGGGGATCCGACTGGCCCGAGACCGGTGGCATCCCCAGCACGGCCAACAGCAGGGCCCCGAGAAAGGGTTCAGTTATCTGATGCATGATTCCTTTCCGTACGGCCGGCCGTCTCCACGGCAAGAGGCTGGCCTTCCAGGTTGTACTCCCGGCCCGATTCCAGCTGGACAAGAATGAGCTCGCCCGACGCTTCCCTGCTCAGGAGAAGACCGCTGGCCTCATCCTGCTCCCCCGCCCTCATCCGGAACCAGCGGCCGGCCGATGTATCCAGAAAGCAATACACGGGACCGCCGCCGGTGCGGATGATGCCGTGCAGACGGACCGGTGACGAGTCCGCCTGCGGGGACTCTCCCGACTGGGGCTCCGAGGCCACCGGCAGCCCTTCCGGTTCAGGAGGGTCCCCAATCCCGGAAGCTGCCCGGTCAAGCAGATCCCAGGATCTGAGCGGAGACTCCCGGAGGCCCAGGCCGGCCGGGAGGGCCAGCGGGTGGTCCGGCGGCGGAGCGCCGGCGTGGACGGGGCGCGAGAGGGCCAGCAGGGCCAGCAGGATTGCACTTCCCGTGGAGGTCCAGATGAAAAGCGGAATCCAGTCCATTCTGATGGTCCGGCGCATCAATCCAATTCCGGTGAGGAAAAAGCCAGGCTGCCCCGGGTCCACCATATGCCGGCTGCATTCGGCCGATGGAGATCGATTTCCATCAATTGCCAGCAGGGAGAAACCGCCTCCAGGGAGATCACGTTGGACCCGATCCACCCGGCCGGACCGGACATCTCAAAGGCGATATGCGGAAAATCCGGTCCGGGCAGGACCATCAGCCGTTCCACCTGGCCCGGTTCCCCGCCCTTGGAGATTCGTCGCGTCCAGTCCAAAAGACTCTCGAGGTAAAGGGCGGCCGGCGAAGAACCGGGCAGGCCTTCCCCGGCGCTCAACCACGCCTCCACGCCTTCACAGATGCGAACCTCGCAACCCGACTGTCCCAGGCGTTCCTCCTCGGCCTTCAGCCCCAGCAGGGCGGACTGGCAGCGCATCAACCCGTCCTCGGAGGTTCCGGCCTCCGGCATCCTCGCCGCGGCGGTCGCGGTCTCCATCAATTTCCGGAAGGTGTCATTGGTCAACCCTGCCAAACGGACCCGTTCAGGCCGGGGCAGGCCCGCACCGGGTATCTGGAGTGGCCGGCGGATCATGCCGAGGAGGACCAGGGCTGCCAGCAGGCACAGGACCAGGATCCAGGGATGCCACCAGGACTGTTTCATTCAACCACCCCCTCAATCCCCGATGAGGCATTCAGGTGAAAGCGCATTTCCTCCCCGTCCCTTTCCAGGCGCAAATTCTCCACCGAGCTGATCGCATCCATTTGCTTCAGCGAGTGAATCCAGTCCCGTAATTCGCCCGAGGCGGATTCCTCCGGGATCCGGCCCTCGATCTCCAGGCGCAAATCCGCTTTCGCCCTGGAGTTCCCGCGTCGAATCCGGATTCCCTGAAGGTCAAGACCGGGTCCGGCGCTGCGGGCAATGGTCCCCACCAGGCGGTAGGGAGCGGTCCGGCCGCGCCGTTTTTCCTCCAACTTCCGGTACTGCCGGTCCAGTTGCTGCCATTCCCGCGCCGACTGGCTCCAGAGGCGGAGGGAGGCTTGATCCGGTTGACCATCCCCGTGACTCCGGCAAGCCCCGAGCAGGGCCAGACAGCAGGCGGCGGCAAGAAAGATGACGGAGACTTTCAGGCTGCGTTCACGGGCTGTCCGGCGCCAGCGCCGGCGCAGCTCGGCCACCTCCAGCCGGCACTCCCCTGAACCCGGCGTTTCCAGTGCCGCCCGGTGCAGGTAAAGGCGCGCCGCAAAGGCCAGGCCGGCTCCATTACCGACCCATCCCGGAGGGATCAGGTCGGTCCGGATCTTCAGCGCGGAATCCAGCGCGATTGATCCATCCTCCGGTCCCGGATACAGGAGACAATCCAGACTGAGCCCGGTGCGGCCACGGTAAAGGGTCCGGGTTTGCCGGATCCATTCGGTTTGCAGGTCCCGGGATTCCGCCACCAGGGCCGACTCCGCGCGGGAATACCGCCGGAAGCAGCCCCGCTCGTCGTGGGCCAGGAGAAGCAGACGGCTTCCCATGAAAAGGATAATCGCGGTTCCCGGCTCGCGGTAGGGCGGCCAGGAAACCAGGGCCCGGTCGAGGCAGGAAGTTCCGTCCAGGACCTGGTTTGGCAGGAATAAAGCGGGGAGTTCGCGGAGACAATCCGCGATCCACTCCGGCAAGCGCACCTGGGCGTTAGCGGCCTCTCCGCCCGCCCCGTTTCTCAATCCGGGGAAGGCTTCGGGGAGGAAGATCCAGACGAAGGGAATCTTTCCGGGCCCGAATTCCCGGACCAGGGAGTGACATGCCCCGGTGAAGGCTTCCGTGCAGTCCGCGGCGACGGCCACGCGACGCTGTGACACATATCGCGGGGCTTTCCCGGGCCCGGTCTGCCAGAGGACCAGACTGGCCCCCTCCTCGGTCCACAGAACGGTGACCGTGTGTCCGGAGGAAACGGTCAGGGGATTCAGCCATCGTCTCGGGAATCGCATTGCCCGTTCATTCTAACCACCTCCGGGAATCCTTTCCATACCTGAATTTGGGCATGAGTTCAACAGGCCGCGCTTGCCTTCGGGAGTGCATCCGGCAGGCTGGCCGGGATGGATCCCCTCCCCTATAAAATCAGCACCCTGGTCTACCTGCATAACCGCGAAGGAGAACTGCTCCTGATGCGGCGCAACAAGGCCCCCAACAAGGGGCTCTGGAGTCCCATCGGGGGCAAGCTGGAAATGGCCACCGGCGAATCCCCCTACGATGCGGCCTGCCGGGAGGTGATGGAGGAAATCGGCCTCTCCATCAGGCCGGCGGACCTGCACCTGTTCGCCCTCATCGCCGAGAAGAACTACGAGGACCGCTGCCACTGGCTGATGTTCCTCTTCGACTGCCGCAGGCAGCTGGAAGCCCTGCCTCCGCCCATCGACGAGGGCAGCTTCGGCTTTTTCGAGGAATCGGTCGTGCCCGGCCTCGACCTGCCCGATACCGACCGCCGGGCCCTGTGGAAAATCTACTTCAAGTCGCGGCACGATTTTGTCGCCCTGAAGGCCGACTGCAGCTCGGAAAAGCTGCTCCAGGTGGAAGTCGACGAGGCCATGGAATTGAAAACATCAGGGCCCGAATAAACGGTCTCCGGTTTACAACCGGGGAAAAA
>CAJXMX010000033.1 GCA_913056355.1 uncultured Opitutales bacterium
CGATGACCGGGTTCAGCGCCGTGACCAGGATCGGATTGCGGTCCAGGGCCCGGTTGATGTTGTCGCTGTTCACCCGGAACCCCGCGATCGCCTTGTCCGCCAGGCAGGTGGACGCGTTCGCCAGCAGCTCGATGCTCTGCAACAGGTTGTAGGCCACCACCGGCAGCATGACGTTGAGCTGGAAATTGCCGGACTGGCCCGCGACCGTGATGCAGGCGTCATTGCCGATGACCTGCGCCGCCACCATGGCCACGGCCTCCGGGATCACCGGGTTCACCTTGCCCGGCATGATGCTCGAGCCCGGCTGCAGCGCCGGCAGCTCGATTTCGCCGAGGCCGGCCAGCGGCCCCGAGTTCATCCAGCGCAGGTCGTTCGCGATCTTGGTCAGGCTGACGGCCAGCACGCGCAGCTGTCCCGATGCCTCCACGGCCGTGTCCTGGGAGCTCAGCCCCTCGAAGCGGGAGTCGGCCGCGGTGAACGGGATGCCGGTCTGCTCGCTGAGCAGCACGGCGACCTTCGAACCGAATTTCGGGTGCGCATTGATGCCGGTGCCGACCGCGGTGCCGCCCTGGGCGAGCGCCTGCAGGCGCACGAGCGTGTCGCCGAGCCGCTCCGCCGCATGCTCGACCTGCGAGCGCCAGCCGCCGAGTTCCTGGCCCAGCGTCACCGGCATCGCATCCATCAGGTGCGTGCGCCCGGTCTTCACGACGCCGCCCACTTCCTCCGTCTTTTCGTCCAGCACCTTCGACAGGTGTGCGAGCGCCGGCAGCAGGGTCTCGCGAATCGCGACGGCGGCACTGACGTGCACACAGGTCGGGATGACGTCGTTACTGCTCTGGCTCATGTTGACGTGATCATTGGGGTGCACGGCAGCGCCGAGCGCCTCGCTCGCGAGCTGCGCGATCACTTCGTTCGCGTTCATGTTGGAACTCGTGCCGGAGCCGGTCTGGAACACGTCCACCGGAAACTGGTCGACGTGCTTTCCCCGGAAAATCTCCTCGGCCGCCTCGCAGATCAGTTCCGCCTTCTTTTCATCCAGCAGTTCCAGATCGGCATTGGCCCTGGCGCAGGCCCACTTGACCAGGGCCAGGCCCTTGATGAAGGCCGCCGGCATGGGCTGGCCGCTGATGGGGAAGTTGAGCACCGCCCGTTGCGTGGATGCGCCGTAAAGGGCGTTGTCCGGAACTTCCATTTTTCCCATTGAATCTGTTTCCGTCCGCATGACGGAATGTCCTCGCGATCCGGTGCCCTGTCAATTGAGCCGGCCCATTCGGTCGGCGATCCGTCATTCCAACATCGATGAACCGCCATCCGGGCTAGCTTCTTGACTAGACCCCAAGGATGCCCATTGCTTGCGGGCTATGCTAGAAACCCTGACCAATCGTCTCAGCGGCGCCCTCCGCACCCTCAGCGGCAAGGGCAAACTGACCGAGGAAAACATGTCGGAAAGCCTGCAGGAGGTGCGCAAGGCCCTTCTCGCCGCGGACGTGCATTTCCGCGTGGCCCGTGAATTCATCGAGCAGGTCAAGGAGGAATGCATGGGCCAGAAGGTCCTGCAGTCGGTCACGCCCGGACAGATGGTGGTCAAGATCATCCACGACGAGCTGGTCAAGCTGCTCGGCGAAGGCACCACCAACCTGGTCGACAAGAAGCCGCTGCGGGTCCTGCTCCTGGGCCTGCAGGGTTCCGGCAAGACCACCTTCGCCGGCAAGCTGGCCCTGCACCTGCGCAAGAAGGGCTACACCCCGGCCCTGATCGCCTGCGACATCTACCGGCCGGCGGCCATCGACCAGCTGGAGACCATTGCCAAGGCCAACGGGTTCCTTTTCTACGGTGAGCGGGACAACAGGAACGTCCGCAAGATCGGCCGGAATGGCTGGGAATGGGCCAAGCAGCAGGGCGCAGACGCCATTATCTTCGACACCGCCGGCCGCCTGCAGATCGACGAACCCCTGGTCCAGGAGGTGGTCGACCTCAAGGCCGAGGTCATTCCGGATGAAAGCCTGCTGGTGGCGGATGCCGCCCTCGGCCAGGAGGCGGTCAACGTGGCCAAGGCCTTCCACGAGGCGGTCAAGCTGGACGGCATCGCCCTGACCAAGCTGGACGGGGATACCCGCGGGGGCGCGGCCCTGTCCATGAAAGCCATCGCCAAGGTGCCGATCAAGTTCATGGGCACCGGGGAAAAAGTCGGCGACCTGGAAATTTTCCACCCGGACCGCCTGGCCAGCCGTATTCTCGGCATGGGCGACATCGTCTCCCTGGTCGAGAAGGCCCAGGAGAACATCGACCAGAAGGAAGCGGAGCGGATGGCCGAGAAGCTCCAGCGGGCGGAATTCAATTTCGAGGATTTCCTTTCCCAGATGCAGGCCGTCAAGAAGATGGGTTCCCTCGGGGGCCTGATGAAAATGATGCCCGGCATGGGCAACATGCAGGTCGGGGACAAGGAGGAGAAAAAGCTCAAGCACACGGAAGCCTTGATCCAGTCGATGACCATCCAGGAGCGGCGCAATCCCAACATCCTCAACGGAAGCCGCCGGGCCCGCATTTCCCAGGGGGCCGGACTGCCGGTCAAGGACCTGAACGCCCTGATCAAGCAGTTCCAGCAGATGAAGAAGATGATGCGCATGATGAAGGGCTCCAAGGGTCGCAAGATGATGAAGCAGATGAAGCAATCGGGAATGGACATGCCCGGCATGGGCGACCTCGGCAACGTGGGCGGGCTGCCCAAGTTCTAGCCCGCAGGCAAACCGCTTTCACACGTGACCCGTCCCGCCAACATTCAGCACCTCCGGCAGCATTCCGCCTCCCTGCTGCCCCTGGAAACGGGCGAAACGGCGGTCCTGGAGCGGTTGAACGGGATCCGGGCGGTGGTTTTTGATGTCTATGGGACCCTCTTCATTTCCGGGTCCGGGGATATCAGCCTGGCCCAGAAGGAGGACCGCTCCCCCGCCCTGGCCGCGGCCTTGGACACGGCCGGTTTTGACATCCGGATGAAAGAGGCCGACTGGGCCGGACTCTTCCATGAAACCCTGCAGGCTTTCAGCGAGACCCGGCGGCAGGAAGGCATTGAGTTCCCCGAGGTCCGGATCGAGGAAGTCTGGGCCGGATTTTCAGATGCCGCGGGACGCAAGGGCTGGCTCAGCGGCGGCGGCGACCTGGACCTGGCCATCATCGACCATGAATGCCGGGTCAATCCCTGCTGGCCGATGCCCGGCCTGCTTGAGATCCTGCACTGGCTCTCCTCGCGCGGTTACCGGCTGGGCATCGTTTCCAACGCCCAGTTCTACACGCCCCTGCTCTTCCCGGCCCTTCTCGGCCATGAGTTGTTGGATTTCGCCTTCGACGAGGACTTCTGCATCTGGTCCTACGTCGAGCGCGAGGGCAAGCCCTCCACCCAGCTCTACCGCAAGCTGGCCGGCCGGCTCTCCCTCAAGGGAATCCGGCCGGAAGAGACCCTGTACATCGGCAACGACCTCCGCAACGACATCTGGCCGGCCGGGGAACTCGGCTTCCAGACGGCGCTTTTCGCCGGGGACCAGCGCTCCCTTCGCTGGCGCCGGGACGATCCCGCCTGTGGGGGCGTGCGGCCCGACCGCATCCTCACCGACCTCCGCCAGGTCCGGGAGATCGTGGGTTGAGGAAGTAAAAAACATCCCGGGCATCCTGCGCCGGCCTGGCCTGTGGGTGCCGGCCTGGCCTGTGGGTGCCGGTACGGATGTCGCAGGGCTCGATGTCGCCGGCCTCGATGTTGCCTACCTGGATGTCGCCGGCCTGGATGTCGCCGGCCTCGATGTCGCCGGCCTCGATGAGGCCAAATGCTACAGCGAAGGGCCAAGGGCCGATCCCGCGTGAGCGGGAGAGGACCGCGGCCCTGGAACACGGGGCAACCGTTTTTTTTCCAGAGCCCTGAAAGGGCGACATGGTGAACCGAATGACAGGCGTATTCGATGTGTCATTGCATGTCGCCCCTTCAGGGCTCTGGGATATTTCTTGCTTTCGGTTCCAGGGCTGCGTCATCCCTTCGGGATTCCTGGCCCTTCGCTTTAACACGTGGCCTCTTTGAGGCCGGCGACGGCTGCAGGCGGGACGCCTGTAGTCCTCCATCGGAGCCGGCGACGGCTGCAGGCGGGACGCCTGTGGTCCTCCGGTGGAGGCCGGCGACGGCTGCCGGCGGGAGCCCCGTAGTCCTGCCAGAGGCATCTCCGCCCGTAGACGCCGGCCATTCCATACCCACAGGCAAGATGCTTGTGATAAAGGCTGGAAGCGCGTTATCCAAAAAGAAGCCCCGACCAGTGGTCGGGGCTTACAAACTAACCAAACTAAAATCCGGCTCAGTACCGGGAAATGAGGAGATCCCGCTGCCAGAGGAGTTCCTTCGGCATGTGGTCCCAGAGCTTGAGGAAGAGCTCCTCGTGGCCGAGGGTCTGGACCAGGAGGGTCTCGTTGTCGATCTTCATCAGCTCGTCCCAGTCCTCGCGGGAGAATTCCAGGCCGGACCAGTCGAGGTCCTCGTAGCGGGGCATCCAGCCAAGGGCGGTCTCGCTGGCATGGGCACCGCCGTTGACGCGCTGGACGATCCACTTCAGGACGCGGGCGTTTTCGCCGAAGCCGGGCCAGAGCCACTTGCCTTCCTCGGTCTTGCGGAACCAGTTGACGTGGAAGATCCGCGGCGGCTCGTTGACCGTCTTGCCCATCTTGAGCCAGTGGCGGAAATAGTCACCCATGTGGTAACCGCAGAAGGGAAGCATGGCAAATGGATCGCGGCGCATGGAGCCGACCTTGCCCTCGGCGGCGGCGGTCTGCTCGGAGCCGACAGTGGCGCCGAGGTAGACCCCGTGCTGCCAGTTGAAGCTCTGGAAGACCAGCGGGATGGTGGTCATGCGGCGTCCGCCGAAGACCATCGCGCCGACCTCGACACCGGCCGGGTTTTCCCATTCCGGGTCCATGATCGGGCAATTGCGGGCGGGGGCCGTGAAGCGGCTGTTCGGGTGGGCGGCGAGAACCGGCTTTCCATTGGCATCCTTGGTTTCCGGGGTCCACTCGTTGCCTTTCCAGTCGATGAGATGAGCGGGCGTTTCGCCGTCGATGCCTTCCCACCAGACATCCCCGTCGTCGGTCAGGGCCACGTTGGTGAAGATGGTGTCCTTGCTGCAGGATTCCATGGCCATCGGGTTGGTGCCGGCGCTGGTGCCGGGAGCCACGCCGAAGAAGCCGGCTTCCGGATTGATGGCCCGCAGTTTGCCGTCGGGACCGGGCTTGATCCAGGCGATGTCGTCCCCGATGCAGGAGACTTCCCAGCCCTCGTCCTTCAGTTCCTTGGGCGGGATCAGCATGGCGAAGTTGGTCTTGCCGCAGGCGCTCGGGAAGGCCGCGGTGACATAGGTCTTCTCGCCAGCCGGGTTCTTGACCCCGAGGATCAGCATGTGCTCGGCCAGCCATTCCTCGTCGCGGGCAATGGTGCTGGCGATGCGAAGGGCGAAGCACTTCTTGCCAAGAAGAGCGTTGCCGCCGTAGCCGGAACCGATGGAGAGAATGGTCTTCTCTTCCGGGAAATGGGTGATGTAGGTGTTGGCCGGGTCGCAGGGCCAGGGCACGTCGTCCTCCGGCGTGTGGATCGGCTTGCCGACCGAGTGCACGCAGCGGACGTAGTCGCGGCTGTCACCCAGGACTTCCCAGATCTTCCCGGAGACCCGGGTCATGATCCGCATGTTGACCACGACATAGGGCGAGTCGGTGATCTCCACCCCGATCTTGGAGATCGGCGAGCCAATGGGTCCCATGCTGAAGGGGATGACATACATCGTACGCCCCTTCATGCAGCCCTTGGCGATGGCGTTGATCTTGGTCTTCATCTCCTCCGGAGCCATCCAGTTGTTGGTCGGGCCGGCGTCGTCGCGGGAAACGGAACAGATGAAGGTGCGGCTTTCCACCCGGGCCACGTCGCGCGGGTCGGAACGGAAAAGGTAGCTGTTGGGGCGTTTCTCCTCGTTCAGCTTGATGCAATGGCCGCGGGCCACCATCATCTTGAAAAGGGCGTCGTTTTCTTCCTGGGAACCATCGACCCAGTGGATCCGGTCCGGCCCGCAGAGGCGGGCAATGCGCTCGACCCAGCGGGTCACATCCTGGTTGCTGGTCGGCGCCTGGTCATTAATCGGATAGTCGCACATCGGGGCGACGGTGTTGGCGGCTTTTGTACTCATTTTTCGTTTTCGTTCTTAGCGTTAATTTCCAAATCGAGGTTAATCTAAGGAATTAAAATAGCTTATCCTAGGATGGGGTTTCGTTTAGATTTCCTTATCATCCCTGTCAAGCGCTTTAGGGAAAGCGGGGGTCGAATTCCGAACCTGACCGTAAGCCTTGATAAAGCACACCACAATGCCCGTCCCCGGCGCCCAGATGAGAGCCAGGAAAGCCCCGTCCTTGAGGCCGTTCAGGGCCAGCTGCGGCACGCTCAGGTCCATGCCCAGGAGGAGCCCGCCGATGACGAACAGGAGACTCCCCACAAGGGCCCCTTGCAGGCACATGCCAAGGACGATGAAGAACCAGAGGGAAAACCAGCGCAGGACTTTCATTATCAATTCACTGGAAGCGGAGCCGGGCTTCCCGGCGATAGATCCGGGCAATGTTCTTGACCACTTCGGCGATGCTGCGGCTCTCGGTGGAAATACCGATCCCGGTATTCATGTAGACCGGCTCGCGCTCCCCCATGAGCTGGCGGATCCGCTCCTCCGGATTCTCCACATTGAGCAAGGGGCGCTTGGGATTCCCCACTGTCCGCTGGACGATTGTTTCCGGGCTGGCGAAGAGGCAGATCACCACCCCCTTGGATTTCAATAACTCGCCCATCCCGGGCTGGACCGGCAGGCCGCCGCCGCAGGAGACCACGACCCCTTCCGCCGGATGACCGGACTCGATAAACTCCCGCTCCATGGAACGGAAGGCGGCCTCCCCCCGCGTCTTGAAAATCTCGGTGATGGGCATGCCCGCCTTGTGCTCGATGGCCCAGTCTGAATCCAGGTATTGCAGGTGCAGCGACCGGGCCAGGGCCCGGCCAACCGCACTCTTGCCGACTCCCATGAAGCCGATCAGGTAAATGTTCGGTCGTCTGCGCTGGCGCCTCTCCATCATCGGTTCCGTTTTTGGAGCAGGGACCCATGCCCTTCAACCCCAATCTGCGACGGAGAAATCTTGCAGGCCCTGCTTGCGTTCGCAGGGCATGTCAGGTTACTTGTAAACCATGCAGAATGATGTGCTGAAGGTCACGATCAAGGGGGTTATGCCGACCTCCAATGGATGCGCCATCTTCCTCGGGCCGGACGAGAAGACCTTTATCATCTACGTGGACACGCAGATCGGGAACGCCATTTCCATGATCATCAACGATGTTCAGCGTGAGCGCCCGATGACGCATGACCTGATCAGCAACATTTTTGTCGGCCTCGGCGTCTCCCTCCAGCGGGTGATCATCAACGATGTGCGGGACCGCACCTTCTTCGCCCGGATCATCCTCAAGATGGAGAACGAGGTGGATTCCAAGATCTGCGAGATCGATTCCCGTCCCAGCGACGCCATCGCCCTGGCCCTGCATGACGAGCGGCCGATCTATGTCTCCAGGAAAGTGTTGGACGCAGAGGAGGACATGACCGAGTTGCTGGAACGGATCCTCAAGGAACAGGGTTAGGGCATGGAAAGCCCCCTCCCCTTGCCGGATCTCCTGGCCGCCGGCAGCCTGCCCACCGCGCTGGCCCCGATGCAGGACGTCACGGACCTGGCCTTCATGCGGCTGCTGGGCAAGTACGGAGTGCCGGACTATTTCTTCACCGAGTATTTCCGGGTTCATGAACACTCCACCCCGGAGGTCCACATTGTCGACTCCATCCTTCACCATGGTACCGGAAGGCCGGTATTCGCGCAGTTGATCGGGGAAAACCTGGTCCACTTGAAGCGGACCGTGCGCCTCCTTTCCGGCCTGCCCATCGCGGGGATCGACCTCAACATGGGTTGCCCGGCCCCGAAGGTCTACCGCAAGAACGTCGGCGGCGGTTTGCTGCGCGACCCCGGGCGGGTGGACAGGATCTTCGGCACCCTGCGGCAGGCTATCCCCGGCCGCTTCACCGTCAAGATGCGTCTTGGTTTCGACGACAAGGAGCCCTTTGAGGAAATCCTGGAGCTGGTCCGCAAGCACCAGGTGGACTGCCTCAGCATCCATGGCCGTACGGTCAAGCAGATGTACCGTGGCGAGGTGGATTATGAGCGCATCGGCCAGGCCGTGCAGGCGGTCCCCTGCCCGGTCTTTGCCAACGGCAATATCACCTCGGCCGCCAAGGCTATGGAAGTCCGCTCCCTGACGGGCTGCTTTGGGGCCATGATCGGCCGCTCGGCCATCCGCAACCCGTGGATCTTCGCCCAGACCCGTGACCTGAGCCTGGGCCGGGAGCCCATCCGGCCCCTGCTGGGCGATGTCCGGAACTATGTCGATGACCTCTGGTCGGTCATCACCCGGGAGGATTGCCTTGAACGGCACCGGCTGAACCGGATGAAGAAGTTCCTCAATTTCGTCGGACAGGGAGTCGATGACGAAGGCCGCTTCCTGCACGACATGCGCCGGGCCCGGGAGGCGGAGGAATTCTTTGCCGTCTGCGACCGGCATCTGGTCGAGGACGGACGGGAACGGGAGCCTTTCGCCGCCGAGCCCTATGCGGGCGTCGTGGCGCGCCCCAACCACGAGTGAGGCTCAGCGGCTCCCGAAAAGGGCCGTCCCCACGCGAATCAGGGTGCTTCCCTCCTCAATGGCCAGCTCAAGGTCATCGGTCATGCCCATGGAAAGGACCGGCAGGGGAATTTCCCACTCGTGTTCCAGACGATCCCGCAGGTTGCGCAGGCGGGCGAAAGTGGCCCGGATACGCTTCTCGTCGTCCGTCAATTCCCCGATGGTCATCAGGCCTTCCAGCTTCAGGTGGCCGCTGTGCCGGATGGCGTCCACCAGGCGGTCGGCCTCGTCCGCCCGGCAGCCGTGCTTGGCCGGATCCTCCCCCACATTGACCTGCAGCAGAACGGGAAAGGCATCCCGGCCCAGTTCCCCGCACAGCCGGTCCAGGACCCGGACCAGCTTGAGTCGGTCCACGGTCTGGATCCGGTCCACCGTTTCCAGGGCCAGCCGGGCCTTGTTGCTCTGCAGGGGGCCGATCAGCTCCCACAATCCGGCCGGCCCGGCCATCTGGGGACGCTTCTGCGCGGCCTCCTGGACCCGGTTTTCCCCGATCCGCTCCAATCCGGCGGCAACCGCCCAGCGCGCCGCCTGGACCGGGTGGGTCTTGGTCACTGCCATTAGCTCGACTTCATCAACCGGACGATGGCAGCGGTCACAAGCGGATTTAATACGCTCCCGCAAATGTGCCAGGTTTTCGAGGAATTGCTTTTCTGAGTTCATTAACAAAGGGAGTAAGGAAATTGTTGCGATAAGAGAAATTAATATTTACAAAACAAAGAGAGGGGGCTATCAGAAAAATTTATGCATATTGAGAACTTCAAAATATTTTCCGATCTTGTCGAAAGCCAGTCCTTTTCCCGGGCTGCCAAGTTGAACGGGGTGACCCAGTCCGCGGTCAGCCAGCAGCTCCGGGCCATGGAGAAACACTTTGCGGTGCTGATTGTCGACCGCAGCCAGAAGCAGTTCCGGCTCACCCGGGAAGGCCAGAAGCTGTACGACAGCGCCAAGGAAATCCTGCATCGTTACGACCGCCTGGTCTCCGACCTGCAGGAGATGAAGAAGGTGATCAGCGGGACGATCCATATTTCGACCATTTATAGTATCGGGTTGCACGAATTGCCACCCTACATCACCAAGTTCCTCAAGGAATTCCCGTCCGTCAACGTCCGGGTCGAATATCGGCGCTCCAACCTGGTCTACGAGGACATCCTGCACAACTCGGTCGACCTCGGCCTGATCGCCTTCCCGGCCAAGACTCGTCAGCTGGACGTCATTCCTTTCCTCGAGGACCGGCTGGTCCTGATCTGCAATCCGGACAATCCCCTGGCCAAGAAAAAGTCGGTCGAGATTTCCGACCTGGCCGAGGAGGAGTTCATCGGCTTTGACCAGGACATTCCCACCCGCAAAGCCACCGACCAGATGTTCCGCGACGCCAAGGTCGACCTCGAGCCGGTCATGGAGTTCGACAATATCGAGACCGTCAAGCGGGCCGTGGAAATCAACGCCGGGGTCTCCATTGTCCCCTCGGCCACGGTCCGGCAGGAGACCAAGCAGGGCCTGCTCAAGGCCGTCCCCATCAAGGGCGCCAACGTGACCCGGCCCCTGGCCATCATCCATCGCAAGGGCCGCGTCCTGACCCCGGCCATGAAGAAATTCATCTCCACCCTTACCGGCAAGCCCTACAAGGATTCCGGCGATAAATCCAGCGAGGCGAAGGAAAAGGCCGCCTCCTGAATCGTATTTGAAGTTCTCAAATTAAAAGCCGCCCCGCAACACGCGGGACGGCTTTTTATTACCCCAATATTTATGTAACCAAACCAAGTTAAGTAGGCCTGATTACAAGCATTAGTTGTGCCAACCGCAGAATGCCGGCCAACATTGCCCTAAATTGATCAATCCAGGCGCCGGGTGCCGTTACCGGTGCGCACATGTAGACAGGTCGGGGCCTCGGAACCGGGATGCCGGTGCCGGTAAAGTTGCAGGACGTTTCCGGCATCCGGGGAGCTAAACCGGTCGGTCGTGAGGGCCATCACGGCCCCCCCGAAGCCTCCCCCGGTCAGGCGCGCCCCGATAACCCCGTGGGAGCGCAGGCCCTGGAGCAGCTCAACAAGGGTATCCAGCTCCGGAATGCTGTTTTCAAAGAGGTCCCGCGAACTGGCATGAGAGGCAAAGAGCAGGTCTCCCACCTCTTCCAGGTTGTGCGCCTCGAGGGCCTGGATCACCTGCTGCACCCGCAGGTTCTCCAGGACCGTGTGTTCGGCGCGGCGGCGGATATCGGAGCCAGCCTCCAGGTGCTCCAGCAACTCGATCCTGGCGTGAGCCAGGTGCTGCAAGCCCGGATCGGCCTGGCGAAGGATTTCCAGGGCCTTGCGGCACTCGGCATGCCGGCGGGAATACATGGAGTCGACCAGGCTGTGCTTGTGGTTGGTGTTGAAGACCCAGAAATGCAACCCGTGCGCCAGCGGGACGGTCTCGAAAGCCGTATTCGCGCAATCGATACGGACCAGGTGGTCCTCGCGGCCGAAACAGGACACGGCCTGGTCCAGCATGCCGCAGGGAACGCCAACGAAGGTGTTCTCGGCCCGCTGGGCCAGGAGCACCTTCTCCTTGCGGGAAAGATCCAGGCCGTTCAACTGGCATATGGCCTCAAGGGTGGCCAGCTCGATGGCCGCACTGCTGCTCAGTCCGGCCCCCGTGGGAAGATTGCTGCGGAAGTGCAGGTCGCAACCCGACGCGACCTCGTGCCCGGCCTCCAGGAGGACCTTCAGGATCCCGAGTGGATAATTGGCCCAGGCCAGTTCCCCGGATTGCGGGACCAGCTCATCCAGGCTGCCTTTAAAGGCGGCTGCAATGCCGTCACTGCTGAAGTGCAGCTGGCGATCCTCACGGGGCGTGGCCTCAGCCTCAACGCCGAGGTTGAGGGAGACCCCCAGGACCTGGCCGCCGTTGTAATCGGTGTGGTTGCCGATGAACTCGATACGGCCCGGGGAGGCCGTGCGTATGGCAGGGGTAGCATTCATGGAAAATCCGGGGTTGAGAAGTTGAGGATAAACAAAAAAGCCCCGCGAATGCGGGGCCATTTTGCAAGTTTATATGAGGTAACCGCTTAGATCTTTTCCTTGAGACCGGCGCCGACCTTGAACTTAACAGTCTTGCTAGCCTTGATCTTGATCTTTTCACCGGTCTGGGGGTTGATCCCCTGCCGGGCAGCGCGCTTGGCGACGGAGAAAGTTCCGAAGCCAATGAGCTGAACAGACTTATCCTTCTTGAGGCCCTTTTCGATGCCTTCAATAACAGCAGCAACAGCACGCTCGGCGGCGGCCTTGGAGGTGTCGCCACCCAGTGATTTTTGTACGGTTTCTACCAACTCAGCTTTGTTCATATATAGGTTCCTTTTAGTATACGTTAGGTTCGGGAGTGAACATGGGGAAACAATAAATTAATGAAGATACCGTCAACGGTTTTCTTGAGGATTTGGCAAAATTTTCGCGAGGGCCGTTCCTTGCCATCCCTTTACTGGTGCGGCATTGCCAAGGGGGATGGATGGAATCCCCCCTGAAAAGAGGGATTGAGGGGGGCGCCGGGTGTCAAACGTTTTGTGGGCGAGGATTGGGGCGGATGATGGCGCCGGCACAGCCTTCAGGATTGCGCAAGCGACTCCGCTTGCAGGGTATTGCCCTCAAAGTCGGCCGCACCGTCCTCGACCTTGTTTTTCAGCCAGCCGATTCCCGAGAATTTGTCGGGAAAAGTCACTACAGAGCGCAATTCGCCCACCACCTGGCCGCTGAGCTTCAATTCCTGAGGCACGGAAGGGGTTTTTCCGGTTCCCGACAATCGCACCATCCGGCGCGGCGCCCGCCCGAGGCGATGGACCCGGGCCACGACTTCCTGGCCCAGGTAGCAGCCCTTGGTGAAGGAAACGGGACTGATGAGGCCGGCCTCGACGGGATTCATCCCCCCCTCCGCCAGGTCGGAGGGAACCATCGGGACACCGGCCAGGATCCGCAACTCCTCGGCGGCCACGGTGTCCCGTGAATCCCGCCAGCCGTCCGGAATGGAGAAAGCGCCGTCGCCGCTGAAAAGGATATCCAGGGTGCCGGCCCCGAGGCGCCGCCCCATGTAGGCGAGGGCCGTTCCGGTGTAGAGGATCCGCCCCTCCCCGGGCAATTCCAGCCCGGCCGCGGACAGGAAAGCCTCGAGGGCATCCGGCGGAACACTGAGCAGGCGGTATTCCTCGCTGCAGGTCTCCATTTCCACGTCATCGGCGATGATGTGGCGCTGGAATTTCTCCACCAGCGTCTCCGCCGGGGTGGCATAACTGACCAGGAGGGTGGATTCCTCGCTTTCATGCAGGATAAATCCGTCCCCCTGGATGTTTCCGCGATGGTCCAGAAACAGGTCGTACCGGGCCAGGCCGAATTCCCCGCCGAGGTCGGCGGTCCCCTGCCCCTGGAGGAATTCAAGGTGGTCTTCACCGGAAAACCGGATCACCGCCGCCGGGAGATGGGCGAATAGGCATTTACTTTCCAACATGTATAAAGTGTCGCCCGCATGGCACGGGAATCAAGCGGAAGGGCCAATAAAAATCAGCTTGCCCAGCGGATGACCTCGCCCACCCTACACTGCCATGAACCTCCCCATCCGCCAGGTATCCGATGTCAACATTCTCGACAGCGCCGTTCTCCCAGCGCCCGAGTACCTCTGCCGGGAACTGCCCCGGATGGACGAGATGGCCGGTTTTATCGCCTCCGCCCGGGATGCCATCCACGGGATCCTTTTCGGCAACGACCAGCGCCTGCTGGCCATTGTCGGGCCCTGCTCGATTCACGATCCGGAAGCCGGGATGGAATACGCCCGCCGCCTGGTCAAGC
The DNA here is from genome assembly GCA_913056355.1 of uncultured Opitutales bacterium. GTDB lineage: Bacteria > Verrucomicrobiota > Verrucomicrobiia > Opitutales > Oceanipulchritudinaceae > Oceanipulchritudo. Next base: position 13,582 of record CAJXMX010000033.1, read on the forward strand.
TCAAGGCCGAGCTGCAGGACCGGCTCTACATCGTCATGCGGGTCTATTTCGAGAAGCCGCGCACGACGGTTGGCTGGAAGGGCCTGATCATGGATCCGGACCTCGACGGCAGCTGCAACCTGCCGAAGGGACTGAAGACCGCCCGGCAGTTCCTGCTCAGCGTCCTCAACCTGAACCTGGCCACCGCCACCGAGCTGCTGGACCCGATCACCCCGCAGTATATTTCCGACCTCATTTGCTGGTCGGCCATCGGGGCCCGGACCACGGAATCCCAGACCCACCGGCAGATGGCTTCCGGCCTTTCCATGCCGCTGGGTTTCAAGAACGCCACCAGCGGGGATATCCTGGTCGCGGTCAACGCCATCCAGGCGGCTTCCCAGTCCCAGACCTTCCTCGGCATCAGCCACCAGGGGCTGGCCTCGGCCCTGACCACCCGGGGAAACCCCAACTGCCACCTGATCCTCCGCGGCGGGGCTGATGGCCCCAACTACGCCCCGGACGCCATCGGGGCTTCCGTAAAGATGCTTACCGAGAACGGACTGCTGCCCTCCATCATGGTCGACTGCAGCCACGCCAACAGCGGCAAGGATCCCGCCCGCCAGCCGGAAGTCCTCCAGGAGGTGATCCGACAGGCGGCCCGGCCGGATTCGCCGATCATGGGCATCATGCTGGAGAGCAACCTGGTCGACGGCAGCCAGAAATTCCCGCGCCCGGCGGAGGAACTGGTCTACGGCCAGTCCATCACCGACGGCTGTATCGGCTGGGAGAAGACCGAATCCGTCCTTCGCGAAGCCTACGCGGCCCTGGCCCCCCGCTTCAGCTAGTTCTCGATCCCCTTGCGGGCCGGGACTCCCTGGCTGTAGTAGTGCTTGACCTCCCGCATCTCGGTCACCAGGTCGGCCTGCTCGAGCACCTGTGGATCGGCCCGGCGCCCGGTGAAGATCAGTTCCACCTTCCGGGGACGTTTTTCCACCAGCTCAAGTGCCTCTTCCAGGCTGATCAACTCGAACCAGACGGCCATGTTGATCTCGTCCAGGATGACGATCCGGTACTTGCCCGAGTAGAGGGCCTCCCGTGCCCTGGCCAGCCCCTCGTGGGCGCGGGCCCGCTGGGCCTCGGTTATCTTACCCTTATAGACCCAGCCCGGATCCCCGTACTGCTCATGGGTCACGCCGGGCAGCTTCGGCAAGGCGTGCAACTCGCCATAATCCTGCCCCTTCATGAACTGTCCAATGTAGACCGGCAGGCCGCGACCGCTGGCCCGCAAGGCCAACCCCAGCGCGGCCGTGGTCTTGCCCTTGCCTTCACCGGTGTAAACCTGGAAGTAACCATCCTCTTGCTCGTTGCTCACCCCGAAAGCATGGCCGATCAGCGGGATTTCGGTCAAACGGGAAAAAAGAGTTGATTTGGCCCGGTCCGGGGCCCACATTACGCCATTTCCGGTACGGAAACGGAGAGATGGCTGAGTGGCCGAAAGCGCCCGCCTGCTAAGTGGGTATACGGCTTTAAACCGTATCGAGGGTTCGAATCCCTCTCTCTCCGCCACTATTCAAGCGGCATACAGGCCATCTCAGGAATATTCCTGTCCTGTTTCTGCCAATTCGACTTGTCGACCGGCAGCAATTTATACTAGTCTGCACTACATGGCAGAGCAGACAAAACTGGATTCGGTGAGCGGGGAATCCGTCGAGTATCCTCCAAAGTCAGGAATTAAATACCGGTGCATCCCGAACCTCTTCGACGGCGAGATCACTGGTTTTAGCTACCAGGTTACAGTCCCCGCCAAGGTTAGCGGTAAGGGGCGTATTCGTAAGCAGTTCCCCACCGAGGAGAAGGCTAAGCGATACGCCAAAAGCCAGCAGGTGGGCATTCGCAAGGAGGGCGAGGCGTATTTTCAACTCACCGAAGTGGAACGCCGGGAGATTGGCACCATGATCCCCAAGCTTCGGAAGAAGAGGATGTCCATTACATATGCCATACAATATGCCCTGGATCGGGCCCCTGCAGGCAAAAATGAGCGTACGCTCGGCGAGGTCGTGAAGGAACTGAGGGCGAGCAAGCAGGAACGGCAGGAGCGCGGGAAGCTCAGCCAGCATACCCTTCGCACATATGATTACCAGACCAACAAGCTGCTGGAGGAGATCGGGGCAGACACACTAGTCCACGAAATCACCCAGGAGCAGGTCCAGGACTATATAAAGCGGATTGATGGGACGGACAGAACCCGGAAGAATTATTACCGGGCAGCCAATGAGGTTCTTGGCTACAGCAAGCAGAAAGGGTACATCATGAAGAATCCCACCGGGGACTGGGCCGAGGAAGACAAGAAGCGGCTCTTCGGTGGCGATAACGGTGAGGACGACCTGGATGTGGGAATCCTGACTCCGAAGGAGGTTGAGGACTTCCTGGAGTTCACAGCGAACCAACGCCCTGAGTTTCTTCCGTTTGTAGTGCTGGCCGCCTTTACTGGAATCCGCACCGAGGAACTGCAAAAGTTGGAGTGGAGTAAGGTGAACCTGGAAACCGGAATCGTCACCTTGGACGCCAGCATTACCAAGAAAAGGCGCAAGCGGTTTGTCCCCATTCCAGAAAACGCAAAGCAGTGGATTCTTACCATACCGAACCGAACTGGCAAGGTGGTCCCCTACTCCGAAAACATTTTTCGCAACGAATATCACAAGCTGAGGTTGTCTGCCGGGTGGGAGAATTCGGATGGAACCAGCAATTGGGTCAAGAACGGACTTAGGCACTCTTTCGGCTCCTACAAGTACGCCGTTACTGGGGACTCAATCGAGACGGCCCGGCTGCTGGGACACCGGCAGGGCGATACTGTCTTGTTCGATCATTACGCAGCCCTGGCCACCAAGGAACAGGGCGAATCCTACTTCGCCATCAAGCCGAAGCTGCCTGCTGACAAGGTCATGAACTTCTCCGGGTAGACCACGTCAACCGACCTTACTTCACACCCAGAAATCGACTCCAAGGGGAGTCGATCCTGGCTGCACCGCGATTGCTGCCGAATCAGGCTGCGCCCCGCATGAACACTGGGTTCAGCGCCTTTCACAGCATGCTGAAGTCAACTTTGACAGTGTGTGTTTTATAATGGTCACAATCCTGCCAATCAGTGCAGGGAAACATCAAACAAAGGAAATCATGACCATTACGAGTCAGTACAAGCAAGCAGCTGGTGCCAGGCGGAACTTCACCGTCGAGGAGGCAGCTGAATACCTCAGGATCAGCGAGCGATTCCTTCGCGAACTCATCGCCACACGCCGCATACCACATATCCGGATCGGCAGGAGAATCATTTTCAGGGAATCTGTCCTGGATAGTTGGATGGAGGAGAACGCATGCGAGTGACCCCGCCCTATTGGCTAGAAAAATCGTCCAGTATCACGGGTAATGCCAAGCCCTCAATTTACCGAATTTACCGTTCCAGCGACTACAATTGGAAGTACGAGCGGTGCCCTCTACAACAGCGCAAACCCGCGCACATTAAAGGACCATCGAAAGGAAAAAATGAAGCAGATATCCATTCCTGCCAAGCATGCCCCCGAACAAGATGCATGGGGGACAAAAGAGTGCCTTTGCGAAGAGGTCTTTCGTGGACTTCAGGTACCCGACTCGCGCACCCTGCGGAGGTGGCGAAAAAAGGGATTCCTCAAGGCCGCCCTAGTTGGCCGGGAGTATCTCTACCATCTTCCCAGCGCTCGGGAGGCTCTGCACAAGCTCAGCCAAGAAAGCGGAAAGGAATAAGGGAATGAAAAAAAAGGCCCCCAAAATGGAAGCCAATGTACGTGAAATTTCTAACGTTCCAGAGTATAGGCATTTTTACAACCAAGAGTCAAGTCATTCCACTAGCAACGACAGAGTCCAAGTACTTCCTCACGCCTTCAAAGCAAAAGGCTTCACGTATGAACAAATGAAAAGGCGCGGCACCTATGCGCTGCTTCGCAAGCGAAACAAGCGCTTCCCTGAGGATGCCTGGACCTACGAGGTAGTTGAGCTTAGAACACATGAGGCCGGATGCAGATTCGGAAAGGAGTACCCGGCAAGTGAAGGCATGCCACCTAGCGAGTCATGGGGAACATACGGATTCTCGTACAATGACCTCGAAATGGCATGGCAGAAATTTCGAGAAATGGTTCAGGAAGGTTACGGGGGTCACCCAGAGGGCGTTTCGTTTGTAGCAGGCGACCCTTATGCTGAAATTGATAAGAAAACATCTTCAGTAGACGAGGGGGTGCCGACATGAATGGAAGAACCAGTCACATCAACTTGTTGAATGGACCGACAGAAGCCAACCAGGATGAAATAATAGCATCGCTGAAACCAGGCAGCAGTTTGTTTAGCCAATTGGAGGCCATTGCTAAGCCCTCCTCTCACGAAGGCAGAGATACGGAAAAGGGAAATTTGATTACCAACATACACTACGACGGAAAGTCGTATTATTGGCCGAGGGAAAATGGACCCGGCTATCTCAAGTTCACATTGACTGACACAAAGCGTGAGTTGAGGCGGATGGGTCGGACCAACAAACCTGGCGCCAAGGAAAACTTGTCGGAGGTCGACGAAATTATCAGCGACATCAACCGGAACAGGTACGTCGACTGGGCTGGTCCCTTAGCAGGTCACAGATGCGGCCTGATCAAGGACACCAAGTCCGGACAACAGCTCCTAGTCACCAATGAACCCCGGCTCCTCATCCCTACCCCAGGTGACTTTCCGACCATCGAGACCTTCATCACCGACCTGCTTTGCGACCAGACTAGGTGGTTCCTGGCATGGATGTCGTCATCGCTGCGAAACCTGGTTGAGTTCATGGATGAGAAGGCGTTGTTCCAGCCAGCACCAGCAGTCGCCCTATGCGGTCCCAGAAACTGCGGCAAGACCCTCCTTATTGAAATTATAGCCACCATCTTTGGTCGCAGACAGTCCGCCTACAACTGGATGGTCGGCAACACCAATTTCAATTCCGAACTAATCGGGGCCGAGCTTCTGACCTGTGACGACGAGTCCGGTCATACCGACATGCGCATGCGTAAGCAGATGGGTAACAGGATCAAGAGCAGCCTATTCTCTGGTGCCGTCAAGGGCGAGGAGAAGGGCAAGGAGGCATTCACGGTCCGCCCCTGGTGGCGTCTGGTCATTGCGACCAATGATGAGCCTGAGGACCTGAGGATCCTCCCACCCTACGACGACTCCATGCTGGATAAGCTGAGCATGTTCAAGTGCTACCGCCATGAAATCGTAATGCCGGATGCCACCCAGACGGAGCGGTGGGCACAGATTGAAGCGGAGATACCAGCCTTCATGTACGACCTGCTCCACAAATTCGTGATCCCCCAGGAGATGAAGGATCGGCGCACCGGGGCAAAGGCTTATCAACATCCTGACCTGGTGGGTGCGATTGCTGCCATGGACCCGGCCAACAAACTCCTCCAGCAGATCGACGAGGCAATGAAAGCCAGGCTACCTGGTGAGTTTACCGCATCAGAGGTCGAGCGACTCCTTACGGACCAATCGGCACCCACTGTTTACGAGGCGAAAAGGTTGCTTACCTACTCCAATACCTGCGGGACCTACCTCTCCAGGCTGGCCCATACAAACCCTGACCGGGTCACTATCACCAGCACCGCCGGTGGCATCAACAAGTACCGAATCACCCTCAACTTCTAAGACTATGGCGTGGGAACAAGCATTTGAGCTTTATCATCAATCCCTCAAGTGTGGGGGTAGTGGGGCAGTTTCCAAATTGGTAGAGAATTTAAGGGGTGAAATAATCTCTGAACTTAAAAAGTGCCCCACTACCCCCACTATTCCACAGGTTACCTGTGACGATCTGATACCATTGGCGGAATACTACCTCTGGGACCAGGAACCTCAAATTCATCTTCTGGATGCCACTTTCGCCCGATGCGCCGACTGGCGGACCAAACAACCCCTGTACACTCAGAAGAATAGCTGCCCGCTGGAACCGATGCGGTGGTGTCCCGTACGGAGAATGTATGTATTTAAAGGCTGGAGGAACTGACCATGATCGACTTTGTTGGAATCAAGGCTGCCGCCCTCAGTTGCTCCCATCAGCTCCTCCAGGAGTGGCTGCCAACTGGAACTCAGAAGGGTAATGAATGGGTGGCCATCAACCCTAGGCGTCCTGACCACACCCTCGGCAGCTTTTCGATCAATATGACCACCGGAGTCTGGATGGATTTTGCCACGGATGATCGAGGCGGTGACCTGATTTCCCTGAAGGCTTACCTGGAAGACATCGGTCAGGGAGAAGCAGCCAACCTGATTGCCGAAAGACTATCGCTGCCAACAGATACTGCTCACCACACCAGGAGTACCAATCAGGCAGCACCGCCTCCAGTGATTACAAAAACTCCTGGCCGGGATCCATATAAGGACATCCCTTCCGATAGCCCGCCTCCCGACTTCACCTACAACAACTCAATCCTGATCAGCAGCCAGCCGTCCGATACCTGGACCTACCATGATTCCCATGGAAAGCCTGTTGGGTATGTTGCCCGGTACAAGCGCAAGGATGGGGAGAAGGAGCCACGCCCGTATACCTGGTCTGACAATAAGTGGAGGATGGGTGCCATGCCTGCTCCCAGACCACTCTACAACCTCCACCTGCTGACGCAGAATCCTGACGCTGGCGTTGTCTTGGTAGAGGGCGAGAAAGCCGCAGACGCTGCCCAGACCTTTTTCTCTGATGCCATAGTTACAACCTGGGCGGGAGGATGCAGTGCCTGGAGAAAGACCGACTTCAATACCCTAATAGGCCGTTCGGTAATCCTTTGGCCTGACAATGACGATTGTGGAATCCAGACAATGCAGAACATCCAGGACCACCTCACATCGAGCGTAGGAGCCGCAAATTGCCTCCTGCTGACACCCTCGCCTATCTTGCCCAAGACCTGGGATGCCGCTGATGCTTTGGCTGACGGATGGACGAGCGGGGATGTACTGGAGATGTTCCGGGGATTCCCGAAAACTCCTAACACCAGATGCCCACGATTATGAATAATGGAATCGTCCCAACCCAACATGGGCCAACCTGCCCACACAATAACTTTTCGTGGCCCGAGTGGCCAATTGACCACCCGGATTTCAATGAGCCTGATGGTTCACTGGATTATGACCAATGGGAGGCGTCACGGAGATAACAAAGAATATTAGGAAATCATTATGAAAGAAATGGACCTGGCAGACAGGAACACCCTCCAGATGTTGGAGCAACAAATCAAGAAGGGCTTCGACTCCTTTATCGAGGTAAGCGACGCATTGTGGAGGATAAACCATGAGAAGTTGTACAGGGAACAGCACTCGTCCTTTGAAGACTATTGCCGAGCCAAATGGGACATGTCCCGCTCCCGAGCTTATCAATACATCAATGCTGCAGCTACTGTGCGTTCACTCAAGGGCGAAGTGTCTACAATTGTAGACAACGAGGCTAAGGCCCGTGCCATCGCCAAAGTGCCTGAGGCTGATCGGGAAGGTGTTCTGCTAGAAGCGAAGGAGAAATCCGGCGGAGTTCCAACGGCAAAGGAGATAACCGAGGCAGCGAATGCCAATGCTCCCAAGACGAAGCCCCAGCCTATTCCGACGGCAATTAAGCATGCTGACACCGCAATCAAAGCCCTGAAACGCATCCAGGAGAACGACCCGGACAAGGAGGCCTCCTACGACAAGGTCATCCACTACATCAACAGTTGCCGGGCAATTCAGTCTGATACCTGGACTGAGGGGGAGACTACTTGCG
>CAJXMX010000034.1 GCA_913056355.1 uncultured Opitutales bacterium
TTCGGACCAATGGACTGGTTCCCCAGGATGAAGGCTTCTTCTCCGGATACGACGACAAATTCCTCGAGATCAAAAGTGGGACCTTCCGAGATGATGGCCATGTCCACGTTGATGGTTTGTTCCTGGCCCAAATTCAGCTGCAGGTCCCGGAATTCACGTGGCTGGTAGCCATCCGAGGTGACCTTCATGTTGTAGGGTCCTCCCGGACGCAATCCCGTGAAGGAGTACCGTCCATTGCCAGTTGTCACGTAGGTATCGGTTGTCCCGGTCGGTTCGTGGGTCAGGCTGATTACAGCTCCCGGCAATCCGGAGCCATCCTCGGAGGAGATGCGTCCGGACAAGGCCGAGGAGGTCGCGGATTGACCCACAAGGCCGCTGCAGGGGATCAGTACAATGGCCCACAGAATGCAGAATCGGTGGATACTTTTCATCGTATTCAGAGTGGTCGCTTGGTTGGGAAAAAAAAAGGCGACGGGTCTCCGGGACCCGCCGCCTGAATAAAGATTGGAATTAACCCTCGTCGGGAACCGTAATCCAGCCAAGGTCCCCGGTATAGATGTAGAATCGCCTTTTACCGAAGGTTGAGCCCTGGTCGAACCAGCCCCATTCATCGGTTTCCAGGCTCTTCATAAAGGGATAGAGTCCCTCCGCGGTATAGAGCCATCCAACATCGTCGGAGAAGTTATACATATAGATGTCCGGCCATTGCGTCACATCCATGTAGAGCCAGCCATGGCGCAGGCTGTAGACGTACGGCCATGCGGCATCGTTCAGCCACATGACGTTGTCGGGACCGCTGATTTCGACCGTTACCCATCCTTCCACATGGGGCAGGTCGGTCCAGGGATTGGCGTTGGACATGGAGGCGCTACCGCCCACCAGGACCTGGGTGACTTCGTAGGTCTTGCCATCGCCACTTCCCGAGCCGTTTGAAGTGTACCGGATCGCCAGGTAAATGACTTCTCCGGCGTATTCGGGAATGTCGACGATACCTGAATCCGTAAGGGCATAATCCCCATCGGACAAGACAAGTCCGCTGACAGGAGTCCAGGTAAAGCCCTGGTCCGGAGAGGAAACTCCATCGTAATCCGTGGAGATGGATACTTCCAGGTCCGGGCCGCTGAAATTGGCCATGGTCTGGATATGGAGGCCCGGATCCATGACATTGGTCAGGTCGATTGCGGAGGAAACCAACCAGTCGTCACTGGCCGGTTCCTCCCCGTTGGCGTAGCCGTTGATGTAGGCATATCCGTCACCGTCATATGAGCGCCATTCCCAGTCCTTGCCGCTGGCCAGGCTGAATGCTGTGAAGGCACCCAGCGTATCCGCATCGGTGAAGTTTTCCTCAAGGGCAAGGACCGTATCTGGATCAAGGAAAATAACGTTTTCCACTGAACTGCCCGAGCCGCTGGGATTGGTCACCACCACCGGTCCGTACTCCCCATCGGGAATGACCGCATGGATCGTCGTGTCATCAACAATGGTGAAACTGGCCGGGAGGTCTCCGATGGTTACCCCGGTCACATTGGAAAAATTCTCGCCGGTGATGACAAGGGTTTCGCCGATAATGATGTAGTTTTCTGAAATGGAGGAAATGACGGGCACTGTTGGCGCATTCGGATTCGGGGCCTTGGGGGTGTCCGTGCCGCCATCAAACGAGAAGTCGCCGATTACCCATTCCCCGGTATCTTCATAACGGAAGATTTGCCCCGGAACAAAAGTCCCGTCCGGACCAACATCCACGAAGCCAAGGGCGGCCCCGTAATACCATTCGCCGGCATCGGTTTCCTCCACGAATCCCACCGCATCGATTACTTCTGTCCATGGAAGGACCTGATTCGGCACGCCATCGTCGTCCACGTCGCCCACGGCGTCACCACTGTCGATATCGATGGCAAGGGCACCAAGCTGGTCTGCCTGTGACGTGACTTCGGGCCCGGTATACCCGCGAACCAGAAGCTGGGTGATATTGTCACTGTTCTCGAAACTGTTCTCGCCAATGAACCAATTGACTTCACTGATATCGATCAGGGTCATGGTGGCATTGCCAATCAGATAATAACCACCCTCAGGAATCACCTCGCCGGTCAAATCGACGGCGAATTCGACAACACCACTTCCTTTATAGGCACCGTCGCCGGAATGATCTCCAATCTGGAGGTACCAGACGTCGTCCAGCGATTCTCCGGGATCCCCCTTGATTTCGGCATATTCGTCCGTATCCGAGGAAAGGTTGTCGATCCGGATCTCATTGATGCGCAAGGCGGCGCTGGCTTGATTCAGGGCCAGGGCTGAAAATGCCAGGGCCAGGAACGCTGTTCTTCGTAATTTCATGAATTCCATGGGCTGATTGTGTTTTACAGGTGCGGTTTAAAATTGCTCCTCTGAAATACGGATTCCAGATTCGAGGAAAGTCAACTGACGGTTCGGTTCCGAGTGGCCGGAATCGAAGCGGATCCATTCATTTTTGACTGCGGACCAGACAATCGGGTAAATGGATTCCCGGGTCCAGAACCAACCCAGGTGTTCGTCATATATCCAGACTGAGGCCGGGGAAACGGCATGAAAACGAATCCAAAGGTGGGTATGCTGGTACACCCACGGGTAATTCGAGGTGTGGGTGGGGGAGAGCCAGTCCGGCAATTGCCAGCCATCCTGGGGGTCTCCATCGTAAGCGAAAATACTCCCCTCCGGAGCCGAATGCCGGGCTGGATCGAAAACCGCTTCTCCCGGATTGTCCAACGGGTAAGCCCGGCTCAAATGGAGCCTGTAGAAGGTGTCATCCAATGAATCCGGGGTGTCGGTAAGGCTGGCCTCGTAGGTCCATCCATCAATATTGGTTAAATCAGGGCTTCCTGGAACACTGGCCCAGCTCGCCTCATTCCAGGGATCGGTTGAGTATTGGATTGCATAGCTCAGACCGGAAATTTCCGGCTGGCCCAGTTGGAGATAGGAGAGGGTAACAGTGCCGTCCCCATTTTTGATTTCGGTCATTGGAAAACCGGCGTCCGCCAGCCGGGGATTCCAGTTGCATCCCAATTCAATCAAGTTCGGAAGGCGATCTCCATCGGGGTCCTCCAGGTCACCGCTCACGGATTCGTCGCGAAGCTCCAATTCGCTGAAATAGGTTATTCGCCAAGTTCCATAGGAGACAAAGCTGGTGGCCCGGTAAATGGCATCGGCATATTCCGGATGGTCGACAAACGGATTCCGGTTTCCCTGCTGGTAGATGCGCGTGCCCCACTGGACGCCTTCATAAATACCCTGGTTGCGCCGTTGTTCCCGTTCATCAGGGGAGTACATCCGGTTCCATTCCAGCAGGACGGACAATTTTCCCATGGTTTCTGATCCGCTGTTGGCGCGGTCACTCAATTTCAGGTCCGGAGTTTCCAGCGAGGTGCTGCTGGTCCTTTTTTCATCATTCAGCCCTTCATACCGGGTGGCCATGTACAAAATGGCCCGTGCCACCCGTCCCTTGTCCTCGTCCCGAGGTTCCCATGAGTTGTCGTCATAGGATGAACCAGGTGCGCGGGGATGGGTGTACCTGTTATCCGGGTCGGTCCAGTCGTAGTACCGGTTCAGGCGGACCGTATTGACGTCCGCCAGGGCCGGGAAGAGGTGGTGGAAGTCCGAATAGCCCACGGTATTATAGTCGTCCCCGTCAACGCCATAGGACTGGGGCCAAAGATGTTCGCGGTTCCATACTTCCCCGCCTGTCCCGAAATATCCCGCCGGAAAGGACTCCCCGGAGTAGATCAGGATGAGGTTGCTGCTGTTCTCCGGATCCTGGTCGAGGACACGAGCCGCCAACTTGAAATCGTCGTATGAGCGAACGTTGTGGTTGTCGATGATATCGTGCAGGGCCGTCTTCAAGTCCGTTCCCATAAACCCATCCGCACTGCTATAATAATTCGAGGGAGGGGAGTAATCCTGCGCCATCGCCAAAAAGGGAATCGCCAAAGTAATTCCAGTCCACCAGCTGTGGCCTTTCCTTGAAATGAGCCTAGAAAACATGCCGTAACGTATCCTTGCTGTCCGGTTTAGCTGCAATCTGCTGCAGTTGTCAAAGAGTGAAGTGGCCGTCACGGGAAATATGTTCCTTTGGCGTGCCGTTTTATAAATTATCGACCCGAAAATGGAGTGACCTTTGTTTCCCAAAGAAAACTCACAGGTGAGGAGAGGCGCCTCCCAACCACTGGAAAGAGCTGCGTAACTTCTCCTCCCGCTGGGCCATGCAGCTCGGGTTGAGGTACACCTTCCGGTCGTTAGGGTGCCGTCCGGGGTGAAATTGAGGTGACAACCTCATTTTTGCCTTTGCCTCCGCAGGTTTATTCGTTACTGCTATTTTTGTCGGGGTAAGCCGACCTCAAGTTCTCAATCCATCCAATTCACGATTATGAAGATTAAGCATGCAGCAGGCATCCTGTTCGCGGCCGGTTTGTGCGCCTCCAGCGCTTCCGCCGCGATTTTGATCAATGAATTCCAGCCGAATCCTCCCGGAGGGGATCCGGCGGTTGAATTTGTCGAGCTAATCGCCACCGCCGGGGAAGTCAGCTTCACCGGCTTCTGGGGCAGTATCGAGGGCGATTCGACTGCGACTTCCGAAGTGCAGAATTCGGGAACAATCGATGTGTCCTTTGATGTCAACGGACTGGCCACCTTCGACACGGGCGATATAGAGAATCCTTCCTTCACATTCTTCATTTCCTCGGTTGATTACACAGGTGCCGCGGTAATCGGTGATTTCGATCCCGGAAACATTCTGGACGCCCTGGGAATCACCGACGTGGATTCAGGCGATTTGCTTTACGGGGCGGCCCTGGGAGGAGCCGACATGGCCTTTACGGGCACGGAGCCTCAAAACGTCTTCCGGGATGCAGCGACCTTGGATTGGTATGCTGTCAACACTTACGGGGACACCGATCTTTATGACATCAACGGAATCATGATCCCGAATTCATCCTTCAACACGGATGCCACGGCTGCCAACACCATCGGTTCGACGAATCCCCAGGTCGTCCCCGAGCCGGCCACCTATGCGCTGATCCTCGGTGCCCTTGGCCTGGGATTTGTGCTGTTCCGCCGCCGCCGGCGGTAGGCTTTTCTTCAACCCATTGCTTTATCGACTCCGGTTCCGCCTCGGCGGGCCGGAGTTATTATTTGCGCCGACGGAAGAAGACGATTCCCAGGGCGGCCAGGCCCATAGCGGCAGCCACCAGGGCCGGTTCGGGCACCGGTTGGACCAGGTAATGGCCAATCTCGGGATCGGCGACATCATAGTAGGGCCAGTCGGTCTCGTAGGCGTAGCCCTGGAAAGTAGAAGCGTCCCCGGGATCGGGCAGGACCAGCCGGACATCGAACCGGGTCCCCTCGGCGGAAAAGCCGAGCGTCCAGGCGGTCAATTGCCCGAGGCTGCTGGTCAGGGTGATTCCCAGATCGTCCTGCAGGCGGTTGACGGCTGCGGCATTTTCCTCGGGCGTCGCGGTCTGGGAAATACCATAGCTGCCAGCCAGGGACCAGAGCTCGTCCACGGTGGCATGGCGGTATCCCTCGAACTGGCCGCCCGGGCCGAATTCACCCAGGATGTCGTTGTAGGACCAGTTGACGGTCTGGTCCACCGGGGCCCAGGATAAACCATCGTAGAGGAAGTTGGCGCTGGAAAGGGGAGGCGAAAGGGCCAGGATGCTGGCTCCCAGCCAGGCGGTGTTGAAAAACCTGCGGAGTGGATTCACGTTGTGCTGCTGTCGAGGGAACTGTGGTTAAGACTTGGGCGCTAATGAAAAGGACCTCCGGTGGAGTGGCAAGCCCTGAGAACTTACATCTTTTTAGCAGGCTCAGGGCCGGATGACCTTCAGGCGGAAGTATTTCCGGGCCGCTCCGTCTATCGCCAGGGGCAGGACCACGGACTCCCGGTCCGGTCCGTCCGGGGAGACGGTGGCTGAATCGAGGGGCAGGGGGATCCAGTTCTGCAGGTCTTCCGACTCTTCCAGGAGCAGGAACAGGTTGAGGTTGCTGAGGTCGCTGGCGCGGGAAAAGCTGAGCACCAGGCCGCTCCCGGTCAGGAGCAGGGAAATGGGCGGGGCCGGATCGGGAGACCTCGGATCGGTGTAGAGGGCCATCTCGACGAGATTGGCCATGGAATCCCCGTCCGGGTCGGCCAGGTCACCCGAGACGGCCGGATCGAGCAGTTCCTGGAGGGAGAAATGCTCCAAACGCCACCCTCCCCAGGAGGGCCCGGTGATCCAGACGGCGTCCGCGAACTCGGGGAAATCGATATAGGGATTCCGGTTGTACTGGTAGTCGTCCTGGATCCGCTGGTTGATGTAATGCTCCTTCTCCGAGGGTGGGAACCTGCGGTTCCATTCCAGCATGACGGAAAGCTGGGCCATGCGGTTGCTGCTGGAATCCGGTTCCGGCGACGGGGGCGAGTCGACCAGTTCAAGATGCGCATAGCGGGTGGTCATATAGAGCATGGCCCGGGCCACCCAGCCTTTCTTGTCATCGCCGGGTTCCCAGATCAGGCTGCTGTTTTCCTTGCACTGGGTGGCGATGGAATTGGCGGGGTCCTCGTAGCCGGGCTTCTTCGGATCCGCATAGTCGAAGTAGTTGTTGCTCCGGTCATTGTTCACGTACTTGTTGGCCGGGACCAGGTGAAACAGGTCGGTGTAGGCCGGCCTGGAACCGTCGATCCCGTAGCTGTTGGCCCAGAGGTGTTCGCGGTTCCAGTATTGCTCGGAACCGGATCCCGGGTCCTGGGCGGATTTGTCCCAGCTGGCTCCGGAATAAAACAGGATCAGCCTGGAGGAGTCCTCCGGATCCTCGTAGAGGTCCTTGTGGGCGTCCCAGACTTGCGGCGTGTAGCTCAGGGTGCGCGTACCGGTGTTGATGATGCCGCGCAGCTCCAGCTTGAGGGTTTCACCCCCGAGGCCCTCGGCGGAGGCAAAGTATGGGAGGGCCTGCCCGGAAAGCTCGGACGCGGCCAGGATGGAAAAGACAAAAACCAGGCGGAACCAGGCATGCCGTTGCCCGGGCCGCTCTTGAGAGCGATAGCCGATACTCATATCCCGGACCGACCTTCCTCCAGTGACGGTCCTGCGTCAACGGGAAAGGGAGGATCCTTGAGGGGATGGATTCTCGGTCATGCTGACCCGTTGCAGGTACCGGCCGAAGGCCTTCATGACGGCCAGGTGGACGAGGGCCTGGGAGATGGAATAGAGCCACCAGGGAAGTTTCGGGGTGTAGCCGTGAATGGCCGCAATGAGGCAGTTCAGCTCCGGGAAGACCCTTAACTCGAAACGCCCGGGCGGATCGACCTTGCGGACCAGCAATCCGCCGGTCACGTAGTAGGCCCTGCGGTACTGGCAATTGATGGAGTAGGGGGTCGGGGTCAGCTCCAGGAGGGGAATCCGGCTGCTCAGGAATCGCAGGCTGAGGACGCCCTCGGGGCTCCGGTGCTCCTTGATCAGGGACATCGAGGCGTGACTGATCCACCAGGCATAGGTGTCGGAAAGCTTGATCGCCGACCAGTCCCGGGGAAGGGGCATGCGCTGGATCGAACGGACCCGCTTGGCCTGGTGCATGCGGTCCAGGTCCCGCTTCTGGGTCTTCTGGCGGGGATTTGGCAGGGGGAAGCCTTTCTCGTCAACGGATCCCCTCACGCTCTGGTCGAAGGGAACCGCATCCGCTTGCAGCTTTTCGAGGAGCCGGTTGGGCCGGGCGGTCAGGTTGTGCCGGAGGCTTTCCAGCAGGGGATTGACCAGGTAGGCCGGGGTGCTGCCGAAAACGCTGACCCAGCGTCGGCTGAGGAGGAAGAAGTTCCCCGGGAGCTCGATCTTGAGGGTGGTCCGGCCCAGCAGCTCGCTGGTCCGCAGGATCATCTCCTTGTAGCTCATGGCCGGATGGCCGGCGATGTCGTAGCTCCCGACACAATCCTCGCATTCCAATGCCATGTCCATGGCCCGGATCACATCCTTGACATCGATCGAGTTGGTTTGGTTGCGGGTCCAGGCCGGGAGCACCATGACCGGCAGGCGCCGGGTTAAGTTGAGCAGCATCCGGGCTGAGGAACCACCCGGACCGAAGATCAGCCCGGCCCGGAGAACGGTTACCGGAATGCTCCGCCGGCTGAGGGCCCTTTCGACTTCCAGCCGGCTGGCCAGGTGCGGGGAAAGCTGGTCCTCGTCCACTCCCTGGGGGATCAGCCCGCCGAGGTATATCACGCGCTTGACTCCCGCCTCCTCGGCCCCGCGGACAAAGTTATCCGCCAGGAGGAGGTCCATGTCGCGGAAATTGCCCTGCACCAGCCGGCTCGAGGGCAACATGGAATGAACCATGTAGATGGCCACTTCAGCGCCTTTCAAAGCTTCCCGGACCTGGGGCAGGGAAAACAGGTCGCAGTGCCGCCAGGTCGTGTGGTCCGCGTTGTGGCTGGAGGACTCCACAACGGATTCCGAGCGGGTCAGTCCAATCCAGTTGTACTTGTCGGAAAGGGCTGTGCGCAGGGAAGTGCCCACGAAGCCGCTTGCCCCGGCCATGGCCACCGTCTTGACTGCGTTCGTCTGCTCGATGGTTCAAATTTAAGCGAGGGGAGCAGGTGTGGCAAGCCAGCCCGTCTGGATCGTCGATTCAGCCTGTGAGCGGTCGAAAATCCGGAACAAATTGTCCGCCGGGCGGTCTGTTGATCAACAATTGGGACATTGACCCGGCTGGCCCTCCGGCCTACAGAGGGAAATATGAAAACTTTAATCGCTTACTCCGGGTTGGCCCTGCTCCTTGGGGCGGGCATCCTTCCGCTGGCCGCCCAGTCCGGCGACCAGGCGGTACTGGTCCGCTTGGAGGGCCAGGTCCGGCAGGCCCGGGTGGAAGCCTACAACGCGGAAGCGAATCGCTGGATCGCCATCGCTTCAGGATACCGGGAAGCCGCCGATCCCGGCTGGTTGAAGATCGCCCTGCCGGCCGGTTACGATTCCGCCAGCCTGCGGGTCATGGTCAATGAGCAGGTTTCCCCCTTCGCCGGCAAAATGGGGATCCCGGAAATTCCGGAAGCGGTGTACGCGGACTATCCTCCCTCGGCACGGAATTTCATGATGGAGGACACGGCCGGAGGCGGGGGCTCTTCCGAACCTGTCATCGAGGAGGCCGATATCTGGGCCTGGCAGGATTCAATTTTGTACTTTTATAACCAGTACCGGGGACTGCAGGTCCTCGACCTTTCCAATCCGTCCCAGCCGGCCTGGCTGGATTATTATCGCTATCCCGCCAAGGGGGAGGACCTCTATTCCATGGGCGACGGCCGGGTGGTCCTGATCGGGACCGGCTCCTACTGGAGGGGTGAGAACCTGACCCTCCAGTTCATGGATTTCGACGGGGATTCGCTCTCCCTGGCCGACTCGGTCGAGCTGCCCGCCGGCTACTACATGGACAGCCGCCGCTACAACGACTTTCTCTACGTCATGACCCGGGAATGGGTCGAGCAGCTGGACCCTGACAACCGGACCATCAACGCCCCGCGCATCCACCTCTACACGGTCGCCCTTGGCGATGGCGTCGCGGACCGGATCGTCGATGAGAAGACATTCAACGGGGACGGCTGGCTGGATGCCGTGCTGACCGCCCAGCCGGACGGCGTTCTCCTCTCCCTCAACAAATGGTACCGGCCGCACGATGAATTCGGCAATTACGGCTGGCGAACGGAGGTCCACGTGCTGGTACCCGGGGCGGACGGGATCCCCGAGGAGGCCGGGGTGGCCCGCCTGTCGGGAATTCTTCATGACAAGTACAAGATCCGGTACAGGGACGGGGTGCTGACGACCATCGCCCAGCAGGCCGACTGGTCGACCGGCCGGTTCAGCCGGAACACCCGGCTGGAAAACTTCCAGCTCGGGAGTGGCGGCTTCACCCGGGTGGGGTCGCTTGACCTGGCTCCCGGGGAAAACCTTTTCGCCACCCGTTTCTACGGGGACAACGTCTACGTGGTGACGTTCCTCTTCGTCGACCCGCTTTTCTCCATCGACAACAGCGATCCCGCCCATCCTGTCATTGCCGGCGAGCTGGAGGTGCCCGGCTGGTCGAACTACATCGAGTGGGTGGACGGATACCTCTTCGCCGTCGGGATCGAGGAATCCCAGTTGACGGTGTCCATGTTCGATGTCGCCGATCCGGCCAGCATGTCCCTCCTGGACCGCGAGTACCTGGGCGAGGAATCATGGGCCTGGAGCGAAGCCCAGTATGACGACCAGGCGATCTCCTTCTTCCCGGAACCGGGCCTCATGATGCTGCCCTTCACGGCCTGGTCCTGGAAGTCCCCGGAGATGATCCAGGCCATGCAGCTGCTCAGCTGGGATGACACCGGACTGGCCCTGCGCGGCCAGATCCAGCATCTTGATGTCCCCAGGAGGGGGGTTCTCCGCGGGCAGACGGTGGTCACGATTTCCGGTCGTGAAGTTGTCACTACGGATGTGGCGGACCCGGATGTTCCCGCCCTCCTGGGGCAATCCACCCTCGCCTGGAATGTCCAGCACCTGCTCCGGCAGGACGGCTACCTGCTGCAGCTGGAATCGCTGGACAACAGCTACGGGTACTTTGTCTGGCGCTATCCCTACAACTACGAGAGCCAGTTGCAACCGGTCCTTTATGTGACGTCCCTGGCCGAGCCGAACATGCCGGAGGCGGAAATCCCGCTGGAGGAGGGGATTATACTCGGCGTGGCCAAGACGGAGGACCGCCTGGTCCTCCTGCAGGACGTATCCCCGGTGCCGGAGACCGACTACTGGACGGTTCCCGAAAAGCAGTCCCTGGCGGTCCGGGTCTACGATTTGACCGATCCGCTTCAGCCCGGGCTGCTCGGGGAATCCCTGTCCGGCGAGCTGCCCTACCTGGGCAACCGCTTCGAGAGCGAGCTGCTGGCCGACGGGACCGTCCTCTGGTACACCGGCTCGACGCCCTTCTACGGCTTCTACATGCTCGATTTCTGGCCCGGGCCGTGGTATTACCAGAATGCGCTCAGCTACCTGGTTTCGGGGATGGACACCGCGGGCGCGCCTTCCATCGAGACGTGGGACACGTATCCAGTCGATAACTACTGGAACCAGGCATCCTCCTGGTTCCGGGAGCCGCCGCTGCTCATCGCCTCGCTGACCCAGTACTTCCAGCACGACGATCCCGAAGGGCGCGACCGCTACAAGGTGCTTTCCAGCCTGCTGGCCGTTGATTTTTCGGATCCGGTCCAGCCGTTGGAACTGCCCCCGTGCCGCCTTCCCGGCCAGCTGTCGGCGGTCCGGCCGCTCAACGACGGCCTCGACTACTACCTGTATTTCGAGCCCAAGTGGAACGTTGTCTCCGTCTGGGGCTGGGACCGGGCTAACGCCTTCCCGCTCTTCGAGCAGCAGCTGGAGGAGGACCAGGACGGCTCAAGTTCGTACACCATCGATTGGATGGCCCCCTTCCAATTACGCAATCGCTACATTTACGGCGAATCGGAATCCACCAATTACCTCGATGCCTGGTATCACGACGCAGCGGCCAACCGGTTCCGCAGGGCGGCCGAGTTCAAGATATCCAACGACTGGATCAGCAACCATGCCGTCAAGGACATGTCGTTCCTGATGACCACCTATGACGAGGCGTTCCACTACAAGGGGAATGCGCAGACGGGATCGTTTGTCCTCAAGGACAAGGAGGGATTGCCGTTTCCCAATCTCTACACCCTGAACCTGGAGCAGTCGGTAGCCACCGGACTCGATCTGTACATACCAGCCGGCATGTACGGGGTCGAGGAGGTCCGGCTTACCTTCCTGGAACCGCCGGACGGCGTGGATTATCCTGCAGCCGGCAGCGTGGTGGAGGCGGCCTGGGTCGAGCTGGATCCGACTGGTTGGCGGCGCTCAAACCGCTCTTCCAGCGATGCCGCCGGTATCATGAACCGCCTGCAATGGATGTACCGGGCCGACAACATGCCGGAACCGGATCCCGCGGCCGTCGATGCCGGCGATCTCTGGCGGGATTCCGACTGGTTTGGCTGGTATGCCCATGATGCCGGCAGGCCGGATTGGATCCGGCACCTGGAGCTGGGACCGCTCTGGATCGCGCAGACGATGGAAACCGGCGGGGACGGGCTTTACCTCTGCGCCCCGGGAATAGGCATGGTTTGGACCCGTCCGGACCTCTATCCCTACCTGTATTCATTCAAGCGCGAGCAGTGGATCCACTACGCGCGGGATACCGGCCTGACCGGCCGGAGCTGGTTCTACGACCTGTCGCAGGGTTGGTTTGGGCTTGTTAACGGACGGTGAAACTGGTTTCCTCGCCCTCCAAGAGAAACCTGTTACTGTCATGAAGAATACATTACCCATGGTCCGAATCGTACTGTTTTCCCTGGTGCTGCTGCTTTTTGCATCCGGATGCTCCACTTCGTCCAGCGTTGTGGTCGGCAAGGCAAGGCCCCCCATTTCGCCGGAGATGGTCAAGATCTACAACACCCCGCCGGCCGAGTATGAGGAAATCGCCATCGTCGACGCCAACAGCAAGAAGTCGATGGAGTTTTCCGAACAGGGCAAGCTGGATGCCGCGATTGGCCGGCTCAAGGAGCAGGCCGCCAAGGTGGGGGCCAACGGCATCCTCATCAACACCATCGCCGATGAGGTCGGCGGGGGCATCTCCCTGGGCTTCGGCACCGGTTCCTACTCGCACAGCTCCGGATCTTCCGTGGGCGTCGGCACCTCCAGCTCCACCACCTACAAGGTTGTTTCGGCGGTGGCGATCTATGTCATCCGGGAAGAAGAGCTCCCATCGGATACACCGGCAGTTGGGGATGAAACCTCCCCACAATGAAGGAATCCGGGGGTTTCATTCGATCCGCGTTGATTTGACCAGTTCGCCGTACCGGTAATTGTCGACGCGGACGATGTTCCCCTGTTGATCGAAGTTTTTCCACTGGCCGTGTTTTTTGCCCAGGGCGTAGTCGCCTTGAGCTTTTGTCTTTCCGTCCGGATAATAGTAAATCCACGGACCGGTTTTTAGGTCGGCGACAAGGGTTCCCGCGGCATAAAGATTCGTGCAAGCCTGGTCTAGATACAAACGTGCCTGGACCTTGTCCGGTAATCCATCCGAATCCGGGACCGGTCTCCGGTCCCTCGGATTGTAGGGCTCCCGCACGTCTTCCGGGTCCTCCAGATCGTCATTTCCCTGCGCGGGAGTCTCAATTTCGGGTTGTACCCGATCCTCAAAATCATCACGTCCCTGCTGGGGCAGGGCCTGTGAGGTGAGGGCCAGGAAGATCCAAATCAGGAGACATCCTGTCTTGTATTTCAAATATGGTTCTTTCATGGGCTTAACTTTCCTGGTTGAGGAAATGGATGCTGGTGCTACGCCATCCGATTTCCTTGCTCGGATCCTCCTCATTGGGTACGAAGATATATACCTTGGTCACCTCCAGAAAACTGGGAACCGTGGATTCCAGGGTCACCGTCTCCGATTCTCCCGGCATCAGGAGAACATCATATTGGGTCTCCTGATCGCGGATGAGGGGAAAGGGAATCCAGCGCTGACCCCCGGGAACAAGATTGGCATTTCCTTGCGCCTGCTGGTTCAATTCCGGGACCAGGGGTTTGACCTGCAACAGCCGGTAGCGGATCTGCCGGATTTGGACCGGCGTGGTTCCGGCATTCTCCATCTTCAGGGAAATGTGGACCATGGTTGTTTGCTGGTTGAGCCGGACTGATTCGATTTCCTGCTCCAGCAACAGCTTGCTCCTGATCTCGCCTCGGTAGAAGAAATACCAGCAGCCACTGATGATGGCCACACAGGTGAGGATCCCTTGCGTGATTTCCAGCCAGTATTTGAGCTTCTCCTTCACCCCTGCGTCACCCCGTCATCGAAACAGGTCTCAAGGTCGTTCCATGTATCGTCGCAAAGGAGAATACTACGTTTATTCATGGGCAGGGAGCACCTTTTCCCCAGGTTTCAGCATGGCTGTTTCAGGCTTTCCAGGACCGGTCATTTCTGCCGGAAAGAGTGAGAGAGAGGGAGAGACAAAAAGAACATCCGATACTACTGAGGAAAAGGTATGATGTCGTTTTACAACTATTTCCCCTCCTTTGGCAAACGATTAGGGGAATTAACTTAGACTCATGAGGATAGGGTGAAAGCCCTAGGATGCGGCCTTTCCCCCGCCCGGGCTGCAGGAAGGAAGCCTTCAGTCAACCAGTTTCTTCGCAATTCGCGCCACGTGGGCTCCTTGAAACCGGGCAATCTCCAATTCATTGTCAGTAGGCTGGCGGCTGCCATCGCCTCCAGCCATCGTGCTTGCCCCATAGGGTGATCCGCCCGTGATTTCATCCATTTTCGTCAGTCCCTCGCAGGAATAGGGAACCCCCACGATGATCAATCCCTGATGCAACAAGGTGGTATGAAAGGAGGTGATGGTCGTTTCCTGTCCCCCATGCTGCGTGCCGGTGGAAGTGAAGACACTCCCCACCTTGCCGATCAGTTTGCCGTCAGCCCAAAGCCCCCCGGTCTGATCCAGGAAGTTGCGCATTTGGGCACACATGTTGCCAAAGCGAGTCGGGGTTCCAAAAATGATGGCATCGTAGTCAGCAAGTTCTTTTGGCGAGGCCACCGGAGCTTCCTGGTCGAGCTTGGCTCCTGCCTCCCTGGCCTTGTCCTCCGGCATCAGCTCCGGCACGCGCTTGACCGTGACCTCGGTGCCTTCGATGTCGCGTGCCCCTTTGGCCACCTCCCTGGCCATGGTTTCCACGTGGCCGTACATGCTGTAGTATAGAATTAGAATCCTGGTGCTGCTGTTTTCCATGTTATCACCTTAACACCTATTAAGCGAATAACCAATTGCCCTCATTCATTAGGGTCGGGGTTGGTCCGGGTTTCGAATGCCTGAGCCGCCGGGGATGTCAAAAGCTTGACCCTGTCAGAATCAGTCCCAGTGATGTTGTTTCACCAGCGGGCCCTTAGCTCAGCGGTTAGAGCAGGGGACTCATAATCCCTTGGTCCGGGGTTCGAATCCCCGAGGGCCCACCATGCCGGGAAGCATCGCAGCGCTTTGACAGCTTAGTGCTTGCGCGTCAAGTGGAGCGCAAGCTGAAGAAGTGGGGCAATCCGTCAAAGGTGCTGGCATGGGATTAAACGCACTCGACAGGCGGCAGCGGGGCTTTTACCGTCTTTTGGTGGGATTAAATGCTTGGCAGTTAACACCTTCCGTTTTTGTAAACGGGGCAATCAAGCAGTCAATTCCAGCCCCGATAAAGTCAAAAATCTTCTCCCCTCAAACAAGCCTGACTTTCCGGGAGCTGCGAAGCTCGTGGCTCCAATTCCAGTGGAGGACGCCCCTTCCTCGCTGGAAACCGTATCGGTTTTCAAGGAACTAGCGGAATGGCATCGATCCCAGGGAAGGATGGCAGAGGCGGATAAGGAATTCCTCTCCTTGGCTCATGCCTTATCCAATATTGATCGGGCCCACACGGACGACAATTCGGATACTTTCCTTCCTGCTGCGACTGCTCTGGCCCTGTCTTCCGATCCCCAGCCTTACGAATCCCTCAGGCAAATTGCCCTGGATCTCCACGAAGAGACTGATGATCCCCTCGTGGCTGAAAGAATCCTTAAAGCGTGTTTGCTGAAACCGGCCCCGGAGGCCGTGTTGGATCGCACCAGGAAATTGGCGGAAGTCCTGGAAAATGAGCCGTCGATTGCCCCGGAACCGGGAACCGAAAGCGGCGAATTGACGGATTGGATGTGCTTTGCACTCGCCTTGCAACATTATCGACAGGGCGATGACGAAATGGCCAAATCATGGGCGCTGCGCAGCCTGGCCTGGCCCGGACCGAATCCAGCCTCTGCACCTTCCGCCAAGATTGTGCTGGGCCTTGTCGCTTTGCGGAATGGAAATTTGTCCGAGGCGATGGAGTATTTCAATTCCGCCAAGGATGACGCAGGCGACAATCTGGAGGCCATCACGCAGTGGAAACAACATAGCTTTCAGTCTACAGAATTCTCGAACCAACAAAACAAAACTCCTATCACAAATATGAACAGTACATCCTTATGGAAACGCGCTTCAGTGGCGCTCCTGTTGTTTGCCTCCGGTGCCGTTTGCACTGTCGGCCAGACACAGATATCTGGAATGCCGTTCAGCATTCGTATACTGATGTGATGGGGACCCTTCATAATTCCGGGCAAAAAAGCCCCCCGGATTGCTCCGGAGGGCGTGTACAACCAACACCATGTAAACCTTATCAGGAAGCTAAGGTTTTCGGTTAAGGATCATTCCCGGGCCTGGCTGGATGTACCGGCTCTTGCTGGCCTTGTTTGCGTTTGGTGAAAGGGGATTGTTGAAGGAAACCATGTCGCCGCCCGGATCGCTCACCGGGGAATCCAGGTCCATGCGCCCTGGGGATTTTCGGAATCGGCCTGAACGTAAACCCAGCCCATTTGGTTCGACCAGATCCACGGGGTGTAGGGAACGTACAGGGGACCCCCGAGCCAGTTGGTGGCCGCCCAGTTGTCCGTCACGTCGAAATTGAACCAGTCCTCGTAGCTCTGCACATAATGGCGGAGCCAGATGAAGGCCGGGCGGGGGGAATCGTCTTCATTGGCGATATAGGCTCCATATTCCGTGCGCCAGTTGCCGACCCGGTGGCCGCTGAGGTTGATGCCGATAACCGCCGGATGCTCCCAGTAGATTGGAAAGACCCGCTGGTACTCGGCCAGCTGGACCTGGTCGTCGAGCCCGTCGATCTCCATTTCGGTCACCATGATGGGCAGGCCGGTCGAGGCGATGTAATCCAGGTTGGTGGTGAGCTCGTGCACGGAGTAATAGGCGGTCGAGAAGGCGTGCCCCTGGATGCCGACCGCGTCAATGAGACCTTCCTCCTTCAGCTTGTTGATGATCTTGACGTACTGGAGGGCCTTGGACCAGTCCCCCTCGACATTGTACTCGTTGATCATCAGGGGGGTTCCCGGAAAAATCTCCCGGGCCAGCCTGAAGGCGTTGATGATCCAGTCGAATCCGGTCTCCCCGGTTCCTCCGAGGGCCTTGGCGTAATTGCCGCTGTCACTACCGGAGGTTCCGTCCGGGGGATCATTGACCGGTTCATTGACCACCTGCACGTAATCCATGTCCGGATAGCGGTCGGCCACCGCCTGGAACCACTCCCGGATCTCCGCCAGTTGCTCCTCGTCGGACAGGTTGTAGATCCAGTTGGGCTGCTGGTTGCCCCACAGGAGCACGTGCATCTGGTAGATCACCCCGTGCTCCTTGGCGAAGTTGTAGGCCTGGTCAAACTCGCCCCAGTTCATGTAGTCGCGAACGCCCTCGACGGAACCCCACTTGCCGGAGTTGCCCTGCCACATCCCGTTCCAGTAGAACTCGAAGTCCTCGTTGTAGGAGTCCCTGCTGGAGTACACGCTCCCAAGGAACTTGCTCTTGCCCTGGGCCAGGTAAGGCCCCGAAGTCTGGAGGGGTTCGGCGCTGGCCAGGGTCAGGCTGCCGAGAAGGATAATGATTGCGGTGCGGAATTT
Organism: uncultured Opitutales bacterium; assembly: GCA_913056355.1. Classification (GTDB taxonomy): domain Bacteria; phylum Verrucomicrobiota; class Verrucomicrobiia; order Opitutales; family Oceanipulchritudinaceae; genus Oceanipulchritudo. Next base: position 17,530 of record CAJXMX010000034.1, read on the forward strand.
CATGCGCGGTGCTCCTATTGCGCCGGTTGCCTTGGGAAGTACATCCAGGTCCCCGCCTCGGTGGCGGTATCCTCGTCGGCCCATACCCAGCCCATTTTCTTGAACCAGATCCAGGGCGAGTTTCCGATATACACCTTGGAAAGCCAGCTCCCGGTTTCGACCCAGTTGTAGCGAACCGGGTATCCCATCCAGGACTCGGTCGTGGAGACAATGTATTCACGCAGCCATTCCATCGCCGGCCGCTCCGTGTCGTCATAACGGACCAGTTCGGCATTATCACGCCAGGTGCCCGGCCGGTAACCCCAGAGCGTGATCCCCATCACCGCCGGGTGTTCCCAGAAAACCGGGAAGATGCGCTGGTAGGCCAGAAGCTGGATCTCGTCCGTGGCCCCGCTGACGTCGAATTCCGTGATCATGATCGGCAGCCCGGTCGCCGCGAGGCGGTCGAGCTGGTCCTTCATGTTCTGGACGGAGCCGCCCGTCGAGAATCCGTGCGCCTGCTCGGCCACGATGTCGATCAGGCCCCGGTCCTTGAGCAGGTTGACGATGTACAGGTAGGAGGACATCATGCCGTAGTCGTTGACCACGCTGTACTCGTTCAGCACCAGGGCCGAGTCCGGGAAATACTGGCGGGCCATCTCGAACGACTTGATGATCCAGTCGAACCCGGTCGTGCCGCCTCCGCCCAGGGCCGTGGCGTATACCGGGGCGGCGTGTAGCGGCTCATTGACTACCTCGACGTAATCGATGTCGGGATAGCGGGCGGCCACCGCGGCGAACCATTCCTCGATCTCCTCGAGCTGTTCCGCCGGGGAAAGGGATTCAATCCAGGCGGGTTGCTGGTTCCCCCACACCAGCACGTGAAAGCGGAAGGGCTCCCCGTGCTCCTTGGCGTAATTGTAGGCGTTGTCCAGCGGGCCCCAGTTCATGTTGTCCCGGGCGCCCTCCACCGATCCCCATTTGCCGGAATTCTCCGGGGTCAGCTGGTTGAAATACTTGTCGTGGTTAATGATCTGCGCCGGGGAATAAATGCAGCCCAGCCACTTGCTTTGCCCCAGGGCCAGGGGGGGACCTGTTGGCTCGAACGGGGGAGGGGGGCCCTCCGTGTCGCCCGGCAGACCCGCGTCCAGCTCGGCCGCGGTGAACCAGACCCCTTCCTTGCCGAAGGCGATCTTGTCGATCCACAGCCCGTCTTCCCGGCCGCCCAGCTCGAAGGTGTACGGACCCGCCTCCGCAACATCGAAAACCGCCGGTGCCTCGCCAAGGGAGGTTCCCGCCAGCTTGACCCACTTCCAGACTTCGGTGCCCGCTGTCCCGCGATCATCCCCGCCCAGGACCAGGTCCGTGTCGGTACTTTCATAGCCCGCCAAATACAGTCCGTCCACCCGGATCCAGTCCGCGCTGGAGGATGGAGACATCAGCCCGAAGCCGTCCCCGTACAACAGGCTGTCGTCCGATGTGGCACCGCTCCCGACCCGGATGTGTACGTACAGCTCCCATATCCCGGGCGAGGGAATATCCACCGTCAGGGTGGCCACCCGCTCCTTTGTCCCCGGCGACAATCCCGTCGAGTTGCTGGTGATGGTGATGTATTCCAGTCCGCTGTCGGTCCCGGTGGACCAGTCATCTCCCAGCATTCCGGATTCCGCCTCCACCAGGACGGGGGTCAGTTGGGCATGGACCGCTCCGCCCAGGGCGGTAAGTATAAAGGGTATCAGCAAGGGGTAGCATTTCATTCAACCAGCTTCGGAGATGCTCGACCAAGGCTGAAGTAAATTCTGGTTCTAACAATTGAAGCCGCGCCGATTTCAATTGTTAGAATTGCGCCCTGATTGCCGCGTCCCGGAATTCGAAAAGAATGGGGACACGTCTTGCATCTTTCATTCACGAATTCCGGCAACCGGTAGCGGACGGAGAAGGCCGCTTCCGGAGCCTGGCGCAGCGGGAAGGGACATTGCGGGGCGAGTGTCGATATCCTCAAACCTCCAATCCAAAATCCTCAAATCTACTCCTTGAACATGAATTCCACATTATTCCCTACCCAGAAATCCGCCTTCCGCCGTTGGCTGGCCGTGATTCTCGCAAGCGGTCTCGCGGGGACCGTATCTTTGCCGGCGCAGGAAGACCTGCCGGCGGACGACGACGAGGTGTTCCTGCTCAGCCCGTTCGAAGTGTCGACCACCGAGGACTCCGGTTACCGGGTGACCGACACCCTGGCGGCCAGCCGCCTGAGGACGGACCTCCGCGATGTGGGGTCGGCCATCACCGTTGTCAGCGAGCAATTCCTGCGCGACACGGGGGCGACCGGCACCGAGACCCTTTTGCAATACACCACCGGCACGGAAGTCAGCGGGACCCTCGGCAACTACAGCGCCCTGGGCTCTGTCTCGCCGGATGATTCCAACGTCCGGATGCGCCCGCAGTCGGCGACACGCGTCCGCGGCCTGGTCCAGGCCGACCTGACGCGGGACTTTTTCCTGACCATCATTCCCTGGGACAGCTACAACACGACGCGCGTGGACATCCAGCGCGGTCCGAACGCCATCCTGTTCGGGGTCGGCAGCCCCGGGGGGATCATCAACGCCGACATCGAGGGGGCGACCCTGGGAGCGGACACGAACGAAGTCGAGGTCCGGTTCGGCAGTCACGGCAGTTACCGCGGCAGCCTGAACCTGAACCGGTCGATGTGGGACGACACCCTGGCCGTTCGCTTTGCCGCGCTCTACGACCAGACGGAGTATCGCCAGCGACCCGCCTTCGAAGAGGACAAACGCCTGTATGGTGCGGTGCGCTGGGAACCGAAATTCCTCACCACGAAAAATATCCGGACCATCCTCAACGCCAATTACGAGAACGGCGACATCAAGGCCAACCGTCCCCGGGTCGGTACCCCGATCGACAAGTTCACGCCCTGGTTCCTGGATGAAGACCGGGAACTCCACAGCCCGACTCCCTACAACGCGGCAGGCGACACCTACCTGGGAACTATCCGGCCGATGCTGTCCCATGCCGGCTACAATCCGTTCCTGAACCTGGGGATCGGTACGGCAGCGGAAACCCTGGAGTGGATTGCCGCCTACCCGGACCTGAATATCGGCGCCGGCGAGCTGCATGGCGGTTCGGATGATCATCCCGAGCTATGGTATCCCACCACCGAGCGCTGGCTGGCTCCCGCTGCCGCGGGGGGTGGGGTGGACGGCCGCTGGGCCAGCCATAACGCCCTCGGGTTTGCAGGTGTCTTTGATAATCAGGACAGTTCCTCCCTCAGCTCCTTCACTCCCATCCTTGGTGTTTCCCCGAGTTCCCTGAGCGGCTACGGCATCGGTGTCCGGCGCGGCTCCGTCATCGACGACGGGACGGTCGGCGGCCTGCGCTGGCCCAGCCTGGCCATGACCGGAATGGCCTCCCTCGACCAGTATGCCGTTGGTTTCGGCATCGAGGAGGAAGCCAATCCCTTCACCTTCGCCACAGAAGGCCTCTACCGGGCCACCTCCCTCGAGGATCCGGCCATATTCGATTTCTACGACAAGCTGCTGGAATCCATCGGCGTCGGCCGAATGATGGGCGACGACAATTTTATTGCTTGGGGCAAGCCGGGCGGCGGTGCCGGGATCGGCCTGACCAAACCGTTCAATGGAGAACCAGCCAC
>CAJXMX010000035.1 GCA_913056355.1 uncultured Opitutales bacterium
GGAACAGGTCGTCCCGCTTGTGACGCAGCCGCCCTTCGGATCGAACGATCCGCTCAAGCTCTACGAGTGGATGGAGATGTATGAGCAGGAGACGGGCGGGCAGGCACTCGCCATCGCGCATAACGGCAATCTCTCGAACGGGATCATGTTCCCGGTCGACGCGCAGTTCACCGGGCGTGCGCTCGACGCCTTCTATGTCGAGCAGCGAGCCAAGTGGGAACCGCTCTATGAGGTCACCCAGATCAAGGGAGACGGAGAGGCGCACCCCTCCCTTTCTCCAAACGACGAGTTTGCCGACTACTACCAGTGGGACCGGGGTGATTTTGGCCTCAACGCCAAGGAACCGGAAATGCTCCCGCATGAATATGCCCGCAGCGCCCTCAAGATCGGCCTGGAGCAGGAGGCCAAACTGGGTGCCAATCCCTTCAAGTTCGGCATGATCGGAGCCTCCGACAGCCACACCTCGCTGGCCAGCACTCGTGAGGAAAACTATTTTGGCAAGTTTGCCGGCGCCGAACCGGGCACGGAACACCGATTCGACGATCTCGTCTCCCAGGACCTGCGCGAGGATGGGGACGGCAGCCTCAACGTTTATCACTGGGAATCGCTGGCCTCCGGCCTGGCAGGCGTTTGGGCGCGGGAAAACACCCGGGAAGCCCTGTGGGACGCCATGGAGCGCAAGGAGGTCTACGCCACTACCGGGACTCGCATGCTGGTCCGCGTTTTCGCGGGCTGGGATTTCGAATCCGATGAGGTCCACCGTCCTGATTTTGCAGTTCAAGGTTACCAGCGTGGCGTCCCCATGGGCGGTGACCTGACGGCTGCCTCCGAGGGACAGGCTCCGAAGTTCATGATTCGCGCCCTGCGCGATGCCGACGGAGCCAATCTTGATCGTGTACAGGTCATCAAGGGCTGGCTGGATGAAAATGGCGAAGCACAGGAGCGTGTCTACGACGTTGCCGTTTCCGACGGCCGCCAGATCGGGCCGGACGGGCGCTGCCGCGAGCCGGTGGGCAGCACCGTCGATGTCATGGATGCCAGTTTCACCAATACGATTGGCGACGCGGTTCTGGCTGCCTACTGGGAAGATCCGGATTTTGATCTTGAGCAGCGTGCCTTCTACTACATCCGGGTCCTGGAGATTCCGACCCCCAGTTGGGTCGCCTACGATTGCAAGAAATTCATGGTGGAACCTCCGGAAGGAGCCGTTCTGGTACAGCAGGAGCGCGCCTACACCAGCCCGATCTGGTACACGCCTTAGTCTGCAATCAACCTCTGAAATGTCATGAAAAAATTACAATTATCACTGGTGTTGCTGCTTGCCGCAATGCCGCTGGCCCTGCTGGGCGGAAATGAAAAGAAGATGAGTTGTTGTCAATCGTCGGAAAGTAAGGTCACCGGCACCGCCGGATACCGGGAGCGGATGGCCCTGCTGCCCGGTGCTGAAATGACCATCAAGCTGGTCGATGTCTCCCTGGCCGATGCGCCGGCGGTGGTTATCGATGAGCAGGTGATCTCGCTGGACCAGAAGTCGGTTCCGGTCGATTTCGAGCTGAGCTATGATCCGGAAAAGATCCAGGAGAACCACACCTACGCCGTGCAGGCCGCCATCCGCGTCAAGGACAAGCTGGCCTTCATCACGGACCAGGTTTATCCGGTCCTGACCCGCGGTGCGCCCGACCATGTGGACCTGCTTCTGGTCCGTGTTCCCCGGAGCTGACTCCGTTTGACACTACCATCCTCTCGTCAACCTTGTTTGATACATGAGCAAAGCTGCCAAGTCCATTCTGCGTGAGCCGCTGCTGCATTTCCTCCTTCTGGGGGCGATCCTCTTTGCGGCCTATGAGTACCTGAATCCCGGTTCCGAGCCCGACCAGGAGGCGATCGTCATTTCGGAGGGACAGGTCGAGGCCCTGGCCACCTCCTTCGCCAAGGTCTGGCAGCGCCCGCCCACGGATGAGGAATTGAAAGGGCTGGTCGACCAGCACATCAAGGAGGAGATCTTCAGTCGCGAGGCCATCAAGCTTGGGCTGGACAAGGACGACGTGGTCATCCGGCGCCGCCTCCAGCAGAAAATGGAATTCGTCACCGACGACCTGCTCTCCGCCAGGGAACCGACCGACGAGGATCTGCAGCAGTACCTGACGGAGCACACGGATGCCTTCCGGGAGGAGCCGCGCTTTACCTTCAGCCAGGTCTTCTTGAATCCCAACAAGCCCGAGGACCAGTTGATGACCGAGGCGCAGGAGCTTCTGGCCTCGCTGAACGGGAGCGAGGCATTGGATCCTGCCCAGGCAGGTGATTCGACCTTGCTACCCCAGTCCATGGAGAATGCCGCGCAGAGCCGGATCGAGTATACTTTCGGGAGTGCTTTTTCCAAGGACCTGAACCAGTTGCCCATTGGGCAATGGTCCGGCCCGGTCAGCTCCGGATACGGGCTGCACCTGGTCAGGCTGGAAGGGCGGACGGATGGCCGACTTCCTGACCTGGCCGAGGTCCGGGAGGCCGTCCGCCGGGAATGGGAGAACGACCGGCGGACCCGGGCCGGCAAGCAGTTTTACGACCGGCTCCTGGAGCAGTACCAGGTCTCCATCGACTGGCCGGAAGGACTGCAATCCGCCGAGGAGGAAACCCGCACCGCGGCCAACTGATGAAGCGCCTTGCCGCCAGCCTGCTCCTGTTTTTGTTCTGGGCGACGGTCGCTCTCGGCCATGAGGTGCGGCCTGCCTACCTGGAGATCCGTGAAACCGCTCAGGACACCTACGAGGCCCTTTGGAAGGTGCCGGCCCGGGGTGAGGACATGCGCCTGGCCCTGTACGTGCAGCTTCCCGAATCGGCCCAGCCGGTGACGGTCCCCATCGGGCGCTTTGTCGATGCAGCCTACATCGAGCGCTGGTCTTTCGAGCTTCCGGGCGGCCTGGAAGGCCACAGCATCTATATTGAGGGACTGCCCTCGACCAAGGTCGACGCCCTGATCCGGGTCACATCCCTGGAGGGGATCACCGAGACCCTGCGGGCTACGCCGGATTCACCTTCCGTGCAAATAGCCGGGGAAGTCTCGGGTATCGGTGTGGCCACTACCTACACGGTAATTGGCATCGAGCACATTCTCCTTGGCATCGACCACCTCCTCTTCGTCCTGGCCCTGATCCTGATTGTCCGGGGCTGGAAAAAGCTGCTCAAGACCATCACTTCCTTCACCCTGGCCCACAGCATTACCCTGGCCCTGGCCACCCTCGGCTTTGTCCATGTGCCGGGGCCCCCGGTAGAGGCCTGCATTGCCCTCAGCATCGTCTTTGTGGCGGCGGAGATCGTGCACAGCAAACAAGGGCGCCGAGGCCTGACCGAACAGGCTCCCTGGATTGTGGCCTTCATTTTCGGGCTCCTGCACGGGCTTGGCTTTGCCGGAGCCCTTTCGGAAGTCGGCCTGCCGGACCAGGCCATCCCGCTGGCCCTCCTGTTCTTCAATGTCGGGGTCGAGCTGGGGCAGATCGCCTTTGTCCTGGTGGTACTGTCCGTGGTCGCGGTCTGGCGGAAGATCCCCGTCGAGGGCCCCAGGTGGGGCTGGCGGCTGGCCCCTTACGCCATCGGCTCGATGGCCATGTTCTGGGTTGTCGAGCGGACCTTGAACTTTTAGGCTTCCTTCATGTTCGTCTCGGAGCACATCCGTCCCGCCACGCCACCGGCCGATACCGTTGCCATGGCCATGGGCGAACCGGGATTGCCCGAGGCCTTTAAATGGCGGGACGTCACCCTGGCTGTGGGCCGCGTCCTCAAGCGCTGGAAGGAAACCGGTCCCTGCGACCATGGCAGCGCGGAGCAATATGTGAAGAAGCACTGGTTCGAGCTGGAGACAACCGGGGGCCGGGTGGCGAAGATCTACTTCGAGCGCCAGGGGCGTCCGCCGAATTTCAAGAAGCGCTGGTGGCTCTACTCGATTGAGGAGTAATTCCCGTTGCCAAGCTGGTGAACACGAGGCCGGGACAGTTTAATTTGCCTGAAGGGGAGGTCCTGGCAGGAGAGCGTCTGATCCTGCGTCATCCTGATCCCGAGGAAATGGAATGGATCCTCGATTTCTGGCGCGACCCGGAAACCATGGCCGATGTGGGCGGCATTGTGGACCGGGATGAGCAGTGGGGCCGGGACTGGTATCGACGCATGGTCGATCCCGGCGACGGGACCAACTGCTTCTTTCTCCTCTGCCTGAGGGACGGCCCGCCGATCGGGGAGGTCAGCTTTCACCGCTGGCAGCCAATCCGGCGAACCGCTGACCTGAATATCAAGATTCGGGCCAATGAGCGGGGCAGGGGATACGGTGCGGAGGCACTGGGCCTGTTTCTCCAGCATTACTTCCAGACCATCAAGGCGGCCCGGCTGGAGGATCCCATCCTTCCTGGAAACGCCGGAGCAAGGGCCCTCTTGGAGAAGGCGGGATTCCGCTGCGTGGAGGAAACCGATGAGCATCATTTGATGGTCCTGACCCGAAAGGCCTGGCTGGAAAGGCGGAATGAGAAGGCCCTCCAGCGCATTACAGGCGAGGCCCAAAGTCCCCCTGCCATGGATACCTCCAACGGGGAAATAGCGGCCGTGGGGTGGAGCATGCGGAATCCGAACCAGGCCACAACGCCATCCCGTGAAGAGGCCTTTGCCGGAGTCGATATCCGCGACATCCTGCAGGACAACCTTTCCCGGCAGTTGAAGCACGAGAAGCCGCTGGGAGCGGAGACACGGCGGTTCGGCCGGCGGCGCCGGCGGGATTACATCGCCCTGATGATTGGCGGGAATGCCCTCCTGCTGCTGGTCCTGATCCTGGTGCCGGACCTCCTGGTCCGGGTGGGCGCCGGCGCGGGCATGGTCCTGTACTCGATCGGGATAACCTGGATCCTCTACGGGGTCATGAGCGATTACTGAGCCTTGGTCCTGCGACCCCTCCGGGGCCGGAATCGATTTATCGACCGATGTCCCGGGGTTGCGCTCTCCCGCTTCGCGGGATCGCTCCACCCCGCGCTAATGCCTCCCGCGCCTCCGGCGCAGTGCGGTCCGGTGTGTGACATACGGGGTCCGGCCTTCGGCCTTACATGTGCTTCTGGTTGGCGATGGGGGGCCTTTGATGGTTGGGGGGAGTTGGCTGAACTCGGTCTGGGTGACCTGGATTCTCTACGGGGTGATGAGCGATTACTGAGTCTTGGTCCTGCGACCCCTCCGGGGCCGGAATCGATTTATCGACCGATGTCCCGGGGTTGCACTCTCCCGCTTCGCGGGATCGCTCCACCCCGCGCTAATGCCTCCCGCGCCTCCGGCGCAGTGCAGTCCGGTGTGTGACGGGGCCCTCCGTGTTGTCGCCCGGTGGGTGGTGCGGCCTGAAGTGACGGGGCCCTCCGTGTTCCCGCCCGGTGGGTGGTGCGGTCTGATGTTAAGCGGCCCTCCGTGTTGCCGTCCGGTGGATTTGGATTCCGTCACAGAGCGGGTCGTTCAACGGATCCCGCAGGGATCAGAGCCAGTAGCGCGGGGTGGAGCGATCCCGCGAAGCGGGAGAGCGCAACCCCGGGTATCGGTCATATAATTACAGACGGCCCCGGAGGGGTCGCAGGTTCGAATTATGCGGAAGTACCTGTCCTCAACCCGAGCTTTGGAAGATCACTCCCCCGTCGGCTGCCAGAGGGTGATCCGGCTTTCGTCCCGGAAGGGGGGATGGGAATGGAAGCCGCCGGTGATGAGCCAGGGCTTGCCGCCGTCGCCGTCCATGTCGGCCACGTCGAGGGTGATCAGGTAGATCGGCTTGTAGGCCAGGACGCGGCGCTCGAACTTCTGGTGGCCGTCGTTGCGGAACCAGGCCAGGGATATGGATTCGGGGTCGTTCCAGTCGTTGAAAGCGGCCGGGGCCACGACATCGATGTCCCCGTCCTGGTCGATGTCGGCGGCGATGGGGGAGTAGGCGCCGCCGAGGTCCCCGAGCCGGCGGAAAAGGAAGCGTCCGCTCTTCTGGTTCTCGAGGTACTGGACCCCGTGCCACGGCTTGGGACCCGGTTCGGGATTGGGCCCGAAGCCGTCGCCGTTGGAGAAGAGGATGTCCATGAATCCGTCCTGGTTGATATCGGCCAGGCTCATGCCGCTGAGGGAATAGTCCTCGTTGGTGGAGCCCCAGATGACCCGGGTGTAGTAGTCCGGCTGGCCGACATTGAGGAAAATATGGATCTCCTCCCACTGCTGGGAGACCAGGGCCACCATGTCCAGCTTGCCGTTGTGGTCGAAGTCGGCGACGCCGACATTGACCGTCCCGGAGAGGTCCAGCAGCACCTTGCGTTCGAAGGTCCAGGGGCCCGTGCGGTGCATCCAGCTGACCGAGCCCTGGTCGTAGCCGAACTGCCCGACGGCGAGGTCCATCTGCCCGTCACCGTCGAAATCGGCGGCCCGGGCATCGGTCACCCGCTCGATGTTCTCGATGATCAGGTGGTTCTCGAAGTTCCGGTTGTCCAGGTTCTCGAGAATGTAAATGATGCCGATCCGGTCGTTGTTGGGGAAGACCATGCTCATGCTGGAGACGATGACATCGAGGTCGCCGTCCTGGTCCATGTCGGCCGCCTCGACGTGCACGGGGGCGTTCATGTCCTCGGCGATGGTGATTTCCTCAAAGGTGCCGGGGGCGGTCTGCCGCAGCCAGTTGATCTGGTTGTGTTTGGCCTCGCAGAAAATGACGTCCATCAGGCCGTCCTGGTCGAGGTCGACGGCCCGGACATGGGCAATCCAGGGATCCTTGCCGACCGGGGCGCCGACCGGCATGGGGGAGAAGCGGTCGAGGTCCTCGGCCTTGCCGCTCTCGGTGGTGTACTGGGTGTAGGAAGGTCGGGGCTGGCTGGACTTGACCGAACGCTTCTCCTTGGGCTGGCCGCAGCCGGCCGGAAGCAGGACCGAGGCCAGCAGCAGAGCGACGGAAAGGGGGATCAGTGGGGAACGCTCCATGCCGACGAATCTGGCAGTGGAGGTCTTGTTTTCAAGCATCGATTTCCACCACTGATTCTAGAAAAACCAGCGCGTCCCGAGGCGGAAGCGGCGGCCCGGATCGGGCATTCCGATGACCGCCTGGAATTCCTCGTCCCAGAGGTTGTCCACCGCGACCAGCAGCCACAGGCCCGGCCTGGCCTCCCAGCGCAGGCCCAGATCGGCCTTGAGGTAGCTGTCGAGGGTGCGGGTCCCGGTGGGAATGGAGGAATCCTGGCGATCGTCGACGTAGAGGGCGGACAGGTCGAGGTACCAATTGTCATGGATTTCCACTACGGCAGTGAGTCCCGCCCTCCATTCCGGGCGGTTGCGGAGGAGCTCGTTCGAATCCTTGACCTCGACCTCCAGCCAGGTGGCGTGGAAGGTAAGCGAGGTCAGCCGGCCCTTGCGCCAGGCCAGGGCGGCGGTGGCGCCCCTGCTCTGCACGGATTCCAGGTTGATCAACTGTGGCGGGGCGGATTCCGAGAGGTCGATCAGGTCGCTGAAGTCCTGGTCAAAGAGAATCAGGTCGGTGGACAGGGCTCCGTTGCTGGAGCGCCAGCCGAGGTTCAGCTCAAGAAGCTCCGACTCCTCGGGCCGCAGGTCCGGATTGCCCACCACCGCGTTGCCGAGGGCGAAGAAACTGGGTTTCTTGAAGCCCTCCCCGTAGGCCAGCCGGACATAGCCGCCAAGGTCGGGCAGGTCGACCTGGTAGGAGGCGCGCAGGGTGGTGACATCGCCGATGGTGTCCATGTCGTCCCAGCGCAGGGCCAGGCCGGCCTGGTGGTTTTCCAGCAGAGAGGCCTCGGCCTCGGCAAAGAGGCTGCGGGTCCCGGCATCCAGCTCGTAACGTCCCGGGATATCCCCGAAGGGATAGCGGACCAGGCTGTCGCTGGTGCCGGATTCATCGAGGTATTCGCCGCCCGCAACCAGGGAAACCCGCTCGCTGAGGCGGTGGCGCAGCCAGGCCTGTACCTTCCAGCGCTCCATCACGCTGTCGAAGGTGTTGGCCGGCACCCCGAAGGGATCGCGATCCCCGGGCGGCACGCCGGGGGAGACATCGTTCTCCTCCAGGCGGTACCAGGAAAGCCGGGCGACCAGTTCCGTGGCCTCGGCCAGGGCGTAGCGCAGACTGGCCTGGGCGCCGGCATCCTCGGAGTGGTTGGTGTCCAAGAGGTCCTGTTCCGCGTAGAGCCAGCCGCCGCTGTCGTCCGGGTAGTGGCGCCGGTCCACCCCGGAGGCCAGGGCGCTGAAGTGGAGTAGCCCCTGCCGGCCCAGCTTCATGACCAGACCCCCGTTGATGCGGTCGGCCTCGAAGGATTCCCCGGTCAGGTCGATGTCCTCCTCCAGGTGGCTGACGGCCACGCTGGAATTGTAGCGGTTCCCCGCTACCGCGAGGCGCCCGCCCGCCTCCCAGTAGCCGTCCTCGCCGGCCATCAGCCGGAGGTCACCGCGGGTGCCCGGCTCGGGTATGGAAAGGGACATGGTCCGGATCCGGATCACCCCGCTCAGGGCGTCCGAGCCGTAAATGGCCGAGTGGGCGCCGCCGAGGACCTCGATTTGCTCGATCCCGGACAGGCTGACGGAATTGAAATTATAGGTGCCGCCGCGGCTGCTGTTGAGGTTGTTGACCTCGATCCCGTCGACCAGGACCTTGCTGAAATTGGGCTCTCCTCCGCGCAGGTAGAGGACCGTGTTTCCGGCCAGTCCGCCCGGTTGCTCGATGTGCAGGCCGGGCACCTTCTCCAAGGCGGCCCAGGTGTCAATGGCCGGGACCTCCTCGCTGCCCCCGGCCCCGGGGACCTCCCAGGAGATGCCTGCGGTGGCGGCATCGGTGCCGAGTCGGCTGCCGGTCACCTCGTAGGGCTGGAGGTCATAAACGGTCTCCGCGGGCAGCACGTTGGCGGTTGCCGCCAGGACCGACAGGGTCAGGAGGCCCGCCCTGCAGGCTGGCCGGCATCGGATTGGTATGGGGAAATGAATCGTCATCATTGTCGAACTGGAATGGCTTCACGTCAGGGGGGCGCCCTGTCCACCTCGGAGGGTGGAAACGGGAACACTAAAATCAACGATGAAACGAAGGAGTTCCTCACCATGAAGCGGCAATCTGCATTGAGTCCGGATCGAATTTCTTTCAAGTTCATCCCTGTCATGACACGCATATCAAGATATTATCCTTTTCCGAAGCGCTTTGCCGTAACGGCCCTGGCGCTGCTTCTCTCCATGAATTTCCAGGTTTCGCTGTCCGCGATGACCAACGGGGATGTCATCAAGATGCTTCAGGCCGGCATATCCGAGGACACGGTCCAACTGGCGGTCCGCAATGACAGCGAGGACAATTACAATGTCGAACCGGACGGGCTGATCGAGCTCAAGGAAGCCGACGTGCCCGAGGCGGTCATCCAGGAGATAATCCGCAAGGCCAACGGGGAAGGGGAGGATTCCAGCGGGGCGGCCGTGGTATGGGAAGATGCCTTTCCCGATGTGGCGCATGACAAGGTCTTTCCCCCGGTCATCAATCCGGTCGAGGGGCAGAAGTACTTCACCCGCATCAATTTCTGGGCCGAGGACGGCGAATCCATCGCCACCAACTATTCACGGGGCACCCTGATCCCGATCAATACCGAGGTGGAGCTGATCCGGGTCAAGTCCGATACGTTCCGGATCCGTATTGCCGAAATGGGCATCCTGGTGGATGTGGAGAACGTGGAAAAATACACCGGGGTCGATATCCGCGAGTTGCTTTCCCGCTACCTTGCCGAGGAGAAGACGAGGATCGACCTGTACGGGGATGAGGCGGCGACGCACATCCGCGCGGGCATCATGCGCCTGGGCATGACCAAGGACCAGGTCATCCTGACCCGCGGCTATCCGCCCAGCCACCGGACAGCATCGCTCGATTTAGATGTCTGGGTCTATTGGTCCAGCCGCTTTGTGCAGCTGACCATTGTTTTCGAGAACGGCCGGCTCTCCGAGGGCCGCGGGCTGAATTAAGGGATCAGTGCCAGCCCCGCTTCTCCGGGCGGACGTCGGCTCCAACCCGCCGGTAGTCCTCCGGAAAGGTAAACAGCGACTCCGGGACCGGTTCCGCTTGGACTTCCGACAGCTCCATGCGGAAGACGTTCCGGCCCATCCATGACTTGCGGGAAACCAGGATCGGCAGGCCGAGACCGTCTTCCGGCAGTTGGGCCAGTCCGGGGGCGACTTCCCGAATGTTCAGGAAAAGGAGAAAGAGCTGGCGGGAATATCCGGCGGCGACCGGGGCCATCCAGATCTCGGTGTCCGGACCTTCCGAGGAAATCTTGAATCCCTGGCAGTCGCGGCCCTGGATCTCCTTCCGGCCGAGGGACTCGACGGAAAATTCCCGGGGCTTGTCCCCCTTGCGGCCCTGGCCTGACGATGGCATCCCGTCCATCCCCTGAACCTCGGCGGGGTCCGGAACAACGGAGTAGGTCTTGGTATAGCGGGAGAGCTCGTAGGTGTCATCGGAACCGGGCAGGACCAGCCAGACCGTGTGCGGATCGTCCGGACTCCCCATCTCGTACCGCCAGGCGCTGCCATCGGTGAAAATGCGCAGCTCCGTCTTGTAGTCGGAGGTCTTCACATCGTAGACAATTTTCCCGCTCCAGGCCTCTTCGGCCGTGAGTTTCAGGGCGGTCAGGCATAGCAGTCCCGCCAGCGGGGCCAGGCGAATCAACTGGGATAACTTCATAAGGGCTAATTGGCCCGCAGGGCGGCAGGGAGCAACCAAAAACCTCAGGAGAAAAACTGAATCCCGGCCTCCTCAAGGTCGGCCTTGCCTTGCTCGTAATCCTTCTGGTCGATGGAGCGGGTTCCCCTTTCCAGGACGGCTGTGGCAAAGCCCTGTTCCGCGGCATCACGGGCCGTGTAGGCCACGCAGATCTCAGCCGCCAGGCCGCAGATATGGACTTCGTCGATCTCCATTCCCTTCAGCCAGTCGGCCAGGCCGGTGCTTTGGCGCCGCCCGAGGTCGAAAAAACCGCTGTAGCTGTCCACCTCGGGATCCATTCCTTTGCGGAAAATGGCGGCTACCTGCTGGAGGTCCAGCTCCGCCGGGAATTCGGCTCCGGGTGTCCCCTGCACGCAGTGTTCCGGCCAGAGCACCTGGGGATGGCCATGGACCTCGATCTTGTCGAAGGGCTCCTTGTCCTCATGGCTGGAAGCGAAGCTGACATGGCCCGGAGGATGCCAGTCCTGGGTCGCCGCGACCAGGTCGTAGCGGGGTTGAATTTCATTGATCCAGGCGATGACTTCATTCCCCGAGGGAACCGCCAGGGATCCGCCCGGAAGAAAGTCATTCTGGATGTCCACGATGATCAGGGCTTTTTGCATGGGACTAAGGACTAAGGATTAAGGGCTAAGGACTTTTGGGTTAGGGTGCGGGTATAATTTAATGGAAGGGCGGGGGGCTGGCAAGCCGGGTGCCGGATAAGTGGCCCGGAGCACTGGCGGACGGGAGGATCTCTGGTATCTTGTCTGCGGGAGGAACCTCAGTGCTACTCGGATTTCTGGACAACGATTTGTACAAATTCACCATGCAGCAGGCGGTGCTGAGCCGTTATGGCGGGCATCCGGCGGCCTATGAATTGTTCAGCCGGCGGCGGCCGGTCCGTGTCAATGAGTCCTTTGCCGAAGCCTTTGCCGCGGAACTGGAAGGGATGGCCGCGTTGCGTCTTCAAGACCATGAACGCGCCTACCTGGGCGGCCTGGACCTTTTCGGGGATGATTACCTGGAATACCTTTCGGATTTTCGCTTCCAGCCGGATACTGTCGCCTGGAAGCTGGACCGGGCCGGAGAACTGTCCATCGAGGTCGAGGGACCCTGGGAAGAGGTGATCCTGTGGGAGGTTCCCCTGCTGGCCCTGGTCTCCGAGTTGTACTTCACGAGGGTGCACCCGGCGGCTCAAGATTCGCTTGAAGACTACCGGTTACGCTCCTTCAGGAAGGGACAGGCGCTGCGCGAGGCGGGATGCCGGTTTGCCGATTTCGGGACCCGGCGCCGCTATTCCGCCGCTCATCAGGAAGTGATGATCGAGGCCATGCTGGAGGCCAATCCCCCGGATGTGGAGGACAGTTGCCTTACCGGGACCAGCAACGTCGAGCTGGCCCGGAAGTACGGAATCCGCCCGGTCGGCACGGTGGCCCACGAGTGGATCATGGCCCATGAGGTGATGTTCGGGGTGGAGCAGGCCAATGAGCGCGCCATGCAGGAATGGCTGGATATATACAACGGCGAGGCCGCCATCGCCCTGACCGATACCTACACCTCCAGTCTCTTCTTCAGGGATTTTACCCCGAAGTTGTCCGGGGCCTATTCCGGGGTCCGGCAGGACAGCGGCAGCCCGGAGGAGTTCTTTGACCGGCTCCTCCGCCATTACCGAGCCCGCGGGATCGATCCGGCTGGCAAGCGCGTGGTCTTCAGCGACGGGCTGAATGTGGGCCGGGTCCGGGAAATCCATCGTCATGTCGACGGACGTATGCAGGATGCCTACGGGATCGGGACCCACCTGACCAACGACATCCCCGGCAGCGAACCCCTGGACATCGTGATCAAAATGACCCGCTTCGACGGCGAGCATGCGGTCAAACTCTCCGACGAACCCGGCAAGGTCACCGGCGATGCGGACAAGTGCCGCCGGATCCAGGAGCTCATCGGGGCGCTGGATTAAGCCGCCTGCGTCCATATTCCGGAGGGATTGCAGACTAAATTGACGTTGATTCCTCGCCCCCTCCGGGGACGAGTTGTTAATTTGAACCAGGGTACCCGGGGTCTCCTTGCTCCCGCTTCGCGGGATCAATCCGACCCCGCGCTAATATATTTCACGCCTGCGGCGTGGACCGCTGAGGTTCCTGGGGGCAGCCCCGGCCCCAAGACGCGTTAGTGGCTTGCCCGCCAGCGGTGAATGCCCGTGTCTGCTGAATTTTCACTTGTGCCTTGCGGCAGACCCGGATCCAAGACGCGTTAATGGCTTTCCTGCCTGCGGTGAATGCCCGTGTCTGCCGGATTTTCACTTTGTTCGTATCCCGGAGGGATTGCAGGCATTAGCGCGGGGTGAAGCCCGCGAAGCGGGAGAAACCCCGGGGATCGGGATCTGGAAATCCTGCGGTCCCGAAGGGATCGCAGAGGGGAATATAATCGATTTTGCGAGAAAGCCCCGACCGCTTCTCAAATCTCAAACCGGATGCCCTGGGCGAGGGGGAGCTCGGAGGAGTAGTTGATGGTGACGGTCTGGCGGCGCATGTAGGCTTTCCAGGCGTCGGAGCCGGATTCCCGTCCGCCGCCGGTTTCCTTTTCCCCGCCGAAGGCGCCGCCGATTTCCGCCCCGGAAGTGCCGATATTGACGTTGGCAATGCCGCAATCGGATCCCTCGGGGGAGATGAAGCGCTCGGCCTCCTGCAGCTGGCCGGTGAAAATGGCCGAGGAGAGCCCCTGCGGGACGCCGTTGTGAATCGAGATGGCCTCCTCGAGTTCCCTGAAGGGGAGGATGTAGAGGATCGGGGCGAAGGTCTCGCTCTGGACCAGTTCATGGTCCGGGGAAAGCCCCTCCACGATGGCCGGGCGGACATAGAATCCTCCAGCGGGAACGCCCTCGGTGACTGGCTCGCCTCCGGTGACGCTGGCGCCCGCGGAACGGGCTTGATCGAGGGCCTCCTGCATGCGCCGGAAGGCCCGCTCATCGATCAGCGGGCCGACCAGTATGCCGTCCTGGCGGGGATCGCCGACGGGCAGCTGGCGGTAGGCGCCGGCCAGGCGCTCGACGCATGTCTCCCGGATGTCCTCATGGACAATAAACCGGCGCAGGCTGGTGCAGCGCTGTCCGGTCGTTCCGGCCGCGGCAAAGACGGCCCCGCGGAGGACCAGTTCAAGGTCCGCGGAGGGCATCACGATGATCCCGTTGTTTCCGCCCAGTTCCAGGAGGCAGCGGCCCAGGCGCCGGGCGACGACCTGGCCGACCTCCCGCCCCATGGGAATGGATCCAGTGGCGGAAACGAGGGCCACCCGCGGATCCGCGGCCAGGGCGGATCCGGTCTCCCGGTCGCCAATCAGGACCGAGGAAACGCCGGCCGGTATGTCGTCCATGCCCCGTCGCGCCTCCATGGCGATGGCATGGCAGGCCAGGGCACAGAGGGGCGCCTTCTCGGAGGGCTTCCAGATGACGGGATTGCCGCAGACCAGGGCCAGGGTTGAATTCCATGCCCAGACCGCGACCGGGAAATTGAAGGCCGTCAAAATGCCCA
This sequence comes from uncultured Opitutales bacterium, assembly GCA_913056355.1. GTDB lineage: Bacteria > Verrucomicrobiota > Verrucomicrobiia > Opitutales > Oceanipulchritudinaceae > Oceanipulchritudo. Next base: position 14,239 of record CAJXMX010000035.1, read on the forward strand.
CCGGCCCGATCGGTTGCCAGAGCTCCATCAGCCGGTGTTCGGGCCGCTCGCTGGCAATGGTCAGCCCGTGCAACTGGCGGGAAATGCCCACCGCAAAGTCGCAGATGTCGATCATCTCCTGCACCTCGCCCAGGGCCTCCTGGCGGATCTTTCCGGCCTCCAGGGTGACCAGATCCGCCAGGGCCTCTTTGTTGGCCCGCAGGACCTCCCCGATCCGCCGGACAAACTCGCCCCTGCGCGGCGGGGGCACCTTTCTGAATTCCCGGAAGGATTCCCCGGCCAGTTCCGCTAGCTGGCGAACCTGGTTGGCGCTGGCGGATTGGAATTCTCCCGAATGTTCGCCGTCGATGGGGGAGTGGACGGAAAAGCGGGCACCCCTGCCGGTGGAGGTGGTGAGTCCCTGGATGACGCTGGGGCTGGTTTCGCCGTCCATGAAGGTATCGGCGCCATAAACACTTTTAAGAAGCTTCTTCATCTCGCGTAATCATAATGGGTTCGATGCGCACCTCATGCCCTCCGTCGGTGGAGACGTCGTAGTACCGGCCAAAGCGGTTGGCCATGAAGGCGTCGCAGGGCACGGATTCCTGCCGGATAAATCCCCTCCCGGAGAGGATGCCCTGCGCCTTCAGGTCGACCACGGCGCAGATGGCGGCCGCGGTGGTGATCTGGATGGAGCTCCAGCGTTCGCCGTGGATTTCCGCACTGTAGATCTTGCGGGCGCTGCTGCGCTGGGTCAGTTTGCCGTCGATCCAGCCGCTGACCGTGCAGAAGATCAGGGTGACATCCTGCAGGGTGATGGGAATGGCGCTCTCGAGGATCTCCCGCAGGGCCTCCCGGTACTTCCCCATGTGCAGCTCGTTGATGAGGAACTGCATGAGGTACTGGTGCCCCTTGTAGCGGACCGTCTTGTAATTCAGGTTGCGGACCTTTCCCTTCAGGGTTTCGCAGAGCGTTCCCAGTCCGCCCGATGTGTTGAAGGCCTCGTAGTTCTTGCCGTCCAGAGAGAAGAGCTCCAGGCCCTCCAGGGCCAGGACCTCCGTGAGCCGGTTCTCGTGAATCGCCTCGCAGGGATTGCAGTACTCGTTGATGAGCCCGTCCGTGGACCAGGTCAGGTTGTACATCATCATGTTCGAGGGGAACTGCGGCAGGGCGCCGACCCGCATCTTCACGCTGTCGAGGGAATCGAAGCTCCGGCACAGCTGGTAGGCGAGAATGCTGATGAATCCCGGCGCCAGCCCGCATTGGGGCATGAACAACTGGCCTTCCCGGGCGTCCCCGGCGATCTGCTGGATGGACCGCGTCGTCTCGCGGTCCTCTGTCAGGTCAAAATAGCTGCATCCCGCCTCCAGGGCGGCCCTGGCAATCCCGGCATTGACGTGAAAGGGGCAGGCCGAGAGGACCATTTCCTTGCCGGAAAGCAGTTCGACGAGCCTGCCTTCATCCCTCAGGTCGAGGGAGACGGTTTCAATGTCCGGACAGCTTTCCCGCAGGCGGTGCAGGGCCCGCTGATGCATGTCGGCGACCGTGACTTTGTAGTCGCCGGACCACGACAATAGCTTGGCTACCGCGGCCCCGATCTTCCCGGAGCCGAGAATCGCGACCGTATGCATGGCGGGATCAGGCTGAGGTTCTGGCGTTGGTCGACTCGAAGATCTTGTCCGCGCTGGCTGCCACAAAACCGTCGTAGAGCTTGCCTTCACGGTCCTTGTAGCGCCTGGCAAACTCGTAGTAGCAGGTGGGGATCTGATGCCGCTCGCCGCCGGCAAACTCGACCTCCATGCGGTCCGCCATGGTCGAACCCTGCTCCAGGAGCACTTCCGGGCTGCCCTTGACGCGGCCGCCCGATTCGTTGATGGCGTAGCCGGCCGCCTGCACCACGTTGAGGACTTCGCTGAGGCTGGGGGTTTTTTCGAGGTCGGTCACGGAAATGGTGAAGTGGTTCGGGCGGATGCCGAGGGCCGCCACCCAGGCGGCGTATTCGCTTTCCTCCAGCAGGGCCTGGTAATCGGCATAGGAGACAGCCGGCCAGAGCCGCCCGGCCCAGAGGACGTCGTCACGATTGACCCGGGCCGGGTCCACCTGGCTGACCAGGTCCTTGATGATATGCTGCGCCTTCCTGCCCAGGGCGCCGACTTCCAGCTCGCTGAGGAAGATCCGCGGCCAGGACCGGTCCGGGTGCAGGTACCCGTAGGCATCCAGCTTCTTGGCTTCAAAACGGTAGGGGGAGAAACGCTCGTAGCCGAGCTTGAGGATGGGCTTTTCCAGTGCTTTCAGGTTGACCGGTTCCAGCCCGAAGGTACGGAAGGCGACATGGTCGTTGCGGACCGTCTCCCCTCGCGATTCGAACAGTTCCTTGATCCTGGCCGCCTTGGGAGCCATCCGGATGTAGTCCGTCCACAAGGAATCGAAAAACATTTCGGGAGTCATTGGGATTTCCTTTCGTGAAGAATTCTTGGTGGTCCGCACCGGCGGACGAATAACCCAGCGTATATCCGGGAAGACCGGGTGTCAAGGTGGCCCGGCCACATACCATCACCTTCGAACTGGACTTTCATAAGGCCGGGCCGTTGGCCCTTCGTTGTTTTTCCACCGGTTCTACCCAGCCCTTCGCCCCGACAAGTCGGGGCTACTGGCTGGGCTGGTATACAGTCCGGCCTTTGGCCGTCCATTGCCTTTCTCCAGTCCGGCCATACACTTCGGTTTTTGGCAAAAAAAGCCCCGTGGCGGGGGACCACCACGGGGCGTAAAGGGGCTGGACTACCGGTCCGGAATTACTGTTCGGCCGGCGGGTCGCCGGGAACGCGGACGAAGTACATCCAGGAATTGCCGGGAACGACATTCTCCACCGGCAGGTAGATGAAGTAGTTCGTGGCGCCGCAGAAGACCCAGGGGGCGTTGCAGACATTGATCGGCCCGAGGAAGGACTTGCCGGTGTCGACGATGCAATTGTCGTCCGGGTTGGCATCCCAGAAGGCCCAGTCGCCGGGGGTGGTGTTTTCAATGTCCCGGGGAAGGAGGCCCCAGACGCCGTCGTTGTCGACCATGGACTCACGGACATAGATGTACTGCTGCAGGTCCTGGACCCACAGCCAGGGCTCGTGGGCGTTGTTGACGAGACCCAGGAAGGTTCCGCCGTACTCGTTGGTGTCGACCCAGCCGTCGGCCACCGGGGCAAAATTGGCCCAGCCGGGGGCATCCATGACGGTAACCGTGACCATTTGCGAGGCGGTGTTCTCGTAGGAATCGGCTGCGGTGACCTCGACCTCGTAGACATTGTCCATGTCGGTGTCGCCCGGCAGTTCGTAGTCGGGGAAATTCCTGAAGCTGAGCCCGCCCTTGCCGGCCCCGATGGTGAACAGGTCGCCGTCAGCGCCGCCGGAGATGCTCCAGGTCACGGTTTCATCAGCGGTAAAGTTGGCCACAAAGACCGTATGCTCGACCAGGCTGCCCTCGGAAGTGGCGGCTCCGGGATCACCCGTGGGACCGGTGATGACCGGCGGCGTGGTGTCCGTTTCGCCGCCCGGGTCGGTCAGGTCGGCACCGGCGGCCACGGACTGATAGGTGTCGCCGACGCGGATTTCATCGACCTGGGTGCCGATGTAGTCGGCTCCCTCGCCCTCTACGGAGGGCCCGGCATTGGCGATCCAGAGGCGGACCTTGTCGACAATGAGGTCGGTGAGGAGCGCGAAATTGGCGACCGGGGTACCGGGATCATCGGCATACGGGTCCGGATTGACGTAGAAATGTGAGGTCTTGTTGTCGAGGTCGAGGTGCATGACCAGGAAAGTGGTGACCCCGTCCTCGACCGGGTACTCGCTGTAGGCCCATTTCTGGCCCTGGATGGGCCCCTGGCCCTCGTCCACGTACATGCGCTCGCCGCCGCCCGACCAGACGGTCGTCTCGTTGGTGTTGGCGATGCCCAGGTAGACATCGTTCTGGGTGGCGGACAGGCAGACCTGGAACCAGCCTCCACCGGCTGCGTTACCGGTGATCTTGGGGGTCACCAGGGTGCTGAACCAGACCTGGCCGCTGCCATTGTAGGTGTATTTCACCTGCAGGGGCCGGGTCGCCGAGTTGAACCCGCCGTCGCTGGGGATCTCCTCCGTGAAGATGAAGGAATTGCCCACCGTCGGCACCCCGTCATAGGGGGGGCTGCCTTCGGCCACCCCGTGCCAGGGTTCAAGGGTTTGCGGATCCGCCGAGTCCCACGGGAAGACCAGGATACCAGTGAGGGCAAACCAGCCGAAGCTGGTCTCGCCCAGGGTGTAATCAACTTCCCCGACCGGAATGTCGAAGCCTTCGTAGACAACAGTTCCGGCCTGCAGGCCGTTGGACGCCAGTAGCCCGGTGCAGGCCAGCGCGCCCATCTTGATGAGTGTTTTGCTGTTCGCTTTAATTTTCATGGGTCAATCTATCAGGATAGTGAATCTGTGATGTTGGTTAAACTCAGTATACACCACTTATGCCAATGGTGAAGTTAATGCCGTAGATGGACTTTTCCGTCCCGTCGTGGAGGTGTCCCAGATAGGGGAGCTCACCGCCATCATCGCGGACATAGATCGGTTCCGGATTGTCCTTGGTGATGTTGCGCGCGGAAAAATCGAGGGTCAGGTGCTCGGTCAGCCGGAACTTGGCCGAAAGGTCGATCCGCAGGCTCTCCGGGCGGACCAGTCGCATTGTGTGGTAGTAGGGATCGTTAAGGTCATCATCGGCCGTCGGAGTGTACCAGCCGGGATTACCGACGGTGGCATCCGGCCAGAAGATGGCAGTCCTGACAATGGCGTCGCTGGCATCCTCCGTCCGTTCGTTGCGCCAGGTGGCATTGATCCGGAACTCAAGGCGTTTCCAGTTGATATTGATGCCGCCGGAGGCGTTGAGGCGCGTCTCGTTGCCAAGGGGAACCTCGAAAACGCCCTCCTCGCCCTCGGGGATGGTTCCCGGTTCCTGGAACTGCTGGAAAAAGGACCCGTAGACATAGATGTGCCGGCCCCAGCTGCCAAGGACGCGCAGGTCCTGTCGGGCTTCCAGTTCATAGCCGTAGTCGATGAAGGTGCCGCTCGAATTGACCGAGGTGGTCACGGTCCACCAGGTCGTGTCATCCGCAGGGTCAACATTCGGGTCAGCGCTGCCATAGAAGTAACTTCCCGGGCCATAGCCCAGGCTCCGCATGATGGAATCCCAGGCTTCAAAGGAATTTATCTTGTCATAGGAAACCCCCACCGCCCGGCCTTCCTCCTTGCGGTGGTATAGGGTGAGGGAATACTTCCCCCCGGTCTCGGTGTAGTAACTGAGGCCGACGTCCCAACCGATGGTCTTGGAGATTTCCAGTTCCGGATTGGTGACCGACATGGTGCCGCCGCCACCCGGATTCTCGACGAACTCGACCCGGCGGAGGGTACCCGCGGCTCCTTCCGACGACTCGTAGGGGGGATTGGAATAAGTGGTCGACCAGGAGACCCGGGCCACCAACTGGTCCGTGATGTCGTAGGCCGCGCTGATGATCGGTTGCGGCTTGCCGGCGGCCTTCTGCTTGATGGGGAAATCCTTCAGGTACTGGTATTGGTAGGCCTGCAGGGATCCGGTGGCGACGCGGGTGTATTCCGAGGCGATAAAGGGTGCCCCATCGGGATAGACGGCGCCGGCTTCCTCGTAGTACCTGTACCATCCGAGAATGTATTCCTGCCGGTCCGGGGGAAGCTCCTCGAAGGTCGTGACCCTGGGATTGCTCTGCCTCAGTTCGCGGAGCAGGATGAATGGTCCGGTCAGCTCGAACGCGGGCAGGGTGTCGGTCCCGAATTCCGCGTAAATGGGATCAATATCCACACCCTCGTGATCCCGGAAGACATCCCGGATCCCGTCGCCGTTTTCATCCCGGTCATAGTGGAGGTTGTTCCAGTTGAAATTCTGTCCCCGGTCATAGCCTTCCCGCTCGCTGAATCCCATGCGAAAGCCGCCGATAACGGAGAGCCGGTTGTTGAAGAAATCCCCCTCCAGCTGGGCGTAATAAGCCCAGTTGGTCTCGGTAATGGACTTGGAGGAATTGACTTCCTCAAGGTAATTGTGGGCGGCCACCGATTCAGAGCCCTGTCCGGGAGGAACGGTGTCGTCGGTATCGCTGAAGGCCCCGGGATTATCCAGGTGGTACTGGTAGAGGGCGAAGGGATCCGGCCACTCCAGGGGTTCCAGGCCGAATCCGGGATCGACCCCGACGTAATTCTCGTCACGGAAGTCGGCCAGGTTGAGGACATCGCCTTCCTGGCCGAGGTAGACGTACTCGTAATTGGAGCCGCGGCCCTGCTTGGCGTTCTTGCGCTCTTCCCAGTCGCCCCCGACCTTGACGGCGAGGTTCATGAAATCGACCGGAATGAAATCCAGTTGCCGGCGGATATCGAACTTGGCGCTCACGACCTCGCTGGTGGCATGGATTCCCCCGGCCCGGACGCGCAATTCGCCGGCCGTGGGGTCTTCCGGATCGAAGTTGGCGATCTGGTAATTGGAGAGGTCCCCGATATCAATCAGCTCCCGTCCGGTGACATTGCCGTCATTGTCGGTGATGTCCCGGTAGTAGTTGATGGTCGCCGGAACGCCGTCCCTGTCGATGTCGAGAAATTCCGTGTAGTCGACGCCCCCCATGTTGATCTCAACGACCGAGAAGTGACCGTTCTCCTGGGAGAGGAGGTCGCTTTTGGAAGTGGAATAGCTGATATTCCCGCTGATGTCCCAGGGTCCCTTGATGTAGCTGGCCTTCAGGTAGGCGCTGTGGGTGATGCCCTCCCGCCCGAAGGCATCCGTGTCCAGGCGCACCCCTCCATCGTTGCTCAGGCTGTAGTCGGGACCATACTCGAAGGGGAAACCGGAAATCATATGGACCCGGCGGTTGGCGTCCTGGTCCTTG
>CAJXMX010000036.1 GCA_913056355.1 uncultured Opitutales bacterium
TCCGGAAAGCCTTCCCCGCCGGGGGAGCCGGCTTCCGCCAGCAGGGTCCGGGCGCGTTCCGGATCGTAGGAAATCAGATCCGGGGTCGGGTAATCGTTGAAGCCGGCCGGGACGTAGGCCCGCGTCGGGGTCTGGCCCCCGAGGGTGACCTTGTCGACCACCGCCTGGCGGTCGATGGAGAGGTTCAGGGCCTTGCGGACCAGCGGGTTGTCCAGCGGGGCCCGGGTCACGTTGAGCCGGTAGAAATAGGTCCCGAGATAGGGATCGATATGGATGATGTCGGGCCGGGTCTCCCGGAGGATCGGAATATCGTTGGTGGGGACGGTACTGGTGGTGTGAAGGAGTCCGGAATCGAACATCCGCTTCTCGGTGTTCACGTCCTCGACGGAATAGAAGTATATCTCGTTGAGGCGCATCATCTCCCGGTCCCAGTAAGTGGGGCTCTTGACCACCCGGATGTACTGGTTGGGCAGCCAGTCCTCGAGGACAAAGGGGCCGTTTCCGACAAAGTTGCCCGGCAGGGTCCACTCCCCGCTCAGGTCCAGCGGCCCGCCGTGGGCCTCGATGGTGGCCGGATGGACCGGGTACCAGCTGTAGTGCTTGAGCATGTCGAGGAAGTACGGGGTGGGCCCGACCAACTCCATGCGCAGGGTTTTGTCATCAACGGCACTAACCCCGACCTTGCTGAATTCCGTGATTTCCCCGGTCTTGTAGGCCTCACCGTTCCTGAGCTGGTACAGCATCTGGGCGTACTCCCCGGGAAAGGCCGGATCGAGCATCCGCTGGTAGGAGTAGACAAAATCCCGGGCCGTGACCGGATCCCCGTTGGACCAGAAGGCGTCGTCGCGGATCTTGAAAGTCCAGACCGAGGCATCCTCGTTGGGCTCCCAGGACTCGGCCACTCCCGGCTCCGGCAGGGTATCGTCGGTGGGATGGTAGGCGATCAGGCCCTCGATGAGGGAGGAAATGATCTTGTTCTCGGTGACCCCGGTGGCGCGCTGCGGATCCAGGCTTTTGGGTTCGGCCCCGTTGCCGGCCAGCAGGATTCCCCGCTCAACGCCCTCATCCACATCGGGGACGCCCTGGCCGCATCCGGACAGGAAAAGGCTCGCGGTCACGACGGCCGCCCATGTCAGGGAACGCCAAAGAGCTGCTTTTGATACGTTCATGGGAAGGCAAGGTCATGAATTTGACACAAAATGCAATTCTGATCGGAATTCTCTTTGGCAAGGGCCGTCGGGGCCGCCGAATCCCCTACTCCGCCGTCACCGGTTCAGCGAAATAGACTTGCTGGAAAGGGTGGTTGTTGAGGAGTTTCGGGAACCAGTTCCGCACCCGCGGATCCATCAGGTACAGGTTGTTGGCGTTGTACAGGGGGATGCCGGGAAGTTCCTCGACCAGGATGGCTTCCGCCGCCTCGAGGTCCCGGTAGTGCTGCTCCCGGGTGGGGGCCCGGAAGGCGCTGTGCAGCAGCTCATCGAAACGGGCGTTGGACCAGCCGGTGTTGTTGTTGCCGTTGCCGGTCCGGAAAATCTCCAGGAAAGTGATCGGATCCATGTAGTCCCCGTACCAGCCGACCCCGCTCAGGTCGTAGTCCTGCTGGTCGAGAACATCGAGCCAGACCTTGGGCTCCTTGTTCTCGAGGATAATGTCGATGCCCAGGTTTTCCCGCCACATCTCCACGATGGCTTCAGCCAGTTTGCGGATGGAACCGAGCGAGGGAAGGAGCAGGGTCAGCTCCGGGAAGCCCTCCCCTTCTGCATAGCCCGCCTCCGCCAGCCGGGCCCGGGCCCGTTCCGGATCAAAGGCCACGCCCTCGGGATAGCGGTATCCGCTGAATCCGGGCGGGACCATCGATCCGGCCGGGTGCTGGCCACCGAGGAGGACCTTGTCGACCATGGTTTGCCGGTCCAGGGACCAGGCCAGTGCTTCCCGCACGAGGGGATTGTCCAGCGGCGGGCGGTGGACGTTAACCAGGATATAGGTCGTGGAAAGGTAGGGATCAACGTGGATGATTTCCGGCCGGGTCTCCCGCAGGACCGGCACGCTGTTGGAGGGGACCCGGTTGGTGATATGCAACCGGCCCGACTCGAACATCATCTTCTCCATGCTGGCATCGGCGACGGGGAAAAAGTAGATCTCATTCAGCCGGGTCCCGGCATTGCCCCAGTAGTGGGGATTGCGGACCACCCGGAGATACTGGTCGGGCAGCCACTCCTCCAGCATGAAGGTCCCGTTGGAGACATAGTTGCCGGGAAGGGTCCACTCCCCGTCCAGGTCCAGCGGCCCTCCGAAGGCCTCGATGGTCGGCGGATGGACCGGGTACCAGCTCTGGTGCTTGAGCATGTTCAGGAAATAGGGGGTCGGTCCGATCAGCTCCAGTTGCAGGGTCTTTTCGTCGACGGCCTTCACGCCGACTTCCGCAAAATCCGACAGGTCCCCTTCCTTGTAGGCCTGTCCGTTCTTGAGCTGGTAAAGCATCTGGGCGTACTGGCCGGGGAAGGCGGGGTCCAGCAGCCGCCGGTAGGAATAGACAAAATCCTCCGCGGTGACCGGATCGCCGTTGCTCCACCGTGCTTCCGGCTGCAGGTGGAAGGTCCACACCGAGGCGTCCGCGTTATGTTCCCAGCTGGCCGCCACCCCCGGCGCCGGCAGGTTGTCGTCGGTCAGGTGAAAGCCGATCAGCCCCTCGCAGAGAGCATTGGAGACCTGGGCTTCGTTGACGGCCGTCATCCGCTGCGGATCCATTGTCCTGGGCTCGGCTCCATTGCCGACCAGAAGGATTCCCCGTGAAGCCGCCTCGTCGGCGTCGGGAATCCCGCCACCGCATCCGGCAAGGGAAAGAACCAGCATCAGGAACAGGGAAGTGGGGAGAGATTTCACGCTGTCTTCCTGCCTTCTGCGGCAACAAATTGCAATTCCGTTTGAATTTCTCCCCGGAACCGGAACACTGCCTGCTCAATCTCTCCGATCGCATGACGAACCTGGAAAACCACAAGCACTTTGACTGTCACATGCACACAATCCTGTGCGGGCACGCCTTCGGCTCCCCGCAGGATTATGTGGAAGATGCCGCCCGGCAAGGCATCAGCCTGATCACCTTCACCTGCCACATCCCGATGCGCGAGGAACGCTTTTCCCAGGAGGGCATCCGCATGCACAAGAGGGATCTCCCCCTGTACCGGGAAATGATCACCGAGGCCAGGGCCCACGGGGAGGACCTGGGGGTGGAGGTCCTCTACGGGATCGAGGCCGAGGTTTTTCCCGATCCCTCCTCCATGGAGGACATGGACGAGATTCTCCACCGCGAGTCCTTCGACTTTGTCCTCGGTTCCCTGCACCACCAGCTGCCGGCCTTCCGCCAATGGCTGGCGGAGAAAGACTACCGGAAGGACAGCGAGAAGGTGGCCGCCTATTTCGACTGCCTGGCCCGGGGCGCTGCCAGCGGACGCTACCACAGCCTCTCGCATCCCGACGTGATCCGCATCTACGGCACCCTCGAGGAACCTTTCGATCCCGCCGACCATGAACCGGCCATCCAGGATTTCCTGGACCGGGTGGCGGACAGCGGAACCTGCCTGGAGATCAACACCAGCGGCCTGAGCAAGGGAGATTTTGTCGTCCATCCGGATCCCCTGATCCTGCAATGGGCGCTGGAGCGGGATATTCCCTTCACCATCGGTTCCGATTCCCACGCCCCCCAGATGGTCGGGCAGCACTTTGATGCTGTCCTTAAGGAGGCGCGCAAATTGGGACTGGACCGCCTCCATTACTTCAGGGAAGGGCAGCGTGTGGCAGTCTCCCTGGACTAGGGGCTAATCCACCCGGCCCCGGGGGATTGCACCTTGACAAACAGAATTCAGCTTAATTGGCTCGACGCACCACTGGAGCAACAACGATTCAAGACTGAATAAAGACATGAAAAAGACACGCTTGATCACGATTCTGGCGTTGGCCGGACTCACTGCCGGCAGCCTGCAGGCCCAAACCCTCATCGCCGCGGAAAACTTTGACGGCGGCGCCCTGAACCTCAGCAGTTCGAGCGTCCCGACCCTCGACGGGGGTGGCGGGGACACCTTTGCCGTGGGAGCCACCCAGGCTTGGCCGACTTCCGGAGGCACTCCTTTTTCCCTCACCGACAATTCCGTGGGTGATGTGGGTGACACCACCGTCTTTGCCGGAGACACCGAGGGCATTTACGGGGTCAACTCCAATACCGCCAACATGTTCCTCGGCATTGGGGACACCCGGGAATGGACCACCGAGACCACCGCCACCTGGACCTTTGACATCTCCAGCGCCAGCGGCCCCCTGCAGCTCCGGGTCGGGATGGGATCCATGGAAGGAAGCACCTTCGCCTACAATGAGGCGACGCTCGTCTCCCTCAGCTATAGCATCGATGGAGGGTCCTCGGTCACCGCTTTCACCGTGACCGCCGACCCCAGCGGCGATGGCTATGCCTACCGGGCCATGGATGACGGAGTGGTGGTCATCGCGGAAACCAATGCCCTGCTGGTCAGTGGCGACAACATGGTTGGCAAAATGCTCGCCGAGGACGGCAGCATGGCCGGGAACCTCTTTCTCGACAAGACCCCTGCCTCCGGTGCCGGAGCCGGTATTCTCGATACTTTCTATACCGATATCACCGGGACGGGCAGCGAGCTGGTCCTGACCCTCAATGCCAATCTGCCCTACGAGGCCATGGCCCTCGACGATATCGGCCTCTACCAGGTTCCTGAGCCCTCCACCTTCGCCCTCCTGGCCGGTCTGGCCGGCCTGGCCCTGGTCATCCGCCGCCGTTCCCGCCGCTAGGATCCGTCCGGGAATTTCGCTCGCAAAGCCGGGGAAGGCTGACCAAAGTCTGGCCCCAAGATGGCTGTGGCAACGAAAGAAGAATCCTGGAATTCCCGTATCGGCGTCATCCTGGCCGTTTCGGGCAGTGCGGTCGGGCTCGGCAACTTCCTCCGTTTTCCTGGCCAGGTGGCCCAGTATGGCGGCGGGGCCTTCATGGTCGCCTACTTCATTTCCTTCCTGCTGATCGGGCTGCCCATCTGCTGGGCGGAATGGACCATGGGGCGCTTCGGCGGCCAGCGCGGTTTCCATACCACGGTCGGCATCTTCAACGCCGTCACCCGCCATCCGGCCGGCAAGTACCTTGGCATCATCGGGATCATCATCCCGGTGATCATCTACATGTACTATGTCCTCATCGAGGCCTGGTGCCTGGGCTATGCGGTCAACTTCATGGCCGGGCGGATGAGTTTCAGCGAAGCCTCCCAGGCGGGAGACTTTTTCGTGGCCTTCACCGGGGCCGGAGCAGACGGGTTCGGACTCGGGTTCCATGGCATCTCCCAGGTCGGTATTTTCCTGATCCTCTGCTTTTGCCTGAATTTCTACCTGATCTACCGCGGCCTTTCCAAGGGCATCGAGCTCTTCTGCCGCTACGCCATGCCGGCGCTGATCCTTCTGGCCGTGGTCATCCTGGTCCGGGTCCTGACCCTCGGCACCCCGGATCCGGCCAACCCCCAGAATTCCATCAACGCGGGCCTCGGCTTCATGTGGAATCCCAACAAGGTCATGCTGGTCGAGACCGCCACCGATGCCGCGACCGGGGCCGCTGTTGAAACGGAAACACCCGTTTTCGGGAAACGCTTTATCATGGAAGCGGAAGCCCGGGCGGAATCGGACCCGGCGGTATCAATCCGGCACATCGGGATTCTCCAGCAGCTCAAGAATCCCCAGCTCTGGCTGGCCGCGGCGGGACAGATATTCTTCTCCCTCTCGGTTGGGTTCGGAATCATCATGACCTACGCCAGCTACCTGAACCAAAACGACGATGTGGTCCTGAGCGGACTCGCGGCGACCAGCGCCAATGAATTCTGCGAGGTGGCCATGGGGGGCCTGATCACCATTCCCGCCTCGGTGGCCTTCCTGGGCGCGGCCGGGGCTGTCGGGAGCACCTTTGCCCTGGGTTTCAATGTCCTCCCCATGGTCTTCAGCGAAATGCCGGCCGGCGGCATCTTCGGATTCCTTTTCTTCTTCCTCCTCTTCCTTGCGGCGGTAACCAGCTCGCTGTCGATGCTGCAGCCGGGGATCGCCTTCCTGGAGAACGCGCTCAGCATCAACCGGCGCCAGTCAGTCGCCATTCTCGGCTTCATCACCGGCATCGGGACCTTGCTGGTGGTATATTTCTCCCGCGACCTGAAGGCCCTGGACACCCTGGATTTCTGGGTCGGGACTTTCCTGATCTTCATCCTGGCCACCTTCCAGATCATCGTTTTTGCCTGGGTTTTCGGCATCCCCGAGGGGATGAAGGAGGCTCACAAGGGAGCCAGCATGCAGATCCCCCGGTTTTTCGGCTCGATCATGAAGTACGTTACCCCCCTCTTCCTGCTGGCCATTTTCTTTTTCTGGATCTCCGAGAACCTCTTTGGCTACAACCTGATCACCGGCCAGAGCAATCCCTCGACCTACGTTTCCGACCTGTTCGGGGAGAAACCAAACCAGGTCGCCTGGCTGGCGGTCTCCATCATCCTGCTCCTGGGAGGAATGGTCTTCCTGATCACCAATTCCAGTGAACATTTCAAAAAGCTCTCGCACCGGGTTAAATCTGAAAATCAGGAGGCTCCGAAATGAACAACGGCGGCTGGATCATTATGGTTTTGTCTGTGGGCACGGTCACCCTGCTCTTCGTTTGGTGTATCTACAAGGTGTTGACCACGCCGGGGGAAACCGAGCACATGCACGGATTCGAGATGGAGACCCCGGACGAGAAGGAAGCAAAATTCAGGGATCCGGACTGAAACCTGTTTAGGATTGCCTCAGATTTCCCGAGGGGGCACCAATTGAGGCACCTACTAGATGGAAACACATTCAGATTACCAGGAACTCACTTCCCTCCTGAAACGGCTCGACCGTCTGGGCTCCATCGGGGGCCTGCTGGGGTGGGACGAACAGGTGAACCTTCCCTCGGCCAGCACCGGCCTGCGGGCGGAACAGAACGCGGTCTTCACCGAGATCTACCACCGCGAGGCCTCCAGCCCGAAAATCGGGGACTTGCTCAACCGCCTCGAGGAAGCCAAGGACCAGCTCAGCCCCGACCAGGCCGCGGTGATCCGCGACGCCCGGAAGAACTTTGACCGCCTGACCCGGATCCCCGCCGAGTTTGCCGCCCGCCGGGCCAAGTCGCAGAGCATCGCCTTCAAGGCATGGGTCAAGGCCCGCAAGGCCAACGATTTCAACGACTTCCAGCCGTATCTCGAGGAGCAGCTCCAGTTCGCCCGCCAGGAGGCGGAATACATGGGCGCGGCCCATGCCTACGACTACTGGGTGGACCGCTTTGACCCGGGCATGAACTGCTCCACCATCGAGCGTCTCTTTTCAGAACTGCAGCCGGAACTGCAGGCCATCGTGCAGCACATCCTGGCCTGCCCCGAGCAGCCCGACACCTCCATGTTCAAGGGCTTCCCCATCGGGGAGCAGGAGAATTTCCTCCGCCAGGTGGTGGAATCAATGGGCTTCGACTTCGACCGCGGGCGCCTCGATGTCGCCATCCATCCCTTCTGCGGCGGCCACGGTCAGGACACCCGCATGACCACCCGCTTCCACGAGGACAATCCGCTGGATTCCCTTTCCAGTTCCATGCACGAGACCGGTCATGCCCTGTACGAGCAGGGGCTGCCGGACGAGTTTGCCGGCACCGCCCTGGGGGAAGCCGTCGGCATGGCGGTCCATGAATCCCAGTCCCGCATGTGGGAAAACCAGGTCGGGCGCAGCCGGGCTTTCTGGAAGTACTGGGAGCCGGTCTACCGGGAAACCTTCCCCAGCCAGCTGGCCAGGGTCTCCTCCGAGGAGCTCTACCGGGCCATCAACAAGGTCGGGCTGACTCCCATCCGCGTCGACGCGGACGAGGTCACCTACAACCTGCATATCATGATCCGCTTCGAGCTGGAGAAGCGCCTCTTCGACGGCAGCCTGGACTCCAGGGACATGCCCGCCGCCTGGAACGAGACCTCGACCCGCATTCTCGGCTATACCCCGAAGAACGACAGTGAGGGCTGCCTGCAGGACGTGCACTGGTCCGGGGGCGCCTTCGGATACTTTCCCTCCTACTGTCTGGGCAACATCATCGGGGCCCAGCTCTGGTACACCCTCCGGGAACAGCTTCCGGACCTCGATGACCAGATTGCCGGAAACAACTTCCAGCCGCTCCTGGACTGGCTGCGGAAACATGTCCACAGCCGGGGCCGCCGCCTTTACACGATGGCCTTCACCAGGGAGGTGACCGGGGAGGAACTTTCCACCAAGTATCTTGTCCGATACCTCAAGGAGCGGTATTTGCCACTTTACACGGCTTCCTAAACCTTCGATAACCCTGCCCATCATGCTTAGACAGACAAGCCTTTCACTTGCCTGCCTGCTGGCCGGAATTTGCCCGGCCGCGGCGGAAGTGCTGGTGAACACACAGCTCTACCCCGAGGAAATCCTCAACCTGGATGAAACCCTGCAGCTGGGCCTGCAGGACTATTTCCAGCGCTACGCGGATCCCGGGCCGGTGGCCACCTTCACCCTCTACATGCCCGTCCAGGACGGGTTCAAGGAGTTGTACGTCGAGCGGGCCACCGACGGAACCCCGCTGGAGGACGGTATCACCGAGACCCTCATGACCTACAAACTGGCCTCGGGCGATACATACAACAATCCATACGCGGAAGCGGCCTTTGCCGAGAATTTCGTCTGGCAGGAGTACCAGGTCGACTACAATCTCCTGGCCGACCAGGCCCCGGTGACGGTAGCCAACTTCATGACTTACGTCAACCAGGGGAGCTACGACAGGACCATTGTCCACCGGAGCGAGATCAATGTCCTCCAGTCCGGCGGATTGCGGCTTTATGACGGGGATGAGTACCTGCTGGAGTGGATCGATACCCTGCCCCCGATCGTCCTTGAGCAAACGGTGAACAACAGTGCCGGGACCCTGGCCATGGCCCGGCAGAATGCCCCGGATACCGCCACTTCCCAGTTCTTCATCAACCTGGCCGACAACAGCAACAATTTCGGCACCGCCTACAGCGTCTTCGGGGAACTGGCCAACCAGGCCACCGACCTCCCGCTGCTCCAGGAAATGGGGGACGTGGCGGTCTTCAACCTGACCTCCATTTTCCGCACCGCCCCGGTGTCCAACATTCCGCTCTACACCCCGTTCTGGAATGACCAGGGAAGCTACGTCCGCTTCCCGGATATCTCCGTCACCTCCGGCAATCCGGAAGGGGTCGCCTACAGCTGGGAATTTGTCGACCTGGTCGGCGAGGATGGAAGCGACGAGGACAAGGCGGAACAGGCGGCCCACCAGGCCGTTTTTGACATTTCGCTTGAAGGCGGCGTCCTCTCCGTGGCCCGGCACGACTCGGGAGCGGCGGTCATCGATGTCAGCGGCTCATGGAACGACCAGACCCGCAGCTTCAGGACCGTCCTGCGCGGCTACAACGAGGAGGCCCTGAAAACATTCCCCGCCTACAGCATCGAGCAGGGCGGCTGGCTGGTCAGCGCCTGGTACGGCCGGATGCAGGCGGAAACCTTTCCCGTCATTTTTCACGAGAATCACGGAACCCAGACCGTCAACCGGGTCAACAATGCGGAAAACGGAGCTGTCGATTACTACATTTATGACACGCGCCTGGGAAGCTGGCTCTGGACTGCCGCCGAACTCTATCCGATGTTTTACGTCTTCGGGATGGATGCCTGGGTGGAATATGTCGAGGACACCGGCAACGGGCTGGACCAGCCCCGCTGGTTCTGGAACTACACCACTGAAGAGTGGTTCAACGACGGCGATCTCTTTTAGGATTTCGGCGGCGTCCACCGGAGGACTTCCCGGAATTCCGCCCGCAGCAGCTCTTCCATTTGCTGCCTCAACTCCGCGGGAACCTGCGCCACCGCCTCCTCAAGGCTTAAAAGGGGCGCATCCCCGGCGGGACTGCTGACTTCGGCCGCCTCCGCAAGGGGAAGGTCTGCCGCCGGATAGTCCGGCTCCGGGTCGTCGATTGAAAAATCGTCCGCATCCCTTTCGGAAAATTCCTCCCCGCCGGCAGGTTCAACCCGGGCCTCCCGAGGTTTGCCGGCGACCACCGGGTCCGCTTTCCGTAGAGGGGCCGGTCCCAGGGTAATCGGGGTCAGCTCAGACCGGTGTGCCGGAATCAGGCTTTTTTTTTTCCCGTTTCGCCGCCGGGCTCCTGCAATCCCTTCAGCTCGCGGATCAGGTTGTCGATGGCCCGCACCTGGCTGGCCTCCACAGCCCGCAGCAAGGCGACCTCAAAATTCACCTTTTCGGACAACCCCTTCTGGAGCGGTACTTCGCTCTGCTGGAGGGAATCCAGCATCCGCAGGAGGGATTCGGAAGATAGTTCGGCACCCAGCCGGGAGGAACTGCCTCCACCCTGGATGGCTTCCATGAGAGCTTCGCGGACGAGGACCTCGAGATCCAGCAGGACCCGGTAGAGGTCGCGTCCCTCGGCGCTGAAGGCTTCCACCAGCTGGACCAGCCTGGGAAAGTCCCCGCCCCCCATGGCCCGGCCCAATTCCAAGATCCGGTCCGGACCAACCAGTCCATAGACATCCAGCACGTCGGCTTCGGAAATGCTCTCCCCGCAAAAGGAAATCATCTGGTCGAGAATGGACTGGGCGTCCCGCATGCCCCCGCTGGCCAGCCGGGCGATGGAGCGCAGGGCCCCCTCGGCCACCTGGACCTTCTCGGCCTCGGCAATGCGGGTCAGCCGCTCCACCAGCACTTCCGCGGAAATGGGGCGGAACTCGAAGCGCTGGCAGCGCGAGACAATCGTCGCCAGGAGCTTCTGGGCCTCCGTGGTGGCAAAGATGAACTTCACGTGCGGGGGCGGTTCCTCGAGGGTCTTGAGGAGAGCGTTGAAGGCCGAGGCGGAAAGCATGTGCACCTCGTCGATGATGTAGATCTTGAAGCTGCACTGGGCCGGGGCGTACTGGCATTCATCGCGCAGGTCCCGGATCTGGTCCACCGAGTTGTTGGAAGCCCCGTCGATCTCGATGACGTCCATGCAGCTGCCGTTCATGATGGCCTGGCTGATCTCCGAGTCATCCGGCGGGTCCACCCGGGGTCCCCCTTCCGCGTTGAGGGCCTTGGCAAAAACCCGCGCGGTGGAGGTCTTGCCGGTCCCCCGAGGCCCCACAAACAGGTAGGCATGGGCAATCCGGCCGGTCTCGATGGCGTTGCGCAAGGTCCGGACAATGTGGTCCTGTCCGACGATGTCCTCGAACCGCTGGGGTCGCCAGCGGCGTGCAATCACCTGGTAATCCGCCATCCTCTGCTCTTGGAAGAAAAGTTAAAAAGTGGGGCCAGGCACCCTACGGCACACGCAGGTTCCGGTTACCGTTGCTGCCTTCCGGCCCTGGCGGGATTCACCACCCCGCGTTGCATAGGACCCGGCCCCGAGGCTCACGTTCCCCCATCCGTCCCCACATTTCAACCCCTTTTTTCGGCTCTTTTCCAATGCGGCAGAACTGTTACATTCATGTTACGGTTAGGTCACAATTGCGTTGACGCCAGACGTACCCCAGGCTACACTGCTTTTCATTAAAGTTAACCTTTAATCCTCCGATTCATATGAAACCTGAAAAACTGTTTGCTGTAATGGCTGTGCTCGCCCTGGCGGCCGGCTGGCTCGGGGCGGAAACGACCGAGCCGAAAAAACTCACGGGCGAAATGCCGGACTACTCGGATTTTGCCCGTACCCACGAACTTACGGGCACCGTGGTGGTGGAAGCCCTTGTGGATGAACACGGGCGGGTCTTTGCCGCCGACGTGGTCGACGGCGTCCATGTCGAGTTGGACCTGGCGGCGGTCAACGCGGTCAGCAACTGGACCTTTGAACCGGCCACCAAAGACGGGAAGCCGGTCATGAAGGTGGTCCGGATCCCGATTGAATTCAACCTCATCGACCCCCTGAAGGAATCTTTGCGGTCCCATGACACGGCCATTGCGGCCAACAAGTGAGACCGCGATAGGAACAACAATATAATCGGAGGGCGGCGCTTTGGAAACGAAGCGCCGTCTTTCTGTATCCCCCTACTCCTCCTGAAAATTGACCTCGACCATGAGGTCGGCGGCGAGGGACTCCAGGTCGGCCTGGATCTGGGCGGCGGAAGCGCCTTCGGGGACCTTGAGCCGCGCCCTGGCCTCGAAGACG
The DNA here is from genome assembly GCA_913056355.1 of uncultured Opitutales bacterium. Classification (GTDB taxonomy): domain Bacteria; phylum Verrucomicrobiota; class Verrucomicrobiia; order Opitutales; family Oceanipulchritudinaceae; genus Oceanipulchritudo. Next base: position 12,219 of record CAJXMX010000036.1, read on the forward strand.
GGGGTGCCGGACCAGGGAGCGGGCTGGAGACCCGTGTTGAGCTCCTCGACATTGACCCCGCTGTTCTGGAAAGCGGTGAAGATGGCGTGCACGATGCCGGGATGATCCTGTCCGGAGAGGGAGAGGCTGGCCAGGTTACCGGAACTGGATTCCGGCTCCAGCTCGGCGGGCTGGATGGCGTGCTGGAAGCCCGATTCCTTCATGAAGGAGGAGACCCGGGCGCCGAAGGAGGAGAGGGAATCCGCCGGCAGGGAAATGCGCAGGATGCCGGAAAAGTAGCCGCCCATGCGAATCATCCGGCTTTCCAGCCAGTTGCCTCCATGTCCTTCAACGAGGGCCGCCAGGCGGGCCACGATGCCGGTGGAGTCGGGGCCAATCAGGGTAAGCATGACATCTTTCATGCCCCTCATGAAAAGAGTTCCGGCCCGGCATGGCGAGCTTTCTCCAGGCGCTTCGCGGCCTGAACTGGCCCGCCTGCGGGTGTGGCGGCCTGGACCAGCGGGGTGGTTCCCGGAATGGCCACGGGCTGGACGGGATGGGTGCCGAAGGCATAAGCCTCGGGGGTGTAGTCCAGTTCCGAGGCGTTCATCATCCAGTCCCAGCCGACCATCCGGCCGGTGTAGGCGCTCATGCGGCCCAGGATGGCGCTGGCGGTGCTGCGGGCGACCGTGTAAGCCTCGTTGAGGACCTCGCCCTGGCGAATGGCCCGGACCAGGTCGGCATGCTCCTGCACATAGGGATTGGGGGATTCCGGAGCCTCGTACGCCCTGGGGCCGAGGATCCTCCCGCTGGTCGAGCTCAGGACGGCGGTTCCCTTCGTACCGACGATCCGTTCCTCGACCCGGGGATTGCTGCCCTCGATCTGGCAGCACATGCTCTGGGTACGGAGGCCGTTGGCATACTCAAACTCGACCGCGAAGTGATCGAAGATATTCCCGTACTGGGGCTGGGTCCTGGCCTGGCGGCCGCCTACCCCCATGGCCTGCCGCGGAAACTGGTCCAGGCTCCAGTTGACCACGTCGATGTTGTGGACGTGCTGCTCGACGATATGGTCCCCGGAGAGCCAGACATGGAACAGCCAGTTGCGGATCTGGTACTCCATCGGGGTCCAGTCGCCGGCGATGAGGTGATCCAGGTTGTTCCTGGCCGCCTCCACCCAGAGGGCCCCCATGTTCCAGTAGCATTGAGCAGCCACAATTTCCCCGATGGCCCCGTCCCGGATCCGCTCCATGATGTCGAGGTAATGCTGCTGGTGCCGGCGCTGGGTACCGGCCACTACCCGCAGGCCCTTCTGGTCCGCTTTACCGGCCAGCTCGAGGATCTTGCGGATGCCTGCCGGATCGACGGCGACCGGCTTTTCCATGAAGACGTGCTTGCCCGCCTCGACCGCAGCCTCGAAGTGCCGGGGGCGGAAATGCGGAGGGGCGGCCAGGATGACCAGGTCGGGATCGCAATCGAGAACCTTCTGATAGGCGTCGAAGCCGCTGAACTGCCTTTCCGGAGGGACCTGGACGGCCTCCGTTGGTAGTTCCTTTTTCGCTACCGTATCGTTGATGCGTTCAAGGGAAGAGGCCACCCGGTCGGGAAACAGGTCGCCCATGGCGACAAAATCAATGCCCGGGGCCGCCTCGAGGAGGTTCAGAAGGGCGCCGGTCCCCCGTCCCCCGCAACCGATCAAGCCGACCTTGAGCCGGTCCGATCCGGCGGCAAAAGCCAGGCTGGGGCTGATGGCGGAAACGGCAACGGCGGCTCCGGCAGTACGTTTGACAAAATCCCTGCGGCTGAGGAGGTGGTTCATGATATGGAGTGTCTGGGGTTTGTGGTTAAAAATCATCCACCTTGCGGTAGGCCTCGATGAGCGTGCGCTCCGCCGCCTGCTCCTCCGCGGGAGAGATGGACTTCCCGGCCTTGCGGCGCCGGTTCAGCTCCCGGACGGCCCGTGTTCCGTGCTCCATGCCGATGACTCCGGCATAGCCTTTCCGGTGCAGGTGCTGGAAGATGTTCAGGTAGTTGATCTCGCCGGTGGTGGGCTCGTTGCGACCGGGGTTGTCGCCGACTTGGAAGTAGGCGATCTCATCCCAGGCCATGTCCAGGTTGGGAATCAGGTTCCCCTCGGTGACCTGCTGGTGGTAGAGGTCGTCGAGGATCTTGCACGAGGGGCTGCCGACCGCCTTGCAGATCATGTAGGCCTGGGGAATCTTGCTCAGGAACAGGCCCGGATGATTGGTCCAGGCGTTGAGCGGCTCAAGAACCATGACCAGGCCGGACGGCTCGCAGACCTCCGCACAGGCCTTCAGGTTGTCGATGACATTGGCCGTCTGGTAATCCCACTCCAGCCCGGGATCAAAGGAATCCAGAACCACGGTCGTCCATCTGGCGTTGACCCTTTTGGCCACTTCCACGGCTTCCTTCATTTTGCCCACCAGCAGGTCCCGGTTTTCCCGATGGACCCATGTCTGCTCGCCCCATATGGCGCTGGCCACGAAGACTCCCATGGTCAGGTCCCGCCGGTCCATTGCGCGGGCGACGGCCTCCTGCTCGGCGGGGGTGCGTTTCATCATGTCATTGTCCTCCAGGGCCGTGAAACCCTGGTCGGCCACGAACTTGACCTGGTCAACCAGGTCTTCGCCCGCCAGGGCCCTGAACTGCCCGAAGTGCGGGGCGTACTTCAATTTGAATTTTTCATTCATCGGGGTTTCCTCCGCGGCCCTGAGCGCATGAGAGCCACCTACTGTGGCAGCCAGCGCCGCCAGGCTTCCGGATTTGATAAAGTCTCTTCGTTCCATGGGGTATGTGGCGGGACGGTTACGCCTTCCGTGCTCCATTTCGCAATGGAGATCCCGTGAAGGCAAGCCAATTGGGGAAACCCTTCCGGATGAATCTCCTTGTCGAAATTCCGAGCCAGACCAATGCTGTCCGCATGCCGAGCAAGATGAGTATCGCCGACCTGGAATTTGTTCCGGAAGGCACTCCCGACAGCCAGCCGGTCGCCGTGCTGGAAGAATCGCGACAAATTTCCCTGCGCCGGGCCGCCATACCCGAGCCGGGGACGGGTGAGATCAGGGTCCGGATCCGCTACGTCGGGATCTGCGGATCGGACCTGGAGTCCTACCGTGGCATCCGCAAACCCGAGTTCCTTTCCATGCCGGCCCGGCTCGGACACGAGGTTTCGGGAGTGATCGACAAGCTGGGCCGGGGGGTGCACGGCCTGCGGGTCGGGCAGCGGGTCACCTGCCGTTACGTCTGGGGCGCCTTTGCCCGGTACATTGTCTGCAAGCCGTTCAACGTCCACGCCGTGCCGGAGCGCCTGGATGACCGCGACATCAGCCCGATGGAGGTCCTCCCGGGCATTCTGCACGCGGCGGAGCGGGCAGCCATCACCCCCAACACCGATGTCCTGATCACCGGACAGGGGGTCAGCGGCCTGGTCATGACCCAGGTGGCCGCCCTTTATTCACCACGCACACTGGCGGTCACGGATCTCAAGCCGCGCAACCTGGAGCTGGCCCGCCGCTACGGGGCCACACATGCTTACCAAGTGCCCTCCTCCACGGGTAGCACCATGGAGGCGGTCCGGGAGGACTTTCCGGACGGATTTGAGGTGGTCATTCCCTGCCTCCTGGAAGGGGACGGGATGATCGACGCCCTGGAGGCCTGCTCCTTCGGTGGGCGGATCATCCTCTATGGCTGCATCGCCCCCTGCCACGAGTTTGACTGGCTCAAGGTCCACCGGAAACGGGTCGACATCCTGAGCACCGAGCCCAGGCGCGACATCGACATGCGGCGCTGGTTTACCGAGGGGGTGAATCTCGTGGAGCAGGGCCTGGTCGAGTTCCAGTCCATGATCACCGATATCTATCCGCTGGAGAGGATCTCCGAGGCCTTCCAGCGGCGGGATTCCAGCCCCGCTGACAGCATCCACATCCTGGTCGATTGCGAGTCCGGGGAGGGCAGGTAAACCCCGGTTCAGCCGACGATCGCCGAGGGGGATTTCCATTCTTCACTGGACCTTCATTATCGAAGCCATTAGGAAGCATTCCTGATGATCATCGCCATCATCACGCTCCTGGTGGTCATTGCCATCACCCTCCTGGTAACCCGTCTCGCTACCATGGCCCTGACCATGACCGGGATGTCGGAGGAGGCTGCCCGCTTCCAGGCCCGCTCGGCCCTGGCCACGGTCGGCTTCACCACCACCGAGGCCGAGAACGTGGTCAACCATCCCGTCCGGCGGCGGATCATCATGGCCCTGATGCTGACCGGCAGCATCGGCGTCCCGACGGTCATCGCCACCGTGGTGGTCTCTTTCCTGACCACTTCCCAGTCGGAGCACTGGTGGGAACCGGTGGGCGTCCTGGCCACCGGCCTCCTCGCCCTGACCCTGCTGGCCCGCAGCCAGTGGGTGGAAAAGCGAATCAACCGGCTGATGACCTGGGCCCTGCACAAGTGGACCAACCTCGATGTCCGGGACTATGTCTCCCTGCTTCAGCTCCAGAACGGCTATGCCGTGACCGAGATGCTGGTCGAGGCGGGCGACTGGCTGGAGGACAAGACCCTCCTTACCGCGGCCCTGGCCCGGGAAGGGGTCCTGGTCCTGGCCATCTTCCGGCAGAACGGGGAATACATCGGCGCCCCCCTTGCCTCGGACGTCATACACGCCCAGGATATCCTGGTCCTTTACGGACAGATAGACCGCCTGCAGGAGCTGGACCAGCGGACCTCCGCCACCGGGGACAGTGCCCACGCCAAGGCGGTCCGCACCTATGCCAGCCTGAGGAGGCGGAAATAATTTAATTCAAAAGGATACCATGATGAGAAAGTTAATCACCTGCCTCGCGCTCCTGGGCTGCACCCTCTCCCTCAACGCCCGGGTCGTCCCCCACCCGCTCTTCAGTGACCACTGTGTCCTCCAGCAGGGACGCGATGTGCCCGTCTGGGGCTGGGCCGATGCGGGAGAGGAGGTTTCCGTCAGTTTCCGCGGGGAGACCGTCACGACAACTGCGGACTCCGACGGCCGCTGGAGCCTTCGCCTGCCCACCGGCGAGGCGGGCGGCCCCTCCAGGATGACCATTTCCGGTTCGGAAACGGAAGCGGCGCTGCAGGTCGGGGACGTCCTCGTGGGCGAAGTCTGGATCGCCAGCGGCCAGTCCAACATGGAGCGCCAACTCGGACCGAGACCCGGCCAGAAGCCGATCATCAACGGGGAGGCTGAAGCGGCCAAGGCGGACTACCCGGCTTTCCGGCAATTCTGGATTCCCGACACGACCTCCACTGTCCCACTGGAGACCGTCGAGGCGCACTGGGTGGTCTGCACCCCGGAGACGGCCATTGATTTCACCGCGGTGGGCTTTTTCTTCGGCCGCGACCTGCTGGCTGCCCTGGACGTGCCTGTCGGCCTGATCAACACCAACTGGGGCGGTACCCCCGCCGAGGCCTGGACCAGCGAGGAAGGGCTGGCTGAATTCCCGAATTACCTGGAGGAAATCAAAAAGCTTCAGAATCCGGAGCAGTACGACTCGAAATCCCCTGAGGAAATCCTCGAGGAGAACGAGGACTGGTTCCGGCAGAACGACCTCGGCTCAAAAGCCGGAGCCTATTGGAATGCCCCCAATCTGGCAGAGGTTGAGAATTGGTCCACGATGGAACTCCCGACGCTCTGGGACCCCCTCATCGGGGATCTCAACGGGGTGGTCTGGTTCCGCCGGGAAATCGATTTGCCGGGCTCATGGCAAGAACAGGCGGCGGTCCTCAACCTCGGTCCGGTCGATGATGCCGACACAACCTGGATCAACGGCATTCCGGTCGGCCATACTTTCCTCTGGACCAAGGACCGCAGCTACAGGATTCCGGCGGGAGTCCTCAAGCCGGGGCGCAACGTGATTGCCGTCCGGGTCCTCGACACGGCCGGCGGGGGCGGCATTTATCCGTCCACCTCCATGCCGATGACCCTGGCCCTGGAGGACGGCAGCGAGTCGCTCTCCCTGGCCGGGCCATGGAAATACCGGATCGGGGCCGACCTCGCCGTCATCGAAGAGCCGCATCCCTTCATCATCAAGGCCTTGCAGAACTCCCCGACCATGCTCTACAACGGCATGCTGGCCCCGGTCATTCCCTACTCCATCAAGGGTGTCATCTGGTACCAGGGGGAATCCAATGCCGACCGCGCCCGCGAATACCGCGACCTCTTTCCGGCCATGATCGCCGACTGGCGGAGCAAGTGGGGACTGGGCGACTTCCCGTTCCTTTATGTCCAGATCGCGCCCTACAAGGACCAGCCGCCGGAAATCCGTGAGGCCCAGCTCTTGACCCTCGACCGCTCGCCCAATGTCGCCATGGCGGTGACCCTTGACATCGGGGACGCCGAGGACATCCACCCGGCCAACAAGGAACCGGTCGGGGAACGCCTGGCCCTGGCCGCCCGCGCCCTCGCCTACGGGGAGGATATCGTTTACTCAGGCCCGGTCTACCAGTCCATGGAAGCCAGGGGAAGCGAGGCCATCCTGCACTTCAGCCAGGTCGATCCCGGCCTCGTCATCGGTGGGGCCCCTCCCCTGCGCGGCTTTACCGTCGCCGGTCCGGACGGCGTCTTCCATCCCGCCCGGGCCCGGATTGAAGGGGATACCGTGATCGTTGACTCCCCCGATGTGGATCATCCCTCCGCCGTACGCTACGGCTGGCAAAACGTGGCCGACGGGAACCTCTTCAACAAGGCCGGCCTGCCAGCCTCCCCGTTCAGGACGGATGTGGAGTAGTCCGCCCTTCGACAGGCTCAGGGCATTCGACTGCGCTCCTGTCAGGACAAGCTCTGGCTTGGCCTGCCATGAGCTTGTCGAATGGTGGGAGATACTGGAGTTGAACCAGCGACCTCTTGCGTGTCATGCAAGCGCTCTAACCAACTGAGCTAATCCCCCGTTATCCGGTGGCTTTTCAGCCGCAAAAGGACAGAAGTTGATCAACTCCCGCTCCCTGTCAACCCCTGTTTTTTTTGGACAAAAGACAAAAGACAAAGGACTAAGGTCGAGGGTCGAATTCCCAGACCCGCAACTTTAGTCCTTCGTCCTTTGTCCTTCGTCCTTCGTCCTTCGTCCTTTGTCCTTCGTCCTTCGTCCTTTGTCCTTCGTCCCTATTCCGACTCACTCAGCCTTTTCTGTTCCTGGTCGGCGAGGAGCTCGTGGGTTTCCTCGAGGATCTTCATCAGCTGGGGACCGGCCGGGAGCTTGCTGAAAAGGGCCTCCAGGCGCGGGCGGACGGGATCAAGGCGGTCCGGGCTGGCGTTGTTTCCGGGAAACCAGTCCGCGGCGTTGCCGAGGAGGTTGTAGCGGAACTTGCCGTATTCGGTCATGTCGAAGGCTTTGGCCAGGTTCCGGAGCTGGACGATGCGGCCGACATTGATTCCGCCGGGGATCTCGGCGATCGGCGGCAGGCCGAGGCCCCAGGGATCGCGCAGCTCCGGCTCGATCATCTCCTCGTAGCGGGATTTGAGGCGCTCGAGGACCGGTTCCAGGACTTTCGGGGCCTCGTCCAGCAAGGGCAGGGCGTCGAGGTGTTCCTCAAAATCGGAGGGCCGGGCGGCACCCACGCTGAGGGTGTGGATATTGCCGTGCAGGAGGCAGAACAGATCGTTGAATGTGATGGGATGGAGCGGCGCGCAAAGCTCGCGGAGCAGCTCCGGGGGGCTGTACAGCTTGCCGCCCTTGTCCGTGGGGCTGATGATGAAGACGCCCATGTCGCGGGCCGTCGCCGCCTCGATGCAGGGAGTGGTCTCCCGGTAAATGTAGTACCAGTGGAGGTTGACATAGTCGAAGCCCTCCCCGGTGCGCGGCTCCCCGTACTCGATGGCCCGGTTAATGACCTTGACCGAGCCGTGGGTGGAGAATCCGATAAACCGGCACCTGCCCTCCCGGCGCAGGCGCTGGGCCATCTCGAAACAGCCGCCCGGCCGGATGGTCCAGTCCAGCTTCTCCTCGTTGTTTATCCCGTGAATGGCGAAGAGGTCGACCTGCTCCAGCTGCAGGCGTTCCATGGAATCGAGGACGTTGGCATGGAATTCCTCGGGATCGGCCTCAGGGCTGACCTTGGTTTGCACGATCAGCTTCTCCCGTGGGAGCTTCGAGAGCACCTGCCCCAGCTGCCGCTCCGAGCAGCCGTAGCCCCGGGCCGTCTCGATGTGGTTGATGCCGGCTTCCAGGGAACGGTGGATGGTCGCCTCCAGGTTGGCCTGGTTGGCCCCGTCGATCTCGGCCAGGGGCTTGTCCTTCCAGCCGTCCTGGTAACGCATGCCACCGCAGGAAAAGACGGGCATGGAGAGTCCGGTACGGCCGAACCGCCGGTATTGCATGGGTCGGGTATCAACAGGCATGCCGTCATTTGTGGGGCAGATCGGGCAATGGTCAACCGTCATCCGAATCCTGTCCGGCCGGACAAATTGAATGATGAAATCACCTTGAACTCCCTCGACGTCCTGACACCTTTGGGCCAAACGCGATCCGCCGACATGCTCCACTCCCTCCGTATCGAGAACCTGGCCCTGATGGACGCCGTCTCCCTTGAATTCGAGAACGGCTATACCGCGGTGACCGGGGAAACCGGGGCCGGGAAATCCGTCCTCCTGGGGGCCCTGGCCCTGCTTTCGGGGTCACGGGCCGACAAGACCCTGATTCGCGAGGGGACCGATACCTGCACCCTGGAGGCCGCCCTTCAGCTGACGGAACCACGGGATATGGACCAAATGCTGGAGGAAACGGGCCTGCCCCCGAGCGAGGAGGGCCAGCTCCTGCTCCGCCGGGTGGTCTCCTCCAGCAAGGCCTCGAAAATTTACGTCAACGGGGCCATGGCCACCCTGGCCCAGCTCCAGGAAATCGGGAAGCAATGGATTGATTTCCACGG
>CAJXMX010000037.1 GCA_913056355.1 uncultured Opitutales bacterium
AAGGCCAGCCAGAACAGGAAGAATACCTGCAGGGCAAGAAAGAAGCAGATCACGATCCAGGAAAAGACGCCGCTGGCATTGAAGGCCGGTTGCCGTTCCAGGCGCTGGAGCAGGGCGGGAGCCTCTGCCTTGGGCGGAAGATCCCGCTTGCGCAGCTTGCCGATGTCCCGGGTGATGTCTTTGACGCCTGGCATGAGGATTACTATTCTTATTATATTATATAAAGTACTTCTTCTTATTATAGCCTGTTAATATCTGAACATCTCCACAAAGCCTTAGCTGTCAATGTGTTAAAATGCAATTCTTCGGGCATAAGCATGTTTGGAGAAGCCCCGGCAGGAGGGGAGTAACCTTGTTCACATCCTTTCCACAGACCCACCCCCAATTGATTCACCGGTTATCCCCAGTTGACAGTGAGCAAAAAAACGACAGAAGGGTTGACGCCTCCCCTAAGAGTATCCATCCATGCTCCTTTTCAAGGCAGGGATAGAAGATGTTCATTGGGATCAAGCAGTTAAAGCAGCTCGTCTTGCCGCTGGCCGGGATTCTCGGGGCGGTGCAGGCCCAGGCGGTTTCCTCCAGCCCGTACATCCTGGTGGAGAAGACCCCGATCGGCCTGCCGATTACCAACTCGATGGTCATGAGCTGGGTTATTTCCCTGCTGCTGATCGTGGGGATCCGCCTCCTGGTCGGCAAACCCAGAATCATTCCCTCAGCCGGGCAGGCGGTGGTGGAAAATCTCCTTGGCGGAATCCGCGACATCATGGAACCGATCGTCGGCAAGCCCATGATCGGCAAGGTCTTCCCCCTCCTGATCGGACTCTTTGTCTTTATCCTGATCCACAACTGGAGCGGGATGCTGCCCGGAGTCGGGGCCTTTGGATTCTACGACGAGCATGGCCACCTGGAGTACTGGATGCGGCCCGGCAATGCCGACCTGAACATGACCATCGCCCTGGCCATTGTCGCTTCCATCGTCGGCTGGACCTATTTTGTCCTGCGATACGCCGGGCTCAAGGTGCTCCTCTTCGACCTCTTCGGGAACAAGGCCGACCCCAAGGAAGTGCCCAAGCTGATCTATATCTTCCTGTTCCCGATTTTCTTCATGGTCGGGCTTATTGAAGTGGTCTCCATCCTCTTCCGCCCGGTCTCCTTGTCCTTCCGGCTCTTCGGCAACGTCTTCGGGGGTGAAAATCTGCTGACCAACATGACCGGCCTGGTCGGCTTCATCGTGCCGGTCCCGTTCTACTTTCTGGAAATCCTCATCGGCGCGGTGCAGGCCCTGGTCTTCACCCTGCTGACGGCCGTCTACATCGGCCTGATCTGCAACCATGGAGACGAGGAAGGCCATGCCCATTAAATGACTTTCGCGCTGGGACCGGTGCCAGGGGTAACCAATCCCCACCGAGTGCCGGGCAGCGGGGAACTGATTAAAACGACAAAAAGCAACATTAGATACAATGAACATTATCGCTGAAATTACAGGAGATCTGCACTACGGACTTCAGGGCGCCATCGGCTGCGCCGCCGCCGCCATCGGCGTGGGTCTGGTTGGCATGAAGGCTGTTGAAGCCGTCGGCCGCAACCCCGGCGCCTCCGGCAAGGTTCTGGTCCAGTCCATTATCGGGATGGCCCTTGCGGAAGCTATCGCCTTCTATTCCCTCTTCCTGGGTCGCTGATTTTACAGGCACATCCGGATCAAACCGGATGTGCCTTTTTTCCGCCCTATCGCATTAACGGCAAACACCCTTTCACACCATGTTGGACAACCTCATCCTTCTCGCCGCAGCGACCGCTGAAGCTGGTCATTCTGCCGCCGAAGCCGGCCAGGAATCGGGAATCTCCGCCCTGGCCCACCAGTTCGGCATCGAATGGAAGATCATCCTGGCCCAGGCCATCAATTTCTGTTTTGTCGCTTTCCTGCTTTGGAAATTCGCTTTCAAGCCGGTCATGGCCACGCTCGACGAGCGCCAGCGCCGGATCGCCGAGGGCCTCCAGTTTGCCGAGGAATCCAAGACCCAGCTGGCCGAGACCGAGCGCCGTCAGGCGGAAGTCCTGCGCGAGGCCAACACCAAGGCCCAGGAAATCCTCCACGAGACCCGTGAAAAGGCCCGCCAGTTCGAGGACAAGATGAAGGCCGAAACCTCCGTCCAGATCGAGGACATGCGGAAACGGGCCGAGGATGCCAACGAACTGGAGCGCGAGAAGATGCTCCAGGAGGTGCGCTCCGAAATCGCCCGCCTGGTCGTCATGACTTCCGGCAAGGTTCTCCAGCGGGAGCTGGCCGACGATGAGAAGGCCCGGCTCGACAAGGCGGCGGCCAGGGAAATTGCCCAGCTGAACTAATCAATGAGCAGCCCGCAGGACAGCAAGCTGGCCAAGCGCCTGGCGATTCTGGTGGTGGAAGCCGGAGAGGAAGGGGTGGCCCAACTGAAGCCGGCCCTGGAAAGAATCCTTGCCGGCCGCTCGGCCAAGGACCGCAAGTCCTTCCTGAAGGCCTTTCACAAGTCCGTGCTGCGGGAGATCCACAAGGATACCCTGACCATCGAGTCGGCCCGGCCGCTCGAGCCGGAAACGGTGCGGCAACTGGTTGAACATTTCTCATCCGGCCGGGAGCGGCCGGTGCAAGTCGTTGAAAAGACCAGTCCCGAGCTCATTGCCGGGATGCGGGTCCGCCTCGGCGACACGGTCTACGACGCCTCCCTGGCCAACAACCTGCAGACGCTCTCCAAGCAAATCCGTTAACTTTCGAATCCGACTGATCAATCCATGAGCTCCATTCTCGAACAAATTGAAAAAGAGATTTCCGCGCTGACCCCTGAAGTCGGCCAGACCAACACCGGCGTCATCACCGCCATCGCCGACGGCGTGGCCAAGGTGGAAGGCCTTTCCCAGGTCATGTTCAATGAAATGGTCGAGTTCCCGCACGGGATCACCGGCATCGCCCTCAACCTGGAAGAGGACGAGGTCGGCGTGGTCTGCCTCGGGGATGCCAACCTCCTCAAGGAGGGTGACGAGGCCAAGACCACCGGGCGCCTCCTTTCGGTTCCGGTGGGCAAGGAAATGCTGGGCCGCGTGGTCGATGCCATCGGATCCCCGGTCGACGGCAAGGGCCCGATCGACGCCAAGGAATTTTACCCGCTGGAAAAGATCGCCCCGGGGATCATTCCCCGCAAGTCCGTGGACCAGCCGCTGCAGACCGGCATCATGGCCATCGACTCCATGATCCCGATTGGCCGCGGCCAGCGTGAGCTGATCATCGGCGACCGCCAGACCGGCAAGACCACCATCGCCATCGACACCATTCTCAACCAGGCCAAGATCAACCGGCAGGGCCTGGCCGGCGGTGATGAATCCTTCCGTCCGGTCTATTCGATCTATGTCGCGGTGGGCCAGAAGAACTCCACCATCGCCCGGACCATCAAGACCCTCGAGAAGGCCGGAGCCCTGGAGTACACCATTATTGTCATCGCCCCGGCGGCCGAAAACGCGGCCAACCTCTACCTGGCTCCGTTTGCCGGTTGCGCCATGGGCGAATGGTTCATGGCCAACGGGATGGACGCCCTCATCGTGTATGATGACCTCTCCAAGCACGCCGCCGCCTACCGCCAGATTTCCCTGGTCCTGAAGCGTCCCGCCGGACGTGAAGCGTATCCGGGTGACGTCTTCTACCTGCACAGCCGCCTCCTGGAGCGTTCCGCCCGCCTTAACGAGGACAACGGGAACGGCTCCCTGACGGCCCTGCCGATCATCGAGACCCAGGCTGGTGACGTCTCGGCCTACATCCCGACCAACGTCATTTCCATTACCGACGGCCAGATTTTCCTCGAGACGGACCTCTTCAACCAGGGCATTCGTCCGGCCGTCTCGGTCGGCCTCTCAGTCAGCCGGGTGGGATCCGCCGCCCAGATCAAGGCCACCAAGCAGGTCGCCGGCAAGGTCAAGCTGGAGCTGGCCGCCTACCGCGAGCTGGCCGCCTTCGCCCAGTTCGGTTCCGACCTCGACGCCCGGACCCGCCGCCAGCTGGACCGCGGCTCCCGCACCGTCGAGCTGTTCAAGCAGCCGGCCTACTCGCCGAAGCCGGTCGAGGTCCAGGTGGTCCTCCTGTGGGCCATGCAGAATGACTTCTTCGACGACATCGAAGTCGGGGACATCGTCGATGCGGCCTCTTCCCTGCAGGAATACATGGAGACCGGGCAGGAGGACCTCCTCAACAGGATCCTCGAGAAGAAGAAACTCGACGACGACATCCAGGCCGCCCTGAAGGAAGCCGTCGCGGCCTGGAAATCCACTTTCAAGCAAGCCTGAGGAAGCGTACTGCCCAGCTGAGAACGGACCATGCCCAACACGCGCGACATACGAAACCGCATCCGCGGGGTTAAGAATACCCAGAAAATTACCCGCGCCATGCAGCTGGTGGCCGCTTCCAAGATGAAGAAGGCCCAGGACCGCGCACTCGAAGGCCGTCCCTATGCACAGCTCCTGTCCCGGATGCTGGCCTCCCTGACCGACAAGGTGAAGGATTTCAGCCATCCCTTCCTCGAGCAACGCGAGGTCAGGAAACGGGGCGTCCTGCTCATCTCCACCGATCGCGGCCTGTGCGGTTCGCTGAACGCCAACCTGTTCCGTGAAGTGGCCAGCCTGGACAAGGAAAAGACCGCCTTCGTGACCATCGGCCGCAAGGCCCGGCAGTTTATCAGCCGGACCGGGCGCAACCTCCTGGCCGACTATCCGGTCTCGGAGGAGGCCCTTTTCAGCGAAATCCGGCCGGTCATCGAGTTTCTCATCCAGCAGTACGAGGAGGGAGCGGTCGACACCATCGAGATCCTTTATCCGCGTTTCAAGAACACCCTGATCCAGGAGCCGCGCCTGCTGCCCCTCCTGCCGCTGACCAACCTCAAGCAGTTTGTCCACCAGCTGGCCGAAGCCGAGGGGATCGAGGTTCTCAACGAAAACCGGGAATTCCTTTTCGAGCCATCGGCGGAGGAAATCCTCAACCTCCTCCTTTCCCGCTTCATCAAGCGTCAGGCCTACCAGACCCTGATCGATGCCCGGGCCTCCGAGCACAGCGCGCGGATGGTGGCCATGAAGGCCGCCACCGACAACGCCAAGAAGCTGACCGATTCCCTGACCCTCCAGTACAACAAGGCCCGGCAGGCCGGCATTACCCAGGAGATCCTCGAGATCACCGCCGCCAGCCAGCACTCGGGCTAAACCCACTTTAATCCCTATCCTTTCAGAACCATCATGAGCCAGAATACAGGAAAGATCGTCCAGGTGCTTGGCGCCGTTGTCGACGTGCAGTTCGATGCCGACAAGGTGCCGGCCATTTACCAGGCCCTGCACATCAAATACGACTACCAGGGCAAGCCGACCACCCTGACCCTCGAAGTCCAGCAGCACCTTGGTGAAGGCCTGGTCCGCGGCGTGGCCATGTCCACCACCGAAGGCCTGGTCCGCGGTATGGAAGTCATCGACACCGGAGACGCCATCACGGTCCCGGTCGGCGAGGGCGTCCTGGGCCGGATCTTCAATGTCACCGGCGATCCGGTCGACGAGCGTGGCGATGTCACCTACGAGAAGCGCTACGCCATCCACCGCAACCCGCCGGCCCTGGTCGACCAGTCGACGGAAGCGGAGATCCTGGTCACCGGGATCAAGGTCATCGACCTCATCTGCCCCTTCACCAAGGGCGGCAAGGTGGGCGCTTTCGGGGGTGCCGGCGTGGGCAAGACCGTGGTCATCATGGAGCTGATCAACAATATCGCCAAGTCCTACGGCGGTTACTCCGTCTTCTGCGGGGTGGGGGAACGCTCCCGCGAAGGCAACGACCTTTATCATGAAATGGCCGACGCCGGGGTTATCGACGTCAAGAATATCGAGAATTCCAAGGTGGCCCTCTGTTACGGCCAGATGAACGAGCCGCCCGGCGCCCGCATGCGGGTCGGCCTCTCCGGACTTTCCATGGCCGAATACTTCCGCGATGAGAAGGGTCTCGATGTGCTCCTCTTCGTGGACAACATCTTCCGTTTTTCCCAGGCCGGTTCGGAGGTCTCCGCGCTGCTTGGCCGCTCCCCCTCGGCGGTGGGTTACCAGCCGACCCTGGCCCAGGAAATGGGCAACCTGCAGGAGCGGATCACCTCCACCAACAAGGGCTCCATCACCTCCTTCCAGGCGGTCTACGTGCCGGCCGACGACTTGACCGACCCGGCCCCGGCCAACACCTTCGCCCACCTCGACTCGACCATCGTGCTGGAACGCCGCATCGCCGAGCTCGGCATCTACCCGGCTGTCGACCCGTTGTCCTCCACCTCCACCGCGCTGGATCCGGCGGTCGTCGGCGACGAGCACTTCCGCGTGGCCCGCGGGGTCCAGTCCGTGCTCCAGCGCTACAAGGACCTGCAGGACATCATCGCCATCCTGGGGATCGATGAACTTTCCCCTGAGGACAAGCAGACCGTCTACCGCGCCCGCAAGATCCAGAAGTTCCTTTCCCAGCCCTTCAATGTGGCCGAGGTCTTCACCGGCTTCGCGGGCAAGATCGTTCCCGTTGAGGATACCATCAAGGGCTTCAAGATGATCCTCGACGGCGAGCTGGATCACGTCGACGAGAACGATTTCGCCTACAAGGGCGGCATCGACGAGGTCATCGCGGCCCACGAAAGCAACGACTGATCGCCATGCCCTTGAATCTCGAAATCGTCACCCCCGAGCGGATGGTCCTCTCCGAAGAGGTGGACCATGTGGTCCTGCCGACCCAGGCGGGCGGGGAAATTGATGTCCTTCCCGGGCACGTTCCGCTGGTGGCGATGATCGAGCCGGGCGAGTTGCGCTACTACAAGGGCAACCAGCCGGACTCGATCGCCATCGACCGCGGCTTCATCGAGGTCATCAGCGACAATGTCCGCGTCCTGACCGAGGCCGCCATCGAGGTCGACCAGATCGACACCACTTCCCTCGATGAAGCGCAGCGGCGTGCCGCCGAGGCCCTTGAGGAAGCGCGCCGGAGCGGCGAGGATCCGGAGATCCTGGAGCAGCTCGAGACGCAGGCCCGCTTCGCCGTCGTCCAGAGGATCATCAAGGAAAGCAAGGGACGCTAAGCCGCTTTCGCCAAAGCGGTTGCAAATCCGTATTGGATAGCTTTCACTGGATCCAATGTCGGGTTTCGACGAAAACATCGTCCGGGAATACTTTGAGCTGCATGGCTTCCTGGTGCGCCAGGTGCGCAAGTACCAGGTCCAGGCACGCCGCAAGGTGGCCGAGGAGGAAATCGATCTCCTGGTCTACAACCCGACCTACGCCCCCGGGGACCGGGATCCCAACTTCCTGCTCTTCGCCACCGAGCTGCCCTACATCCACCGGGCGGTGGTGGTGGTCAAGGCCTGGCATACCATCCACAGCTTTACCCCGAACCTGCTCAAGAGCAGCTCCGAGATCCTCAAGTTCCTGGAGAAAAACGTTTCCAGGACCATCGAGGGGAGTTTTTCCGATACCGACCCGGACTTCAGCAAAGGGCCCGACTTGAAACGGATCCTGGTCCTGCCCGGTCTCCCGACGAGTGAGCCTTACCGCAGTGAAAGCATCCAGCTCCTGCGCGAAAACGGGGTGGACGGCATTATCAGCTTCCGCTCCATGCTGCTGGACATCATCCAGAAAGTGGAAGTCAACCGCAGCTACCAGAAAAGCGAGTTCCTGCAGATCCTCCGGGTGCTCAAGAACTACGACCTGCTCAAGGACTCGCAGATGGCGCTGTTTAAGGACTAAGGACTAAAGACGAAGGACGAAGGACGAAGGACGAAGGAACCTGATGGATTCAAGGAAGGAAATGAAGGCGCATCCCACGGCGGTTATTCACGAGGCGACAAGGATTGGCAAGGACGTGGTTGTCGGGGCCTATGCGGTCATCGAGGACGGGGTGGAGATCGGCGACGGCTGCCTGATCCGGGAGCACGCGGTGATCCGCTCGGGCACGATTCTGGGAACAGGCTGCGTGGTGGACAGCCATGTGGTGCTGGGTGGGCTTCCCCAGGACCTGGGCTTCAGCCCGGCCACACCCAGCGGGGTCCGGGTCGGGAATCATGTCACCTTCCGCGAGGGGGTTACCATCAACCGGGCGAGCCGGGAGGGGGCTTTCACCGAGATCGGGGACCATTGTTTCCTGATGGCGAACAGCCATATGGGACATGACTGCCGCCTCGGCTCCAGGGTCATCCTGGCCAACGGGGTGCTATTGGCAGGACATGTGTCCGTTGGCTCCTTCACCTTTATCGGTGGCAATGCCGGAGTGCATCAGTTTATCCGCATCGGTGAATCCGCCATGGTCGGGGGAATGGGCCGGGTCTCGGAGGACATGCCTCCCTATTGCCTGATGGCGGAGAGAAACGAATTGAAGGGCCTGAACCTGATCGGCCTCCAGCGCCGTGGCTTCGACCGGGAAACCATCAAGGAATTGAAAAAGCTCTTCCACCTGATCTTCGATGTGCCGGGCCGTCCCCGGATTCTGGCCGAGGGAGCCCTCAAGGACGGGGTGGCCCAGTCGGAGCAGGGCCGCCAATTTCTCGAATTCATCGCCGCCGAGAGCAAAAAACTGGTCATGCGGCCGGAGCGGGAGCCCCGCTGATGGCGGAAATGGCCCCGATAGCCGTGACTTGCGGCGATCCGGCCGGGGTCGGACCGGAAATTATCGCCCGCTGGCTGCTTGATGAACCCGAATGGCGGGAGCGGATCTGCCCGGTGGGGCCGCCTGCCTGGCTGGAAGGCCTGGACCTGGAGGGGCTGGCCTGCGAGGCTTCCAAGGGACCCTTCAAACCGGGCTCGCCGACCGAAGCAGGAGCCCGGGTGGCCTGGGAGGCCATGCGGCTGGCCGCCGCGGGTTGTCTGGAGGGACGTTTTTCAGCCGTGGTGACCGGTCCCGTCGGCAAGCACCAGCTGCAGAAGGTCGGTTATCCCTTCCCCGGGCAGACCGAGTTCTTCGCCGATGCCTGGGGTGGCATTCCCTCCATGGCCTTCGCCGGGAAGGAACTGCGGGTGGTTCTGGCCACCTGGCATGAGCCGCTGGTAAACATCCCCCGGATTTTGCGAAAGGACCCCGCCCAACTGGAACGGGCCGTCCTGCACGCCGTTGAATGGGCCGAGCTGGAAGGCATCCCCGAGCCGAGAATCGCCGTCTGCGGGCTCAATCCTCATGCCGGCGAGGGGGGCATGCTGGGCACCGAGGAGGCGGAGGTGTTGAATCCCCGGCTGGACATCCTGCGCCGGATTTATCCCGGGCTGACCGAATGCCTGCCGGCGGATACGGTTTTCCACCGCATGAGGGAAGGGGAGTTCGATGTCATCGTTTCCCTCTACCACGACCAGGGCCTGGTCGCGGTCAAGACCCTGGAATTCCATACCGCCGTCAACCTGACCCTGGGCCTGAAGCATATCCGGACCAGTCCGGACCACGGAACCGCCTTCGCCCTGGCCGGACGGGGCGTCGCCCGGACGGACAGCCTGGCCCACGCC
Organism: uncultured Opitutales bacterium; assembly: GCA_913056355.1. Lineage (GTDB taxonomy): Bacteria > Verrucomicrobiota > Verrucomicrobiia > Opitutales > Oceanipulchritudinaceae > Oceanipulchritudo. The sequence goes on from CAJXMX010000037.1 coordinate 9,505, forward strand.
GCCCGCCTGGCCCACCGCTACGCCCAACTGCGCTCCGGGGTTGAAAGTTGACGCCGTCATCCTATCTTGGGGGGTTCATGAATGAAGCTTCCACAACCATTCCGGAAGGGGTCCGCGTTGTCGATGACCGGCTGATCAAGGTTACCGAGGCGGCCGCCCGGAAACTGGAGTCGCTCCGCCAGAGGGAGAAGGCCGGACCATACCTACGCGTCCGCGTCACCGGGGGAGGCTGCAGCGGCCTGGCCTACAAGCTGAAGTTTGTCGACCAGGCAAAAGCCGGCGACCTGATGCTTCCCGGGGCCGGGACCTCCATCCTCGTCGATACCAAGAGCGCCCTCTACCTGAAAGGAATGACCCTTGATTACTCCGACAAACTGGTCGCCGGGGGGTTCAAATTCAATAATCCCAACGCCAAGGCCAGTTGCTCCTGCGGGGAAAGCTTCGCCGTTTGAGCCCTGAACGATTCTAGGCAAAAGATTTCCGGGCTTCCTCCAGCCGGTTTACCAGCTCCGGGCAGCGCCTCCGCATCCACCAGCGGATGCTGGGCGTGGACATCAGGTAGGCCCCGGTCGGCCAGGGATTCCGCTCCAGCTGGTCGGTCACGCTCCAGGCATACTGGAGCGGAGTGAATCCCGGGAAAAACCCCAGCATGTCCGCCCAGTGAAGAAAGTCTTCTCTCGGTGACAAAGTGTGCTGGCACCAGTAATGCAGGATCGGCTTGGAGGGGATTTGAATCCGCAAGCCGCGGGTCATGAGGGCCAGCTCGAGGATAAAATCCATGGCTGCCCCCTGGATCCGGGGTGCTTCCGGGCCCAGCAGGGCGGCCATCATGAATTCCCGCATGGCCGGGTGGATCAGTTCGCGGGGCAGGTCCTCGTCCAGGGACACCACCGCGTTGGGATCGCCCTCGGGCTCCCGGGAAAGGAGCGAGAGGTAGGCGTTTTCCTCGGGAAGAAGGGAAAAGGTCAGTTCGGTCTCCTTGGGCAGGCAGATATCCGGCAGGTGGGGCCATGAATTCCGCAGGTATTCGACCAGGCGGACCATGAACAGGGAACCGAGGCCGACAAAGGCGATGGGGCCCTTGATGTAGGCGAATTCCTGAATCAGGAGAAGCACCAGCGGACCAATCAACCGGTAGCCGAATAACTGGCTGCGGGCGATGTTCTCGTTCAGGTCACGGGCGGAAATCTCCTCCAGCTGACGCTCCATGAGGCCGGTGGCCAGCTGGCTGGTCAGGTCCTCCTGGCCCCCGAAAGGATGTTCGGGCTCACTTCGCCGGCGGGTCGCCAGGTGCAGGTAAGGCGGCTCGAGATGGGTCTGTTCCCCGACATAAACGCGGATCCGCCGGTTTTCGGAGCCGGGCACACTGGTCCGCTCGTAGCCGTTTTTCTCCTTCAGGAGATGGTGGAACCCATCGCTGAACGGGCCCAGTTTGGGTATGGATACCGATTTCCCGGCCACCAGGGCCTCATGGTAAAGCCGGTAAGCCCAGGGATTTGGGTAGGAAGTGTCCATCCAGATCTCGAGTTCCAGGGCGTACATCAGGTAACGCTCGTTGAGCCATTCGGGACGGCGGGTGCAGCAAGCGTCGATCTTGGCCCGGATAGAGGTTCCTTGCATGGACTTCTCAACCTCCCCCCGGACGTCCGCGAAGCCGGCAAAGAGGGGATTGTTGCGCTGGCGCAACTTCATTTCCGTCAACTGGAACACGGGTTCCGGCTTGAGCAGGCGAAAATGGACCGCGTCGCAGATCGAGAGCTCCAGGAAGGAGGCCTCCCTCACCTCGGGTAAGGCCAATAATTTCTGTATGGTTTCGACTGCTCCGGTTTCCGACATCGCCCGAGTTGAGAAATGAATAAGCGCCTGCAGGTGGTCAAGACTTCAAACTTCAGCCTTCCGGTCCGGTCGGCGGCGCGGAATTTTTCAGTTCCTGCAACTCCTCGGGGGTCAGGGGCATGGGGGTCCGTTCGGGATCCTCCCCGTCCGTCCCGCCTTCTTCCGCCGCCCTGTTGTCGAATCGGGACTGGGCGGCCTGGGCCCGGCGCGCCGCCGCCTCCTCGCGTAATTTCTCCAGCCAGGGTGGGGCGGCGGAGGAACCGGAATCCGTGCTCCGGGAAGCGGGCCGGATGGCCCGGCGGGTAATCCGGGGGGCACTCGGCCGGGGGGCGACCTGAGGGGAAGCGGGTTGCACCTGTCCGCTGACCGGCATCGGGGTGGGATTGGACTCCAGCCGGCTCAGGGTGATGTCCGTTTCCCGGTTGTTGTAGTACAGGGTCAGGGTTTCGCTGCTGGAATCGTACCGGCGCACCTCGTATCCGTCGTAGGACTTGCCCAGCTCGACCCATTCCCCCTCGCCCTTCTGGACCGGGCCGACCAGGAACCGGTACTCCTGGCCCAGTTGATAGACGCCCCTCAACTCGAAGCTGCCCGGCGATGTCGGATTGCTGGCGCTGCTTTCGGATCCTCCCGGGCCGGGTGTGAAATTGGGCGGAATAAACGGGGAACGCTGCATCAGGGACGGCTCCGTCGATCCATCCTGGGCGGCACAGGGAATGATGTGGACGCCCGGCAGGACCAGGAACAGGACCAGGAACGATAGCCTGCGGTTGCGTTTCATGTTCAACTTGCCGTTTCGGGAAAGAGTTCAGACCTCAACTGGAAAATGGTTTACGGGTCAAATGCGCGGCTGGCAATTCGATTCCGGAGCGGGCAACCGGCTTAAACCTTGCCAGCTGGCGAATCCTGCGCAGAAATTCGGCCATGAAGGTTTCGGTGGTCATCCCCTGCTACAACGAAGTGAATACCATTGAGCGGATCATCAAGCGCGTGCTGGAAGCCCCGGTGGATTTGCACGAGGTGATCATTGTCGATGATTGTTCCAGTGACGGGACCCGGGAGCGGCTGCCGGAGATTACCCGGGACGAGCGGATCCGGCTTCACTTCCATGATGTCAACATGGGCAAGGGCGCCGCCCTGCGGACCGGCTTCGAGCAGGTCAGCGGGGATATCATCATCATCCAGGACGCGGACCTGGAGTACGATCCCGCTGAATATCCCCTGCTTCTGGAACCGATCCTGGCCGACCAGGCCGATGTGGTCTTCGGGTCCCGTTTCATGGGCGGCCGCCCCCATCGTGTGGTCTATTTCTGGCACATGATCGGGAATCGCTTCCTGACCCTGTTCTCCAACATGATGACCAACATCAACCTCACCGACATGGAAACCTGTTTCAAGGTCTTCCGGCGGCCGATCCTGGAGCAGATCCGGGTCGAGGAAAACCGCTTCGGCTTCGAGCCGGAAGTCACCGCCAAGGTGGCCCGGCTGGATTGCCGGATCTACGAGGTGGGGATTTCCTACTACGGCCGGACCTATGCCGAGGGAAAGAAAATCAACTGGAAAGACGGCCTCCGCGCCGTGTATGCGATTACCAAGTACAACCTTTTCCGGCGGCCCAGGAGGGTGGCTCCGGCGACCGTCTGACCCGAGCCCATGGGTGCATTCGAACTCGGCATCATTGTCTTCTACTTTCTCCTGATCCTCGGGATCGGCTGGTACAAGGGGCGCGACGAGGGGACGGTGGACGACTACTTCGTCGGCAACCGCCAGGTTCCCTGGTGGGCGGGGCTCGGTTCCCTGGTCGCCACCGAGGTCAGCGCCGCCACCTACCTGGCCGTGCCCGGGGTCGGCTTTTCCGAGAACCTGGCCTACCTGCAGATGGGCCTGGGCAGTTTCCTGGCCCGGATTTTCGTGGCCACGGTCTTTGTCGGGGTCTTCTACCAGGCCAACTGCCTGAGCATCTACGAGTACCTGCGACAGCGGTTCGGGGGAGGAACCCAGTACACCGCCTCCGTCTATTTCCTGGTCACCCGGATCCTGGCCTCCGGGGTGCGGCTGATGATCGCCGTGACCGGCTTCTCGGTAATCCTCGGCCTCCCCTTCGCCTGGAGCCTGCTCCTCTTCGGCGGCATTACCCTGGCCTACACCTTTGTCGGGGGCATCCGCTCCGTCATCTGGACCGACTGCGTGCAGGCCCTGGTCTTTATCGCCGCCGGCAGCGCCGGACTCTTCTGGATCCTCGGACAGACCGGTCTCCCTGAATTCTTCTCGCAGGCCCGGGCCGCCGGCCGGCTGGAAATCTTCCGTATCCTGCCCGAAGCGGAATCCCCGATGGGATGGATCAACGATTCCCAATGGCTCCTCACCGCCATGCTGTTCGGTTTTGCCAGCACCGTGGCCGCCCTCGGCACCGACCAGGACATGGCCCAGCGGCTCCTTTCCAGCCGCTCCTCCGGGCTGGCCAGGCGAAGCCTGATCACCAGCGGTTTCATCGCCTTGCCGGTTTCAGCCCTGTTCCTCCTGCTCGGGGTGGCCCTCCATGTCTGGTTCCAGCTCCACCCGGACCCGGATTTCCCCCTCCGCCAGCTGGGGGACTCCATGGTCCCGGATGGTGACAAGGCCTTTTCCTACTTCATGACCACCGCCATCCCTTCATGGCTTCGGGGGCTCCTCCTGACCGGGGTCCTGGCCGCCGCCATGTCCAGCCTCGACTCGGCCATGGCCGCGCTCAGCGCCTCCACCGTCCGGGATCTTGTCCAGCCCCTTTTCCGGCGGCCCCTTCCACCGAGCCAGTGGCTCTGGATCAGCCGCTGCTTCACCGTGCTCTTCGCCGGGGTCCTGATGTTCATGGCCTGGCTCCTGCGCGACAGCGGAACCTTCCTCTGGCTTGCCTTCAAGATCACCAGCCTGACGTATGGCAGCCTGCTCGGGGTCTTTCTCCTGGGCCGCTTTTTCAGCCGGGGTTCCGACCGCGGCAACCTCGTCGCCATGCTCGCCGGTACCGCCGTGGCCGGGGGAGGACTCTGGCTCATCGAGACCGGCCGGCTGCAACTGGCCTGGACCTGGCTCCTCCTGCTGGGATGCCTGACGACCGTCCTGGTGGGCTTGATTCCGGCCGGCCGGCGGCCCTAAAGTCGGCTTTCTCGGTCAAATTTAGTGACAAATGGGGATATTTATTAATAGTGAAATTTTTCATTCTGTAAACCAGGCGGAGAAATGAGGATTACAGCCGAATGAAACCATTCAGGCACAAGCACGTGCAAAAAGCAGACGAGGCTTTGCAGCAGGAGCTGTTCAAGGACTATTATCCCCTGCTCATTTCAATTCTTGACGAGATTGAACCGCTCCTCCAGCGGAGCGTGGACCAGCGCGAAGTCCTGGCCATGGCCAGCATGATGCTCGGCCAGCTGGTCAAGAACAACCAGGCCGTCAACCGGCGTGAACTGCGCAAAGCCATTGAGCAGTACCTGGTCGATACCTTCGCCCTGGACAAGGACCGGGAAGAATTGCTGGAAGCCGGCCAATCCCGGAAGCCGCAGGAGGATGACATGGTCGGCAGCCGCATCCTCATCGTCGATGACAGCGCCATGGCCCGCCGGCAGATCAGCTTTTTCCTGAAGAAGGACGGCTACGAGGTGTATGAGGCCAAGTCCGGGGAGGAAGCCCTCTGGCTGGTCAGTGAAGTAGACCCGGAACTGGTTCTCATGGATGTGACCATGGATGGCCTGGACGGGCTGGAAACCTGCCGGCAACTCAAGGAAGATCCCGCCAACACGAACCTGCCGGTAATCTTCCTTTCCGCCAAAGGCGAGCGGGAGGAAATCGTGGCCGGATTCAAGTCCGGGGCCATCGACTACATCGTCAAGCCGTTCCACCCCGCGGAAAGCCTGACCCGGATCCGGACCCACCTCAGGATCAAGAAACTGGCCCAGCTTCGGGAAAAGCACATCAGCGAGCTCAAGCATCTCAACAACACCAAGGACCGGATCCTCCGGATCGCCTCGCACGACCTGCGCAATCCCGTGGCCGCCATCGCCGGACTGGCCGAGTTCCTCAAGGACGATTGCGCCAACATGAACGAGAGCCAGCGGGAAATCGTTGACTGCATGGAGGAAGCCGCCAAGAGCCTGGTTCTTCTGCTCAATGAGCTTCTCGACATTTCCGTCATCGACAGCGGCCATGCCGAAATCCAGCGTGAACCGCTCTGCCTGGTTGACCTGGTGCGGAACCTGGTTCCGCTCTTCCGGGGAGAATCCGAACGGAAAAACATATCCCTTTCCTTCGAAAGTGAGCCGGAGGTGCCACTTTCGTCAATCGACCGCCAGCAGATGCGCCGCCTGATCGACAACCTGATCACCAATGCCATCAAGTTCACCCCGTCGGGAGGAAAAGTGCTGGTCCGTGTCCGCCAGGCGGCGCCCGATGTCTGTCTCGAGGTTTTGGATACCGGTCCCGGTATCCCCGAAAAGGAGGCGGGACGCCTCTTCAAGGAGTTTGGCAAGACCTCCAACCTGCCGACCGGTGGCGAATCCAGCACCGGCCTCGGTCTTTCCATCTGCCAGCGTATTGTCCAGGCCCACGATGGAAAGATCACCTTCCAGAACCTGCCTGAAGGCGGGACCCGCTTCCGCGTGATCCTTCCGGCCATCGAATCCTAGCCGGACCCGGAACACCGGTTTCCGGCCGAAGGCGGCCCGCCTTGCCGCCTGTTACAAGTCCCGGAACACCTGCCGGACCGCATCCTCGTAGGGAAGCTCCTTTCCGGTTTTCTGCCGGTGGTGGTGCTGCGCATGCCGGGCCGCCCGGTCGATCAGCTTGAAGTTGCTCGGCTTGACCCGGGTCATGAGGTTGCTCTCAAAGAGCCCCAACCGGCCCATGACCAGCGTGCTCTGCAGGTTCAGGCAGCATTTCAGGACCAGGTGCCGGAGCAGCAGCGGTTCCCCCCCGAGCCCCAGGTCGCGGATATGGCCGGCGAATTCCAGCACCGGGCCGTCCCCGTGGACCAGGTAAGGGATTTGCCGCTTGCCCGGATTGCGGCGCGCCCGCCAATCCGGGGCGGTCCGTGAAATGTCATGTCCCAGCAGCGTCTCCAGGCTGGCCCGGCCCTTCAGTTCGGGCCACTCCAGGGTCCGCGGCGGCCGGTGCAGGAGCCGTTCCCAGGCCTCCGCCGCCCCGGCCGCCTCCGGCAGGCAGAGATAGCTCCAGCTGACCGGGTCCTCCGGCCGGTTGATATTCTCGAACGGGGCCAGGGAAAAGGTCGGGGAGCGCTCCGTGGTGTCCGTCAGGACCGTGATCCCGTACCGGTCGGTCTCGTACAGGACCCGATCCCCCGCGGCATAGAGGTTGGCCTCGGCCTCGATCAGCGGAGCCAAAGTCTCCGGACGGTGACTTCTCAGCAGGGCCTGGAATCGATGGATCAGGAAGCGGGCCTGCTCCCGCCCGAGGGCCTCCGAGAGGGCGGCTGCGGCGACCAGCATCTGGACGGTGGTGGCCTGGAGACGGGTGCTGCCGGCGAGGGCCATGGGGCCGGTATCGAGGAAGAAGGGCACCACCCCGGGATGGGAAAGGACTTCCCGGGAGCGCTCGGTGAGGCCGGCCAGCAGATCCGGCGGATTGCAGAAAAGGAACCACGGGCGACGACTGGAAATTTCCGCCGCGGCCAGGCAGGCCCCGATGACGAAAGGGGTCTCGCCGCCTTCGGTGATGGCCAGAAGCAGGTCCTGAGGGCCGAACCCAGCCTCCAGCAACTGCCTTCGACCATACTCCGGATAATCCTCGAAGGCCTCGATGGAACGGATCAGGGCGGCGTCCCCGCCGGCCATGAAACCGTGAATGCGGTCCTCGCGGCCCGGGGGCAGCCACTCCTCGCGGGCCAGGGTCTCGATGGAGAGGGAGAGACGGCCGGTGGCCCCGCAACCGGCGAGGAAGATCCGGCCGCCGGCGTTGAGGGTATCCCGGGCGGCAGCGACCAGGCGGGGCAGGGGAGCCAGGCCCTTGCCGAGGCGTTCCATGGCCTGCAGGTCGACCCGGTGAAAAGCGTCGATCGCCTCCGGGAGCCGGTTCTGGCTGAGCTCGGCCAGGCCGACCGTTTCGGGGTGGGGCTGCTCGGTCACCAGGTCCCCCAGGCGGAACTGGCCGCAGACTTCCAGGAATCGCTCGATGTCCATAAACCGGATTTTCGACGGAAGAACCGGACCGTCGAGTATTTACCTCGCGGACCACTTGCTTTCTCCCGGGGAGCATGCTAACAACGCCGCTTTCCCCACATAGTATACTTTTATGGATATTGCGATTGTTACCGGAGCATCCAGCTCGCTTGGACTGGCCATTTCCCGCCGATTGATCCAGCTGGGCTTCCGTGTTTATGGCCTGGGCGGCGATTACAAGGATTGCCCCCTGCAGAATGTGAATTTCAAGCCGGTTCCCTGCGACCTGGCGGATCCTGTCGCGGTGGAAGAGGCCTGCCGGAAAGTCTTGGAGAAGGAACAGGGCGTCTATGTCCTGGTCAACAATGCCAAGTATTTCGGACGCAGCCGCTACCTTGACATGGATATCCCGGAGATGGAGCGAATCCTGTCCATCAACCTGCTTTGTCCGATGGTCCTGATCCGCAACCTGGCCCCGAGCCTGAAGGAACTGCAGGGCTACATCATCCAGCTGGGGACCCTGCACGCGGAAAGCTGCCGCGGCGGTGCGGCCGGGGCGGCAGCTTCCGGAGGCCTGAAGTGGATGGGCGATGTCCTGTTCCATGACCTGCGTGAGCACGGGGTCAAGGTCTGCCACCTTTCACCGGAACCCAACCGCGGCCGCGATCCCCGTACCACGGCCCGTCCCGGCGCCCGCACGGAATCCAGCATCGATCCGGAGGCCCTGGCCCAGGCGGTGGAGCAGATCCTGCAAAGCCCCTTTGGCAACGTCATCACCGAGCTGGTCATGCGGCCCTTGCGGACACGGGAGCCGGAACAGGATCCCGTTCGCAAGCTTCCCTATCCGGATCCCCAGCCCATCCCGTACACCGTTCCCCGGGAAATGATCGAGGCCGAGGAGCAGCTGGAGGAAGAGGAATGGCAGCAGGAGCAGCAGGAAAAGCGCAAGCGCCGGCGGTCCCGTAAGGCGGCCCGGGGCAAGGATCAAAAGGAGGCCCGGAAGGGAGACTCCCAGGGGCAGTCGGGAGAGGCCGGCGACAAGGTGCAGGACCGGAAAGAAAGGAAGGATACGGCCGGTGGTGACTCCGGTTCGCAGGCCCAGCAGGATTCCGGTTCCAAGCCCAGGCGGCGTTCCCGCCGCAAGCCCAGGCCCTCGGGCGGTGAAGTCGGTTTCCACAAGAAGGAGCAGGCGGCACCGGACGACTCCGCCCGCCAGAAGCAGGCGGACCAGCCCTCGCCAAGGGACAGCCAGGAGAAGCCCGCGGACCGGCAGGGGAAGAAGGACACCTCCACGCAGGATAAGGAGAAGCCCGCCAAGGCCCCCGCCAAAAAGGCCGCCCGGAAGCGGACTCCCCGCAAATCCGCCCGCAAATCCGCCAAACCGGACGAGGCCAAGGCTGGTGCGGGCGATGACAAGGAAGCGAAACCGGCCCGCAAGCAGGCCCGCAAGCGGACCCCTAAAAAGGCCGCGAAAAAGGAAGAAAGCGGCAAGGATTCTGCTTAATGTCGCTTATGCTCCTCACCGTCCTTCCACAGAAGCTGGCCGTCATGAGGCTGGAACCCGATGGGCCCATTCCGGAATGGGCCACCAGGGGAGCCTTTTATTCGCTGACCCGGACTCCCGACGAATTGTCGATATTCTGCGACAGCGAGGTCATGCCCGGCGATCCCTCGAAAATCGACGGTTGGCGCGCCCTGCGGGTGGCCGGAACCCTTGACCTGACCCTGACCGGGGTCATCTCCCAGCTGGCCATGCCCCTGGCCGCCAAACAGATCCCCATTTTTTCCATTTCCACCCACGATACGGACTACATGATCTTCCGCGAGGACCAGCTGGCGGACGCCCTCGATGTGCTGCGTCGGGCCGGCCACCAGGTTGAGGAAGCCTGAGGCTGGGAAAATCTGTTGAAATTCCCCGGAATCTGGTGAAGGTATGGTTTCTTTTGGCGTCTTATAACGTCGAAGCGAAACCATGAGCAAGGAAGTAGAAGACAACACAAGCACACCTGAGGAGGCCGTTGAACCGGGCCGCGAGGAAACCGCGGAGCCCCGGACGGCATCCGTGGAGGAGCTGGGGGCCCTGTTGAAGAAGCTGGAAGAGGCCACTTCTGAAATCAACCTCCAGAAGGAGCGTTACCTGCGCACCGTGGCGGACCTGGAGAACTACCGCAAGCGGGCCGTCCGGGAAAAGGAGGAAGCGCGCAAACAGGCCAACTTCGGACTATTGGAGGACCTGCTCCCGGTCCTCGACAATTTCCGCCTGGGTCTCAAGTCGGCCGAGCAACACGAGGGAGGAAAGGCCTTCGCGGACGGATTCCGGATGATCCTGACCCAGATGGAATCGGCCCTGAAGCAAAACGGCCTGGAGGAAATCAATCCCGCGGAGGAGATTTTCGATCCCAATTTCCATGAATCCGTGGCGCACATCCCGCACGAGAGTGTGGAGGACGGCCACGTCATTGAAGTCCACCGGATCGGCTATCGGGTGCACGAGCGCCTGCTGCGCCCGGCGGCAGTCGTTGTTTCCAGTGGGAAGCCGGAAGCGCCTGCATCGGATGAAGAGGCCTGATTGTAGCCGGAAATAACGTATGGCGAAACACGATTACTACGAATTGCTCGGCGTCGGCCGGGACGCCTCCGCCGAGGAAATCAAGAAAGCCTACCGCAAGAAGGCGGTCGAGTTCCACCCGGACAAGCACAAGGGCGACAAGGCCATGGAGGAAAAGTTCAAGGAGGTTTCCGAGGCCTACGAAGTCCTCAAGGATCCCGACAAGAAGGCCGCCTACGACCGCTACGGGCACGCCGCCTTTGAGCCCGGAGGGGCCGGAATGAGGGGCGGCGCCGGCGGAGGCTTCCACGATCCCTTTGATATTTTCCGCGAGGTCTTCGGCGGAAGCGCCTTCGACGACTTTTTCGGCGGCGGCGGTTCCCGGGGCCGCAGCGGGGGCAGCCAGGGAGGCGCCGACCTGCGCTACGACGTGGAGATTTCCCTGGTCGACGCCTACAAGGGACTGGAGAAGGAAATTTCCTACCGCACCGCGGTGGGCTGTGACCACTGCTCCGGATCCGGTGCCGAACCGGGTTCGCGGGTGGTTCGCTGCCAGACCTGCGGCGGTGCCGGCCGGGTGGTCAGCTCCCGGGGATTCTTCCAGGTCCAGCAGGCCTGCCCGACCTGCAACGGGGCCGGCCAGATGCCCGAGAAAGCCTGCCAGAAATGCGGCGGCGAGGGGCGCGTGATCAAGAACAAGAAGGTCAAGATCCGTGTCCCGGCCGGGATTGCCAGCGGACAGAAGCTGCGCTCCGCCGGGAACGGCGAAGCCGGAGTCATGGGCGGGCCGGCCGGCGACCTCTACGTGAAGGTGTCGGTCGCGTCGCACGCTCTGTTCGGCCGGTCGGGCAAGCACCTCACGTTGGCGGTGCCGATCACCTACCCGGAGGCCGTGCTCGGCGCCGACATCCGCGTCCCCACCCTCGACGGCGAGCCCGTCACTTTGCGCATCCCGCCGGGCACCCGGTC
>CAJXMX010000038.1 GCA_913056355.1 uncultured Opitutales bacterium
CGTGAAAAAGTCCGACAAGTCCGCGCCCGACTTGCGGGCCCGGGGCCGCCTGGCCTACAGCGGGGAACGCTACCTGCGCTTCCTTGGCGACGGCAGTTACTTCCTCAAGGCCGGCCCGGACGCTCCGGAAACACTGCTGGCCTATACCGGGTTCGACAACACGGTTGAGACCATCGGCAAGGGTCCGCTCAAGACCTGGGAGCCCCATCTGCGGGACTGGCGGGAGGGCGACCCGAGCTGGCAGGCCGGCAGGGGCAAGGCCCTGGTTGGCGCCGTCAACTACCTGGCGGGCAAGGGGATGAACGTGATGTCCTTCCTGACCTACAACGCCGGAGGCGACGGCGACAACGTCTGGCCTTACGTGACCCGGAACGGGAAATTCAATTTCGACGTCTCCAAGCTGGACCAGTGGGAGGTCCTCTTCGCCTACGCCCAGAGCCGGGGCATCTACCTCCATTTCAAGCTGCAGGAGAATGAATCCGACGACAACCGCCAGGGGGCGGCCCGTCGGGATACCATCATTCCCGAATCCATGGACGGCGGCCTGCTGGGCATGGAGCGCAAACTTTACCTGCGGGAGATGGTGGCCCGCTTCGGCCACCACCTGGCCCTGAACTGGAACCTCGGCGAGGAGAACACCCAGAGCTACCAGGAGCAGCGGGACATGGCCGACTACCTGTCGCGACTCGATCCCTACAGGCACCATATCGTCATCCATACCTTCCCCGGACACCAGGACCGCGTTTACCCGCAATTGCTGGGGGCCGACTCCGCCATCAGCGGTCCCTCCCTGCAGAACGACTGGGAGGTTGTCCATCAGCGGACCCTGAAGTGGCTGGATGCTTCCGCCCTGGCCGGCAGGCAGTGGGTCTGCGCCAACGACGAGCAGAATCCGGCCGGGCTCGGGGTACCGCCCGATCCGGGCTACGAGGATTTCGACGGAACCGCCACCGAGAAGGACCGCAGCTACGACCTGCACGACATCCGCAAGTACACCCTGTGGGGCAACCTGATGGCCGGCGGCGCCGGGGTGGAGTACTACTTCGGCTACCGCCTGCCTCAGAACGACCTGCTCTGCGAGGACTTCCGCAGTCGCGACCGCTCATGGGACTACTGCCGCATCGCCCTGGAGTTCTTCGCGGACCAAAAAATCCCTTTCTGGCGGATGGAGAATGCCGATGCCCTGGTCGAAAACGCCGACCGAGACAATTCCCGCTACTGCCTGGCCCGGCCGGGTGAGATCTACCTGGTCTATCTGCCGGAAGGCGGGAGCTGCGACCTGGACCTGAGCGCGGCCGAAGGTAGCTATGAGCTGCTCTGGTTCAATCCCCGCAAGGGTGGGGATCTTGAATTTGGCGGGACGCGGCGCCTCCCGGGCGGCCAAAGGGCCGGCCTTGGGGAGCCACCTTCCGATCCGGACCAGGATTGGCTGGCGGTGATCCGCAGGCAGTAATTCCTTCAGGATTTTCCCATGAATACAGGCAAGAACCTCTTCACCCTCCTGCTTCTGGTGGGCCTTCCCCTCATTTTCCAGGCAGGCCTGCAGGCCGGGCAGGTCCAGCGTCAGCCCTACAACGTGGTGCTTATCGCGGTGGACGACCTGAACGACTGGGTCGGCTCCATGGGCGGACATCCCAACGCCATCACCCCGAACATCGACCGCCTGGTCTCGCAGGGGACCCTCTTCGAACATGCCTATCCGGCGGCCCCCTTGTGCAATCCCTCCCGGACAGCCGTCTTCACCGGGCTGCGTCCCTCGACCAGCGGGATCTACTGCAACCATGGCTGGTTCCGGGACAAGCCGGAGCTGGCCGAGTGGGTGACCCTGCCGCAGTATTTCGAGCAGCACGGCTACGCCACTTACGGCGGGGGCAAGCTGTTTCACCACGCCAAGGGAAAGATGTCCGACCCCGTGTCGTGGCAATCCTACTACCAGGACCGGGTGGGGACGCCGAACCCGCCGGAGGACCAGCGCTACCGGCACGGGCTGCGGGGCGCCTTCGACGACGCCTCATGGTATTTCAACAAGGCCCTCGACTGGGCCCCGCGGGATATCCCAAAGGAGGAGACGGCCGACTGGCAGACGGCCGACCGGGCGGCGAAGATCATTAATGAAAAGCACGACCAGCCGTTCTTTGTCGGGGTCGGCATCTTTCGGCCGCACCTGACCTGGTACGCCACGCGGGAGTTTTTCGACATGCATCCGCTGGACGGCATCGAGCTGCCTCCCCACATGGAGAACGACCTGACGGACGTCCCGCCGGTCGGGCGTCGCCTGGCCCGCCATGATTTCCCGATCATCAGGGAGGCCGGGAAGTGGAAAGAGGGCGTGCGGGCCTACCTGGCCTGCGGCTCCTTTGCGGACGCCTGCGTGGGCCATGTCCTGCAGGCGGTGGAGGGCGGCCCCAACAAGGACAACACGGTGGTCGTCCTCTGGGGCGACCACGGCTGGAACCTTGGCGAGAAGGACCACTGGGCCAAGTATGCCCTGTGGGAGGACACCACCCGGACGCCCTTTGTGGTCTATGTGCCGGGGAATGCACCGGCCCGGGTCGGTCGGGCGGTCAGCCTGGTGGACATCTACCGCACCCTCGTCGACCTCTGCGACCTTCCGGAAAAGGGCGATATCGAGGGCTTCAGCCTGGTCCCCTTCCTTGAGGACCCGTCGACGGCCAGCCGCAACCCGGTGGTGACCACCCACTGGAAGGACAACCACGCCGTCGCCGACGGGCGGTATCGGTACATTCACTACAGGGATGGCGGTGAGGAATTCTACGACCACGCTGTCGATCCCAACGAATGGATCAACCGGGCCAACGATCCCGGCTATGCGGAGGTGCGTAAGCGGCTGGCCGGCTTCATTCCGGCCGCCAACGCCGAGCACTGGGACCCGGAAAGCCCGGACAATATGTAGGTGCTCAGTCGCCCGTCGCCGGGGACAGGCGGTAGAGGGCCGAGCCGTGCGGGGGCAGGGTGGCGGAGAGGGTTCCGGAAACTTCCCCGGTATCCTCACGCTGCCAGAGGTCGCGCACCCTGTAGGTTCCCCGCATCGATTCCAGCTCCAGCAGGAAGCCGACCTCGCGCTCCTCCTCCGAGATATTGAAGAGGGCCACGTATTTGTCCCGTGATCCCGGCACATCGGCCACCCAGATCCGTTCCGCCTCGGCCTCGCCGGTGAAGGTGTGGTACAGCTGGCGGTTGTTGAAGCTGCCCTTCTGCACCTCCAGGACTTCCGGGTTGGTCAAATAGGAATAGGTCTTCTCCGATGACAGGGCCGGATCGCCCCCCCACATGAGCGGGCTGCGGGCCATGACCCAGAGCGTCATCAGGGTCTGGTGTTCGTCCCAGGTGAAGTGGGAATCGTGCTCCTTCTTCTTGCGGTCGTCGGATTCCCGGCGGCCCGGATAGTCGGAGAGGCACAAGCGGCCGAAGGGAATCATGTCGGCATCCGGCCAGGTGCCGTCGCCGATAAAGGGGGCCCATGAGTTGAGCAGGTCGAAATTGTGGTGCAGGTCCTTCCACTCATCCCAGAAGTCGATGGAAATCCGCCACATGTTGGCGTTGGCGTCGAGGTGGTTGGCCTCGGGAATGGGGGTCTCCCCGCAGGAGAGGCTGAGGACCATGGGCCGTCCGCAGTTGTCGATGGCCTTGCGCATCAGCTCGATTTCCCCGCGATGGTAGACCGGCACCGTCATGTCGTCGGCCTTGATGTAGTCGACACCCCAGCTGGCGTACAATTCAAAGAGGGAATCATAGTACTCCTGGGCGCCCGGCCTGGAGGCGTCGACGCCGTACATGTTGTTGTTCCAGCGGCAGGTGTCGAAGGGCTCGGCGATGTCGGCCGCGGTCAGGCCGGTCCCCTTGATGGGAGTGCGCTCGAGGACGGCCTGGCGGGGGATGCCGCGCATGATGTGGATCCCGAATTTCATCCCCTTGGAATGAACGTAATCGCCGATTTCCTTGAATCCCCTGCCGTCGGCCGAGGAGGGAAAGCGGTTAACCGCGGGCAGCAGGCGGCCGTAGGCGTCCATGTTGAGGCGCGGGGTCAGCTCACCGTCCGCGCCCTCCTCCTGGTTGACCGCGAAGGTGATCCAGTTGTCCGGATCCCAGCCCTCCGGTCCCGGGTTGAACCAGCAAAAGTCGATCACCGCGTACTCCCATCCGTGGGGGAGCAGCTTCTCCGCCAAGACGTCCACCGCCTCGCGGAACTGGGCCCCGGTGATGGCTCCGTGGTAGGCGTCGTAGCTGTTCCAGCCCATGGGGGGCGTGGCGGCCCAGGATTTCCATTCCGGAAGGGCTGGGTGGGCGCCGAGGCTGGAGGCGATGGCGCCGCTGAGTGCGGAAAGTAGTGTAATTTTGCGGACAATTTCCATGGCGATTGCTCAATCGAGGGTGACTTTGACGCGGTCGAGCCGCATGGTGCCGTATTTTTCGGGCATGCGGTCGTCCGGGTCGTACTTGTAGTAAATCCAGAAATCCTTTCCGGTCACTTCATTATCAGGTCCATTGCTGATGATGACCGGGTAGTCGTGGAGGTGCTCGTCCCGCAGCACATCCTGCCAGGGGGACCAGTCCAGGCCGTCCTGGGAGAAGGAGATGAGGAGGGCTCCGGTGTCCTCGCTGTGCTTTCCGTCCCGGACGACCAGCATGTACCGGCCAAGGTACTCGTTCCATGCGGCGTCCCCGTGCATGAGGCCGCGCGGCTCGGCCAGGGAGGTGAATTTCCCGCCCAGGCCATCCTCGCCGAATTCCCCGTTGTAGTATTTTTTCCACGACGTGACCTTGTGGTCCCGGGCGGCGCGGACCACTTCCTCAACCGGGGCGCGGGCGCAGGCCATGCCGCCGATCGCCTGGTCCGGGCGGTCCCCGGTGTCCCGGTAGTAGGCGTAGAAATAGCCGTCCCTGATGATGTAGCTGACCCAGCCGACGTTGGTCGTGCCGGGCGCCTCGGGATACCAGTGGTTGAGCCAGCGCTCAAAGGGCAGGTCGGGGGTGATGATGTAGCCGCACCACTGGAAGGTGTCCCCGCCGTCCTGGGACACGGCCAGCCCCATCCGGCAGTACTTCTTGCGGGCCATGCCGTGCGGCCAGTACTCCAGATGGACGAAGGCCAGGATCAGGTTGTAGTGGGGGTCGAGGTAGACATTGCCGATCCAGCAGCCGTTGCCCGGCCGGTTGAATTCCACCCGCTCCTCAGGAGCACCCTCGATCCGGATGTCCTTGCGGACGACCTTGGCAAAGGGATCCTCAAGCGGGCCCTCCAGCATGACCTGCCCCTCGTCGTTGTTGGGATAGTCGTGCCGGGTCAGGAACCACTTCCGCTGCCCCCGCATGTTGACCATCGGGAGGCCGGTGTCGATGAAGGCGATCCCCAGCTCCTGCTGGCGCTCGTGGCTGAGGATTGTTTCCGGCTGGCCCGCCTTGAAGGTGATGGCCGGGGCGGAGGTGACCAGGGTTCCGGTCAGGAGCAGGGGTAGGAAGCATCTCATGATGGCGGGGAAGGTTGGGGTTTATTGTTTCATAAATGAAATAAAATCAGCATAAATCAAGAAACAATTTCTAAATTAAAAGCAAACAAATTGACTTGTTTCATTAATTACCCCAAGCAATTAGGACCCATGAATAAGACTTTATTGCTCCTGCTCCTCCCCCTGGCCGGTTCCCTTCAGGCCCAGGACAAGCCCAACCTGAACACCGATCCGTATCCCTACGGCAACCCGGTCATCCGCCACATGTACACCGCCGACGCGGCCCCGCACGTGATGCCGGACGGCCAGGTCTGGATGATCACCTCGGTCGACCACGAGGACGGGGGAGGCTACGGGATGATGCAGCGGTACCACATGTTCTCGACCCCGGACATGGTCCACTGGACCGACCACGGGGAAGTGCTGCATATCGACGACCTGAGCCCGGACCGGCCGGAGAACCAGCTCTGGGCCCTGTGGGCTCCGGACATGGTATACCGCAACGGCTGGTACTACCTCTATTTCCCGGTGCGGATCCTCTTTACCGACCGGACCCGGCCCAACGGAAGCCGCTACGTGGAGAGCTACCTCGGGGTGGCCCGGACCAAAAAGCTGGGCGACCGATTCGAAGTCGTGGAGCCGAGAATGGAAGGAACCCGGGGGATCGACCCGGCCATTTTCGTCGATGACGACGGGACGCCCTACCTCTACTGGGGCAGCCATATGGCCGCCCGGTTGAAGCGGGACATGGTTCACCTGTCCTCCGAACCGGTTCAGCTCGAGGTCGGCACGGACCGCTTCATGGAGGCCGTCTGGATGACCAAGCGGGACGGAAAATACATCATCTCCTACCACACCAAGTACGACTGGCAACTGGAGCTGGATCCGGACAACGTCGACGACCCGGAGCGGAAGAAGTCCGAGCTGGCCTGGTCGGTCGGCGATTCCGCGATGGGACCCTTCACCTATGGCGGGACCCTCAACTATGAACTGGGGGTCAACGTCCAGGACGGTCCCAAGTATCCCGGTGAGGACTTTGTCCCCTGGCGGCTGACCCAGTCCAACCATGGAGGGATTGTCGAGTTCCACGGCAAGGATTACCTGTTCTACCATACCTCCGCGCTCTCCTCATGGCGGCAGGACCGCTTCAAGGAGAGCGGGACCTGGACCCAGCGCTCGGTCTGCGTGGATGTCCTCAAGTTTGACGACCAGGGTCGCCCGTTGCCGGTGCGGCAGACCATCGAGGGCGTCGACAAGGTGGCCATCGGCCAGCCCTGGGCCGTTGACCTGTCCCTCAAGGAGGCCGTCCTTTCAGGGCCGGTGGAGCGTCGCGGCAAGCGGCTCCGGATGACCGGCAAGCGCAACGCCATCCGTTTCAAGGACGTGGACCTTGGATCCGGTTACTACTACTTCCAGCTATCGGCCAAACGCTTCAGCGACGGAACCGAAGTCGAGGTCCGGCTGGACAGCGATGCCGGTCGGCTCCTGGGCACGGTAATTGTCGATGCCCACTCGGCCGGCGCCAACGATGGACTGGCCGAGACCTTCCTCCGCGGAGCCTCCGGCGAGCATGACGTATTCCTGGTGGTGAAACAACCGGAGGAAGAAAGCATCTTCGCGGTCATGGACCTGCGCTTCATTGCCGGGGCCCCGGAACCCTCTGAGGACTAGGCCATGTTCCGGAAACACAGCCCTTTCCGCCTGGCCCTGGCGGCAATCCTCCTGCTGCCGCCAATGCTGCCGGCAGAGGAGTTGCGGCCGACCATCTGGGTCTGCTCCGACATGTCCGATCCGCGGGACCAGCGCAGCGGGGGCCACCCCTTCAACGACCCGGACGACATCTGCTCCATGGCGGCGCTCCTGCTGGAGGCCAACCGCTTCGAGATCGCCGGCATCGTCTTTTCCTCCACCAACCGGCAGAACCTTCCGGATGCCACGGAGTTTGTCGAATCCACCTTCGTCGAGGCCTACCGGCAGGCCCGGGAACCGCTCAACGCGGCCCTGGGCGGCTTTCCGGAGGAGATCCCCTTCATCCGCTCCAGCATCACCGGCGGGGCGGAGGCCGGGCGCTTCGACCCGGAGCGGGACTACACCGACTTGTCCGCCCTGGCCACGGTCCGGGGTCTGGTCGAGGTGGCCTCAAGGGAGCCAGTCTACGTGTTGAACTGGGGACCGCTGACGGAGTCGGCCATGGCGGTCAAGCATTGTATCGATACGGGAAATACAAAAGCCTTGGAAAATATCACCATCCTTTCCCACTGGACCCGCAGCTTTATCGCCCAGGGAACGCCCGAGGCCCCGGAAAAGGTGGCCAACTGCCGGGACGACGCCCGGGCCTGCGCGTGGCTGCACGAGCTGGCCGCGGAGGGCATCCTGAAATTCATCGAGCTGGGTTCCGTCGGGCAGACCGGGATCGTCAACGGCTCGGACGGGTATCCGCGCGCGGACAGCTTCCGGCACAGCCGGCTGGGCCAGGTTTTCATCCATTCCAAGTTCTACCACGGCAAGCCGGACCAGTCCGACGCCTCCACCTTCTGGCTCCTGGGCGGGGCCTTCGGGCCGGACCTGGAGAGCTACCCCGCGGACGGGCGGCTGACCCGGGCCGACGAGGAGCGGGTGCGGGATCTTTTTCTGAAGAACGGCCCGGCCATCCTCGACGACCTGCTGCTCCGCTCGGAGATCGCCTCCCGGGGCGGGGAGCCGTTTCCGGGGAGCTTCATCGCCGCCCGCTTCACCTACGTTTACCAGTATCTGAACGGCCGCTACTACATCTACCTGCCTTACCACGCTGAGGTCTCGATCCGGGATGCCCTGGGGGAGCTTTTCCTTGAGGATAGTTACGGCGCCGGCAACCATGAGCTGGATTTCTCAATGGCCGCTCCATCGACCTACACGGTGACTGTGCGGACGGGCGGACTGGAGCGGACCTTCTCCCTGGTCAAGAATCCCTGAGGGCGGAATTCAATCCGTCTTCGGCGAGGGCCAGGGCTGATTGATGTCGAAATCGCCGGGAATGACCGGCCAGCCGTCCCCGGTCCACTCGACCGGGGCCAGGAGGGTGATTTTGCCGCGGCCGACCTCCTCGTTGTAGCCCGTGTAAAGCATCCACCAGTTTCCGGCGGCATCGGTGGTGAATTCCCCGTGACCCTGCCGGTGCCAGGCCTCGTCCGCGGACCAGGTCCGGACCAGCGGGTTGTGGGGCGAGTTTTCCCATGGGCCGAGCGGCGATTCGGAGCGGGCCACGACGACCATGTGCGCGGTCGGTGGTCCCTTGGTGCCGCCCTCCGCGCTAAGCATGTAGTAGTACTTGCCCCGGATGGCGAATTTCGGCGCCTCCAGGCAGAAGCATTCCACCTCCCAATCCTCCGGATACTGCCAGCCGTCATAGGCGCTCCGCACCGGGCCGATGGCGCTGAGGCCGTCGTCGGCCAGCTTTGCCACCCGTCCCTTGTTGAAATAGAGCCAGCGGTTCCCCGCCTTGTCGACCAACAGTCCGGGATCGATCATGCCGAACAGGTTCAGGCTCCTCGGTCCGTGCCAGGGGCCGGCCGGATTATCGGCCCAGTAAACCACGTTGTCGAACTGGGTCCCCGAGGGGCGGTCCCGGTCGACCAGGGTTGTATAGACAAAATAACGACCCCCGACATGGACCAGGTCGGGCGCCCAGATGCTGCCCCGGCCGGCGGCGTCGAGGTCGGCGATCTTCTCCCACGTGAGCAGGTCCCGGGAATGCCAGATGTCGAGGCTGCGTCCGTGGGTGGAGTAGTAGTCCGTTCCCACCTTGCAGACGGCGACATCGCCGGCCGGCCCGACCAGGACCGGGTTGCGGTAGGTGCCGTCGCCAAGGTCGCCGTAGGGCTCCGGGACGGGTTGACGGGCCGGGGCCAGGTTGAAGGAGACGAGCAGGAGGATTATCAGGGCTGTGCGCATCATTCGGATCCCAGGAGTTGTTTGCCCACGATGATGGAATCGCCGGTGTCCCCGACCTGCCAGATCTGGACCCGGGTGGCCGGCTGGTGGAAGTAGCGGTGGAGGCTCAGGAGGAGCCGGCCGTCGAAGTCGCGGAAGACCATGCCGTGTCCCCGGTCGTCCCAGAGCAGGGGCTCCTCGTGAATAAGCCAGGGCCCCTCGACCTTGCCGGAGGGGGCGCGGGCAATCGTCTGGACGTACTGCCGCTCCTTGCTCCAGCTGGACCAGAGGAGGACGAGGGTCCCGTTCCAGGTGCGGTACATGTAGCAGCCGTCAGTGACCGCGCCGGGGTAACGCGTTCCCCGGTAGTTGACGTTTTTCTTTGTCCACTCAAGGTCGCCGGCATTGAGCAGGGTGATGGGTTCGCCAATGGTCTCGGACAAGTCGTCCTTGAGGCGGATGGCCTTGACCAGGCCGTTGCCCAGCTGGACCCATTCATGGCAGTAGAGCATCCAGGGCTGTCCTTCATCATCGACAAAGAGGGAGGCGTCGAGGGTCATTTCGCCCGCGGGGGTATGCGGCTTGTTGGCAAAGGGCCGGAAGGGGCCCATGGGGGAATCGGAGACCAGGACCTGCGAGGCGCGCTTGTTGATGAAGGGGCGGCCCGGACGCTCGTCGAGCTGTTCCTTCCAGGCGTTGAAGGTCGTGAAAATATAGTACCTGCCCTTGTAATAGTGACCTTCCGGTGCCCAGGGATTGGAATCCCGGTCGGCCCAGAAGCCTTCCGGAATCTCGAAGACCGTCTCCGGCCCCTCCCAGTGCACGAGATCCGTGGAGGTGAAGACCTGGATTCCGGCCGGCTGGTCCTCATTGCCGTACCGCCGCGGGGAGAAGCTGCGATAGATGTAGTAGGTTTTCGTGACCGGATCCGGCAGGATGCAGGGATCGTGCACGATCAGGTCGTCGATGTGGGTGGTTTTCCCAGGCAGGTGGCTGCAAATGGCAAGAAGCAGCAGGATGGCATTAATGAATCTCATTGTTCCGGTGTCTCGTAGGTAATGCGTTCGAGGGTATCCAGTTCAGGACTACCCCCGCGGTTGCCCGATCCCGAGCAGGTGTAGATCAGGCCGTCGATAATGGCCAGGGCGGTGCCGTGGCGTCCGGTCCGCAGGCCCGGCCAGTCGTACCAGAATCCCTGCCGGGTGTCGTAGGCCTCGACTTCGCGGAAGGCCCGGTTCCGGGTGTCGGCCTCGCCGCCGGCGACCAGCAGGCAGCCGTCGAGGGCCATGCTGGAGGTGCCGGCCCGCGGGGTGGGGAGGGGATCCTCCAGGGTGGACCATTTGCCGGATACAAGGTCGTAGGCATCGACCTCGGCGACGGTGTTGGAAAAGACGGCTCCCGTTTCCCGGGAGGTCTGGCGACCGCCGGCGGCGTAGATCTTCCCATCAATGACGACTGCCTGGAAATGGTCCCGGGCGTGTGGGGCGTCGGGCAGGATTTCCCATTCCCCGCTCCGCGGGTCCCAGCGGTCCAGCCAGGAAACGAAGCCGCCCATGTGGCCGCGCTGGATGCCGCCGACCAGGTAGATCAAGCCGTCATGCTCGACCACTCCGCCGCCGCCTCGCCGCCGCTCCTCGGGGATTTCCGGTCCCTTGCGCCACTCGTTTCGAGCCGGATTGAAGATGTAAACGTTTGGCACAGGCGTCTCGTTCGGAAACGGTCCGGTCATGGCGCCGATGACCCAGATTTCGCCGTTCCGCTCGAGGGCCTGGAAGTGGTGCAGTTCCAGCGGGGGAGCGGCCAGCTGACTCCAGGAGTTGGTGGCCGGATCATACGCGTCGACCGGCTGGATCCTGCGGCCACCGAGAAGGTAGAGCTTTCCTTCGCTTTCGACAAAGGTCGCTTCGTGGCGTGGGTGCGGCTTGCCGTCCGTATCGACGATCTCCCATCCCCCGCCATCCGGCCATGGGCTGTTGACCAGTTTGATGTCGCGTTCCGCCTGGCGGATCATGCCGGTCAGGGACATCGGCTGGTCGGTGTGGAAGAGGAACTCCGGATTGTTGTAGCGGGCGGTCGTGCGTGCGTAATCCTTCCAGTGCCGCAATGCCGATTCCAAGTGCCGGACCGACTCCGCCTTCAGCTCCGGATCCTCCTCTACGCGGTACCGCTCCAGGGCCACCGCGGCCCGGAGCTTTTTGGCAAAGTAGCGGGCGTAGTGTCCCCACGACTCGATGTCCGACAGTTCCATCAGCAGGGCATCGTTGTCGTCGGCGGCTTCGCGTAGTGATTTCAACAACACATCCGCCGCGAGAGCGTTGGCCTCCAGGATCCGGGCCAGATCCGGGGGCGTGATCTTGCCTTCCTGTCCGGTGGAATCGCCCCGGACGTAGTCGCGAACGTTCAGGTAATGCGGATCCAGCACCGGGTGGTTGGAGAACCGGTGGATGTCGAAGAGCTGGATGCCCTTCCCGCGGTCCCGCCACTGGCCGAAGGCCTCCGTGTAGAGCGATCCGTCGATCCGGCCCTGGTGGAATGAGGCGAAGTGCAGCGGCACCGAGGAGGCCAGCTTCCAGGCCTCGAGCAGCTTCATGCCGTCGACTCCGGGAAACCGCTGCTCGAACTGGCGGGCGAAGAAACTGTCCGTGGTGGAATCGTCATAGAGGAGCCTGCCCCAGCACATGTACCAGAGCCACTGGCGCCGGAACTGCCAGTTCTCATGGTCGGCATGTTCCTCCCGGGTCAGGGTGTCGAGGGCCGGGATGAAGACCTCGCTGCCGATGATGGCGCCGCCGGTGTGGTCCTGGCCGTTGCGGCGGATGAACTCGCGGATGAAATCCGGCTGGCCCCAGCGGAGCTGGTGGAAGTCCTCGTTGCGGACCGTCCAGACGGCCTTGAACTTGTCCGGCGACGGCTCGAAGTAGGCATCCGAAAGCGTACCCCCGTGGACCAGGTACAATCCCGGCGAGGAATGCCCGTGTGACCAGTTGAACTTGAACTCGACGAAGATGGGACCGTCGAACGGCTCCCCGAGCGATTCCACCTGCCTGCGGGTGGCCAGGTCGTTGCCCCGGTCGGTGGTGCCGCCAGATCCATGGCTGGCCGAGAGGGGAGCCCGGTAGAGGAACTTGACCGGACGGGCCGCGTCGCGGATGCCGGCGAAAATGGATTCCTCCAGCCAGTCCCGGCGCTCGTCCGGGCTCATGCCGCCCATGCGTTCCCCCAGGGTGATGCCGAGCCCGGTCAGCTCCGGGTACTCGGTCAGGACCTCCCGGATGGTGGCCCGGGTGTAGTCGGTGACCAGCCCCAGCTCCCCTTCCGTTTGCGGACCGCTGCCGAAGTGGCCCCAGGTCTGGGACCAGCCGGCGGCATCGTCGTGGGCCCGGGAGAAGGCCGGTGAGACGAACATGTTCCAGTTGACCAGGTAGGTGTCGATGCCCCGCTCGCGGGCCAGGCCGAAAAGCCCGTGCCAGAATTCCTTCCAGTCCGCCAGTTCCGCATCGCTGAGGTCGCTCATTTCCGGGTATTCCGGGGTCCTGACCATCAGGTGCCACGGGTGCAGGGACCACAGGCTGAGGGTGTTGAAGCGGTTCTCGACCATCATGTCGAGGAAGGCCCGCCAGTAATTCAGGTCCCGGCAGGTGGCCTGGTGCTGCTCGATGGAGGGTCCGGTCCGGTAGGCCGCCCAGGGCAGGTTGTACTTGATGGCCCGATACATGAATCGGGGCGCGACGGTTCCGGGCTCAAGCTGCCCGAGGTCCCCGCCCGCATCCAGCTTGTCGGACAGGTCCAGCATGGCGTTGATGGCCGCCCGTCCGTTGGCGGCCGTGATGACGAGGTCGCCATTCTCGTAAGCCAGCCGGTAGCTCTCCGGTGGGAGGGAACCGGTATCGGCCTTCTCCACAGTGAGCGAATTCCCCGCGTCGAGGAGAGCCCGGGCGCAATGCTGCCTGGCATAGGCCAATTGGGCAGCAGGGGTGTCCCCGGGCGCACGCAAGTGGATGTCGACCCCGAGGAGCGGGGTTGTGACAAGTAACAATAACAGAAGGCGGGTCATGGTGACTGCTCGATTTGATGGATTGAGGTGCTTCGGCTTTGGTTTAACAACGCAGGTCTACTCTTTGGAGACGGATTCCAGCTCCTCCTGCATGGCGGCCAGGATCAGGTCCCAGTCGAGGTAGCTGGTCCGGGAAAGGAGCTGCGGACGGTACTGGCTGGAGGCCGCCGCGGAGTAGCGGCGCCAGGCGTCGACGGACTTGACCAGGTGCTCCACGGCCATGGTATGGCGGTCGCGCAGGTCCGGATTCCTGCGGAAGATGGCGAGGTTGGCGGCGGCCCGGATTTTCTCGGCATAGTACTGGCCGAGGTGGGCCATGGCCTGCATGTCGAGCAGGGTGGATTCCAGCTCGGCATCCATGACGCCGGCCTGCCGGAGGCGGGCGACCCCGTCAAGGGTCCTGGCGGCAAGGGCATCCAGCTTTTCCGCGACCTCGAAAGGGGTGATGCCGGGGAAGGGATTCCCGCCCAGCCAGGCATCCGCGTATTCCCAGACGGACAGGATGCCGGATCCCTTAAGGGGCGGATGCTGGAAAAAGGACTCCTCGATGGTCAGGTAGCCATCCTTCCTGATACAGCCCTCCGGGGCGAACTGGAGGTCGTTGACCCGGAAGAAAAAACGGTCGATCCAGGAAATGATCTGCGAGGAGTCGGCCCAGGTATCGTGCAGGACCTGCGCATCGGCCCGGGGAAAGTGACGGGCCAGTCGCTTGATGAAGTAGTCCTCGGACAGGGCGATGTCGTATCCCAGCCGGCCCCAGATCATGAACCGGTACCAGTGCTTGTCTATCTCCAGCTCCCCGGCCAGCGGCGAATCCTTGTAGTTGAAGGTCCTTCCCCAGACGTAGCTGTCCGCGCCCATGTAGAACCCGGCCTCATGCTGCATGACATCCCGGGGCAGGTTTTGCAGGAACTCCCGGGAGTAGGCGGGATTCCCCCAGCGCAGCAGGAAGAGGTCGTCATTCCTGAGGTTCAGCCAGCAGGGCACGCCGGTGGCCTCTAGCTTGGCCCGGTACTCATTGTCCAGGTAGGGGGAGGTGGTGGTCGAGTAGAGCCGCGCCCGGGCGTACTTGTGGGAAGTGTTGAAGGGAACCTTGTACCCCTCGAAGGCCCTGGCGCTCTTTTCCAGGTCCGACCAGAGGTGACGGAAGATAAACCGGTATTCACGATCCGGATACTTTTGCAGCACGTCCAGCATGCCTTTCCCGTAGGTCTCGAATAGCCAGTCCTCGATGCCGATGGACCAGTCCTTCTTCCGGTTGACGTATTCGCCGGCGCTGACCCCGATACCGTCGATCTGCGGGTAGGTCAGGAGCGCCTGCTCGATGCAGTACCGCTGGAAGGCGATGGATTCCAGGTTGTCCTGGTCATGGGTGATCCCGTATTTCCCCTCGGCGTTCCAGAGGAATATGTTCCAGTGGAACAGGTAGATCTCGATCCCGAGCGACTCCGCGTAGTCGAAGACCTTGGTCCAGTAGGCGATCTTGTCGTCGAGGCTGATCTCCAGGATGATCTCGTGGTTGGCGGGATCGAAGAGGTCGTACTCGTTGAAATGGTTTTTGGTCTGCGGGGTGATCTCGCGGGTGAGGCGGCCGACGTTGTCGAAATTGACCTCCGGGTACCTGGGCAGCCTGACAATTCCGGGGTAGGGGTTGGTGGTCCAGAGGCTGAGCACGTTGTAGCGGTTGCGGACCATCATTTCCAGGTACTGCTTCCAGAAATCAAAGTCCCACATGGTAATGATATTCTCCTGGGCGGCGTCCCCGGTGTCGTCGTAGCTGGGGGTCCGCCCGTCGAAGGGGATGTTGAACTTCAGTCCGCGGCGCAGGATGTAGGGTTTGCGCGCCTTGGGCTCGATCGAATGCAGGTCCGCGCCCATGTTCAGCATTTCGGCCACTTCCAGGCCGCCGTACATGAGGCCGGTGGCATCGCCGCCGATGACCTGCAGGCCGCGGTTGCCCATCCGCTGGATGCGGAAGGATTGCGGCCCCATGCCCGGTTCGAAAGTCTCGAAGCGGATCACGAAGGTGCCGGGGTCGGATCGGTTCGCAATCTCGTGGCCGCTTTCCCGGAGTGCCTCCTCCAGGTCCCGGACGGCAAAGGCCACCCGGGCGTCATCCCGGTTGGCCTCGACGAACACGTGTTCGGCCCGGAGGCACAGGGGCAGGCAAAGGAGGGGGAGTATGGATTTGAGGAGGTGAATCATGTCCGGCTGTTACGGTTTTGGAGATAATGTAGTTGGGATTCCGCTACCAACTTTGTTGGGCGGCATGTCGTTTTTGAAATGGGCGGCTCATTCATCCGCCTTCACCCTGATCAGGTTGTTGGAATCCAGTTCAAACTGCAGGATGCCGAGGCCGTGGTGGACGGGGGCATGGGAATCGCTCCCGAACTGGGTCATGCGCCATTTGCCGTCATGTCCGGGGAACAGGGTGGTGTGCCCGCAGTGGGGAACCGAGCCTTTGTATGCATAAGGTCCCCAGATCGAGTCCGAGACGCCGTAGATGCATTCGTAGGAGGCGGTGCCGGGTGCTCCAGTGTTGTCGGAACAGCTCAGGAGGTAGGTGCCGTCAATCCTGACCAGCGACATGCCCTCGATTCCATGCAGGCCCTCGAGCTCCCGGAACTCGCCGGCAAAGCCCGTCAGGTCTTCGTTCATTTCCACGATCTTGTTGCTGCCGTACAGGTAGTAGACTTTTCCGTCATCCTCCTCGTAGAAGAAACCGTCGATGCCGCTGTGCATGGCCCGGTCGGAAATGTTCCTGAATGGCCCCCACGGCTTCTCCCCCTTGAAGATCCAGGTTTGCATGTTGCCCCCGTTCGGGATCCTGGGAATGCTGACCGAGAGCAGGAAAACGTCCCTGGAGGCGATGTACTGGATTTCCGGAGCCCACATCATGACCCGCTCGCCCTGCTGGAATCCGAGCGGGGATCCGTCGAATTGGAGACCCAGATCCTCCGTCCTCACGAGGTGGTTGACATCCTCCCAGTGGACCAGGTCCCGCGACCGGCGGAGGAGAATGCGCGGCTTGCCAAACTCGATGTCGACCCAGTTCTCGGTGTGGACGAGGTAGTACCAGCCATCCGGACCGCGGCAGATCGAGGGATCCCTCATGGTCACTCCCGGCATCCGGTTGCGGAGATTGCCGATGGGTTCCTTTTCAAAGTAATAATCCCCGGTGTAGCCCATTGACTCGCCGTTCAGGATAAAGTCGACCGGGGTGATGATGGGCTTCCGGGTGACCCGCAGGTGCCGGTCCACGGCCTGTCCCGAGAAGGCGCAGTAGAAATTGCCGTCGCCGGCCTGGAAGACGCTCCCGCTGCCGGCATGCATGAAGGCCAGCCGGCGCTCCGTGTAGGGGCCGTGGAGGGATTCCGAGGAGGAACAGAGGACGTCATAAAGCGTGTCGTTGAGACGGGTTATCCATTCGGTGGCCAGGAGGTAGTAGCGTCCGTTGGCCTTGAGGATCCGGGCGGCCTCCGTGCCGACCCGTAACATCTGGGCCTTCTCGGTGGCCCATCCCGGCGCTTCCGGGCGTCCCAAATCAAAGGACGGGTGGAGGAACTCGGCGGGCCCGGTGATGCGGCTCAGGTCCTCCGCCAGCGGTGCCAGGTAACCGCCACCGTAAACGAGGTAGGCGGCTCCCTCGTCGAAAAACAGCGAGGCGTTGGTCACGTTATCCGCCAGCCGGGCGTAATGGAGAAATCCATGGTCGATCTCCTCCGACCTGTAGAGCGAGATGCCTTCATCCTCGGTCACGAGAAGATAATATGCGCCCGCGTGCTCGTACAACTCCGGGGCCGAAAGCATGCCCGTGGACTCGAGGAGCGTGCCCGCGAAGGACCAGTCCCTCAGGTTGCCCGAGCGCCAGAGAGGGATTTGGGTTTCCTTTCCGATCCAGGTCCCGGTCAGGTAGTAATAGCCGTCCGGGGCGTTGAGGACATGGACATCGTAGAGCCCGGCATCGATCACCGGCTCCACCGGCCTGGAATCCGGCTTGGGGAGGTAGACGCGCTGGGCCCCGGCCGTAAACGGTCCGAGCAGGAAGAGTGAGAATATCGTCAGACGGGAAATCTTCCGGATGCGAGCGGGGCAGGAATATGGGTATTTCATTTCGGATCGGGACCTGAATGGGTCCAATTCTAGAAGATGATGTAGAAACCGGCGAAGATGATGAGGTAGAGAATCCACCAGAAGCGGAAGGTCCGGTACCAGGGACGGGGCGGACCCTCATGAAGTTGCGGCTCGATGGGCTTGATGCAGTCCAGCTTGGCGGGGGCGGGCGGCTCGGTGAGGTAACTGACGGCAAACAGGATCGCCGTCAGGATGAGGAAGACCATCGGGAAAACGTGGTAGAAATGCATGCCCCGCAAGGCCGGTATCATGAAGTCGTTGAGGGCCGGGAAATTTTTGGTCGAGACGTAGTAGGTCCCGATAAGCATTCCCAGGAAGAGGGTGGTGACCGCGCCTTTCCCGTTCAGCCGGCGGTTGAATCGGCCGAACAGGAATACCGTGCCGGAAGGGATGACCATGAAGCCGGCCACCGTCATGGCCAGGTCGAACAGGGCGCTGTCCAGGTTCATGAAGATAGGCGCGGCAATCACCCCCCAGACGAGGTTGCCCGCGGCGAAGGTTTTCCCCACCAAAACCGCTTCCCTCTGGCCGGCGTTGGGCCGGACCAGCGGATAGAGATCCAGGGCCACCACGCTGGCCTGGGCGTTGATCCCGGAATCCTGGCTGGACATCATCGCGGCCACCATCCCGGCCAGGACCAGTCCCGAGAGGCCCATCGGGAGGAAGTCCCGGACCATGGTCGTGTAGAGGGTGTCGGTGTTCTGGACGTCGGAATAGAGCACCGCCGCCACCAGGCCGGGGATGAGGAACAAGACCACCCCGAAGAGCTTGAGGTAAGCCCCCAGAAGCATGCCGCACTTCGCATTGTGAAGGTCCTTGCCGGCCAGGACCCGCTGGAGGATCTGGATGGAGGTGAAGGCGTAGAAGGCGGAGTGGAGCAGTTGTCCCGTCAGCACCGCGCTCCAGGGGAACTCCTTGTCGCTGTGGGGGCGCAGCAGTTCAAAGTTGTGTGGCAGGGCATCGTGGATCACTCCCAGTCCGCCGACTTTCCAGAGTCCGACCACGGCGACCATCAGGCCGCCGCCGATCATGATGATGACCTGGACCATGTCGGTGATGACCACCGAGGTGAGGCCCCCGAAAACGGCGTAGAGTCCCACCGTGCTCAAAATCACGATTCCGCACAGGATGACGTTTTGCTGGTTCACTTCCCAGCCGAAGAGGCTGAGGACGCCCAGGGCCGCCGTGTAGATCGCGATCGGGCTGGCCAGGACCGACTGGATGACAAAGGTCCCGCCGAAGATTACCTTGGAGGCGCGGTTGAACCGGAGTTCCAGGAACTGGGGAATGGTGTAGATCCGGCTCCGCAGGTAGAGGGGGATGAAAACCATGGCCGAGATGGTCAGCATCAGACCGCCCAGCAGCTCCGGATTGAAGGCCGCGAATCCGCTTCGCGCGGCCTTGCCGGTCCAGGCCACGAAGAAGGTCATGTTGATGTTGGTGGCAAAGAGGGAGAAGCCGATCAGGACCCAGTTGAACTGGCGGCCGCCGAGAAAGTAGTCCTGGGTCGAGTCCGACTTTTTTCGTCCCACCCAGATGCCGAGGAGGGTTACGGCCAGGAGGTAGATGGCGACTACGGTGAGATCAGTAATTTGCTCGGTGCTCATGGGGCAGGGAGTCGTGGGTTGGGTGGGGTAGGTTGTAAAACACTTTCAAAAACGGGCTAACTTGTTTTCAATAAATTTCAAAAAAGAAAGTCAAGATTTGCCTGAAACCACACATGGGTCGCGGCGATTCCAGGGAGGAGAGATACCCCGGATTGGCCTCCGGACAGGACAACAACACATCCCGTGGACCATGAAGGGAAAAAGAATCTGTGAATTCAGCATGGGAAAGATGGAGATTGCAATAAGTGAATTATTTTGGCAATTAAATTTCAATAATGGTATACAATATGAAAAAATCATTCATATATTTCATTATTGATAGTGTTTTAACCTCAGATCAGTCCCCATTATGATACTCAAGCGACTCTCCCTGACCATTTTGTTGCTTCTGGCCAACACACTGCTTTTGGGTCAATCCGGCTCCCCCGCCGCCCTTCTGGAGCAGGGATTTCGACCCCTGTTCAACGGAAAGGACTTCACGGGATGGGAAAGGAAGGTCCGCAACGGCGACGATGAGCTGGCGAAAAAGGTTTTCACGGTCGGCGAGGACGGTGTGGTCCACGTCTTCCGGGATTTCCCGGACAGCTTCGAGCTGGATACCGGCAACAGCTACACCCACGGCATGATGTGGGCCGGGGGCACCTACTCCCGCTACATTTTCCGATTCGAATACAAATGGGGCCACAAGCGCCTGAACAACTTCGGCATGTTCCAGTACGACGCGGGCTGCTACTATCATGTCTACAACGACAAGATCTGGCCCTTCGGGATCGAGTACCAGGTACGTTACAACCACCTCACGGACGAGAACCACACGGGCGACTTCTGGGCCTCCAGCACCTCCTTCCAGTGGTATGCCGGGGAGGACGGCCGCTTCCGGCTCCCGGGAGAAGGGGGGCACCTGAAGTCCCGCAAGAAGGGCGAGCACCGGTGCAAGCCGGGCGTTCCCTTCAACGCCCTCAACGACGAGTGGAATGTCTGCGAGATCATCGTCATGGGGGACCGCTACGCGATCCACAAGCTGAACGGCGAGATCGTCAACCTGGCCACGGGGCTGAGCCAGAAGGAGGGGCGGATCGGGCTCCAGTCGGAAACGGCCGAGATTTTCTACCGCAACATCATGATCAAGGAGTTCGAGGAAGACGTTCCCATTGAGGCCTTCCTTGATTAAGGCAAGTAATTGTATTTACACTACAAAACATGATACGCCTTGTCCCCGCAGCCGCCATTCTTCTCCTGGGCTCCATGCAGCTGCAGGCCCAGCGAACCGGCAGGATCGAGCTGCCGGGGGACATGCAGGCGCCCTGGCTGCGCCAGGTGACCAGCTTCGGCCAGCGCTGCGACTGGTCGCACGATGGAAAGCGCCTCATCTTTCTCGAGAAGACCTTCGGGGATGTCTACGAGGTGGAGGTGGCGACAGGCCACCTGACCCCGCTGACCCACCACTTCTTCCACGAGGGTTTCACCCGCGCCCTGTACCTGGCCAACGGGGACATCCTCCTCTCCGGCTCGAAGACATTCGATGCCGATCAGCCGTGGAAGAGCCGGAACCACCAGCAGGCCGAGCTGTGGGTGCTGAAGCGGGACCTCT
>CAJXMX010000039.1 GCA_913056355.1 uncultured Opitutales bacterium
ACTTTACTTCCAGAATCAAAACACCAATACTAACTAAATCACCCTCAAGGGGTGTCCATTTTTTCGGGGGAAGACCAGAAATAAATCAGGGGACGGCCAAAGGCCGGATCCTATACCAGCCCCGCCCACAGGGCGGGGTTAATGGCGACGGGACAAGGCCAAGGGCCAACGGCCCGGCCCCAAATCATGTCGCGAAGTCAACCCTTTCGGCACGTTCATGGGGCCGGGCCGTTGGCCCTCCTTGGAATATTTGTCGCTGGGTTCCCAGCCCTGCTCCCGCTCCCCCCGCATGCGCGGGGTCCGCGGGATACGGACTGGGCTGGTATAGGATCCGGCCTTTGGCCGTCCCGTACATTTTGAGGCCCCGTTCCATGTTCATCCAGGTCATAAATACATCCGGTTTATGGTCCATCCAGGTCATAGAAACATCCGGCTTTTGGTCCATCCAGGTCATTGTTATCTCCAGTTCCGAGTCCGTCCTGGCCATTGGTATTTCCGGTTTCCAATCCGTTCTGGTTATACACGGGTCGGTTTCCTGGGCTGTCCCTTAACGGCATGCTCTTTGTGTCGGTTGACTGACCTGAATTTGGCGGAGACAAAAAAAACCGGCTCCCGAGGGAGCCGGCTGAAAGACGGATTTGTATTACGGATGCAAATCCGGGAATTAGAAGGTAAGGGTCGCCGAGAAGCTGATCACCCGGCCCTGCTGGATACGGTACAGCTTGCTTCCGTCCGGTTGGGCATAGAACGGGATCAACTCGTCGTGATCACCGATGTCATCAATATTCAGCTGCAGGATCAGGTCCGAACGGTTGTCGAGCCTGTACCGGGCGCGGAAGAAGATGTCATAGTAGGTCATGCTCGGGCCGTAGAACGGATCGGAGGCATCGTAGGCGAGTTCACCGAATTCATTCTCATTAACGTGGAATCCGATGCCCACTTCGTCTTCCCAGCGGATACCGCCGCCAATGGTGAATTCACCCAGCCACTTCGGCATGATGTCGCTGTTGCGGCCGAAGTTGTAGCTGGTGTTCAGGCGCCAGCGCCATTCGCGCTGTTCCACCGCCGGCGTACCGTCGTTGGTGATGGCCTTCTTGTAGTTGTCCACCAGGTTGGCTTGCGCCACTTCCGCGAGGGTCATCGTCGCATCCTCGTTGATGAAGTAGTTCTGGGCGAAGCTACTGTTGACCCATGTCGGGATGACGAAGTCGTTGATATATTCTCCAAACCTCGGATAGGTGTTGGAGGTGATCGTTTCCTGTTGGGCGATG
This sequence comes from uncultured Opitutales bacterium, assembly GCA_913056355.1. GTDB lineage: Bacteria > Verrucomicrobiota > Verrucomicrobiia > Opitutales > Oceanipulchritudinaceae > Oceanipulchritudo. The sequence goes on from CAJXMX010000039.1 coordinate 1,272, forward strand.
GTCAGCAGGATGGTCCAGCGCGGGGTGGGATTGTAGGTGATCTCGATTTCCATCCCGGTCGCGGTGAAGTCCTGGGTGCCCTGGTCACTGGAGTTACGATTGGTCGTGGTGCTGTCCGGATCGCTCCAGGTCGGATTGAACCCATTCAGGTCCAGCACGCCCTGCGGGGGCAGGACGGATTCAACATCGGATTGCGTGAAGCCCTGGGAGACATTGGCCGAATTGTTCAGCTGCCAGACCAGGTTCTGGAGGATGCCTTCAGAAGAGCTGAAACCAGCCGCTTCGAAACCATTGTTGATGATCCCGGTGTCAAACCAGTTGAAACGGGCATTGAACTTGCCGTTCAGGGTCGAGACGATGATACCTTTTTCATCGGTGGTCCCCATAACCGAGTCAATCTGCTCGTTGTAGATGTTCACGCGGCTTCCCGAGGGCTGGAAGTTGTCGGCCTTGCCCCGGTAGATGGAGAAGGTGGTTCCCCAGGGGAGGAATTCCTCAATGAACGGAGGGGTGTGAATCACGATACCCCAGGAGGTGGTGTCCTCGTCGGCATCTTCGCTCACGTCCGTGACCCCGGCGACGAAGTTCGGATCCGTCATGTCGTCGTGCTGACTGACTGCCCGCCCGTCATTGTAGGGCTGGTAGCCGGGTGCGCCGACACTGCCGGAACGCACGACGTCGTTGCGCCAGGTACCGGTCAGGACGATGGTGTCATCCCAGAAGTAATACTGTCCGAGGAGGACCTGGGAATCGATCTCAAGCTTGCTCTTGCCGGCATAGAAGGCGGCCTCGTAACCGTGCGGATCGTTGTCCAACCGGTAGACCGGCGATTCAAAGGTGACGAAGGAATGGCCGACCGTATCCCAGCCCACGAAGGTTCCGGGGCTTTGGAAGTTGGAACGGTCACTGCCGTAGGGAACGGCACCAATGTTGGCTCCCCGGACATCGTCGAGCGTATTGGCCGAGAGAAAGTCGACACCTTCGCCGGAGGGAAGGCTGAACTGCATGCCTTTGTAGTAGTTGGCGTAGATCATGCCGAGGATATCGCCACCGGCGAGGGCGTCCGCCGCCGCCTGCATGTCGATACCGCCACGACCGCCGTAGCGTTCGCTGCTTTCATAATCGCGTTCCTGATACACGCCAGTCAGGCGGAAACGCCCGATCAGGCGGGAGATCCAGTTGTCCTCCATGAAGTCGGTGGCAGCCAGTTCAATGTAAGCGGTGCCGCGGATTGAGGTCCGGTCGTCGGTCAGGTAATTGCCGCCATAGCCGCCGCCCATAGCCGGTTTTCCGAAGCCCGGATTCGGGATCCAGTTGCCGGAGCTGTCCTGGGCGATCAGGTACTTGTTGATGTCAATATAGATGGTGCGTTGCTCAATCCCCTGGAGGGCATTGTAGCCCCAGGAATCCATGGTCTGGTCAAAGACGGCAAGTTCCACGCCGACCTTGTTGTCCCACCAGTTCCCCTCGATGGAACCCTGGATGATCCGCCAGTCGTCCCCCTGGGTGCTGGAACCGCCGGAGAACAGGTGCTTGCGATAGTCGAAGATGCTGCGGTCGGTGATCTGCTGATCGACAAAACCGGAGCTGAAGAAGTTGGCCGTGCCGGGGGCAACGGTTTCACCGCCGGGATAGTAACCGCCGGTCAGCTTCATGGTGCGGATCATCGGCCGCACGCGGATCATCATGTATTCCGCGTCATCGGGAGTACCCTGTCCTGCGCGGACAAAGGGCGTGCCGCCGAAGGTCGGGTTGGGGTCGTTGACGTCACCGAAGTATTCCACGAAACCGCTGGATGCGCCGGCCGTGTCCACGGAGAGGAGACGGCTGTTGGTGGAATTGGAGGCTTCCGGGGGGAAGAAATCGCCCGTACCGCGGAATAACTGCGCACCCGCGAGAGGATTTTCGGAGATGGGCTTGCCGGCCAGGAGCCAGGGCGTGATGCCGTCATTCGGCGGGACAAAGTCGGGTTTGGCTGAATCGGATTCCCCAAATTCAACACTGGCATGAACCTGAATCCCGTCGAAAGCCTTCCACAGGAGCGAGCCGTAAATACGCTTATCCTTCAAGAAGGCTTCCTCCTGGATGTATTTCTGGTTCTCGTACAAACCGGCCACACGGATGGCCAGGGTGTCCTCCATCAGTTCATGGTTGTAGCGAACGGAGGTCCGCAAGGTGCCGAATTCGTCGGTGGTGAACTTCAGTTCGCCTTTATTTCCCATGAAATTGGCCCGGATCGGCGTCGCGTTGACGACACCACCAGGACTTCCCAGGCCGAAGAGGGCGGAGTTGGCCCCGCGCTGCACGGCAATACGGTCCGTATTGTAGGTGTCGAAGGCCACATCGGTTCTGAAATAATCGCGGGTCAGGTCGGCGGCAGCAAGACCACGGACGCGGGTGAAACCGCCCTGGTGGTCGTCACGGTTGCCTTCCGGAATGATGTTGCCGGCGCCGGCGTACTGGGTGGCGGAATAATTCCCGCCCATGCCGGCCACTTCCGTGTTGGGAGTGATCAGCATGACGTCCTCGAGGTCGGTGGCCCCGGTATCGCGGAGGAGCTCGGCGTTGACGACCGAGATGGAGGTCGCCATGTCGCGCATGTTTGTCTTCAGGCGGGTACCGGCAAGGGTGGAAACGGCCTGATAGCCGATATCGTCGTCACCGGTCACCGTGAAGGGTGATAACTCGAAGACCTCTGAGTCCTCGTCGTTGGTATCCTGGGCATTCAATCCCAATGCAGGAATCAAAGCACAGGCAAGGGGAAGCCATATGCTAGTGTAGTATTTTTTCATGATCAGTGTGAATTCAAGGATTACTTTAGTCTTGGTAGTTTTGGTTTGCTGACGGCCGTTGGGCCGCCGGTGTTGTGGAGTCTATGCATGAATGCATGCGATGCGCGTTGATTCATAGAATCAGGCGAGGAGTGAGTCGGATCATCTGCATGGTATTCAGCACGAATCTGGATCGCCTTGAAGTATCTTAAAACGCCCTTCCGGCCGCCACCAGAATTGTGTTTTCCAGTAAAGCAGGACTGTAAAGCAAGGGGGGGCTGGCGATGGGTCTAATACCGGGTATAAACCCGCTTCGTTTCCGGCGACCAACGGTTCAGGAGCACCTCCCCGGATTCGCTGTCGAGAAGGATCGTGGCGGGACCCTCCGGCAGGTCGAGGTGGATGACCTTACCGCTCCTGAGAGTGACGTCCCGGGGGCCCCCGGTCAGGGTATGCATGACCAGGATGCCGCCGCCGCAATAGAAAAAGGCGTCCGGCTCCCCAAAGACATGGGCCCCTGCCGCCCGCAGGATCCCGTTCAGGGGTTCCAGTTCCCGGCTGGGGAGGCTGACAAACCATGCCGTGTGGTCCGGAAAGGCTTTGCGGGCCACGGCGACCTCCCCGGAGGAGACGAAGCTGCCGATGGGTTCCGCGTCGGGATCCGTCACCCTGAAGACCGGGGAAACGGTCCCGGGCCCGGCCTGGTAGGGGTTGTCGGGATCGGATGCCAGGCGGATGGACGGGGCCTCCTCATCCGGGCGCCGTTCGAGCTTGAATCCGGTCAGTTCCTCCATCCATTCAACACCGGTGCCGCCGCTTGATTCATCGATAAAGCCGGGGGCATAAAACCAGACCAGCTGGCGTCCGTCCCGGGCCACCTTTTGACGGATGAAGCGGCGTTCCGATTCATTCATGAGGTAGGTATTTCCAAATACAACGACCTTGTACCGGGAGAGGTCGACCTGCGGCAGGTCGTCCAGGTGAACCGGATCAAAGACGACCCCGCTGCGGAAGGCGGCCAGGGTGTTGTAATCGACCAGGGCGCTGCTGACTGGATCGGTGCCCTTGAGGCTGGCCGTGTAGTAGTAACTTTCGGTATCGTAGACAAAGAGGACATCGGCCCCGCTCTCGTAGGGCCGGTGCAGTGAGCGCTCCCGGAAGAGCTTCTGCATCTGCTCGATCTGGCGCATGACCACCGGATGATCCCAGTTGCCCTGACTGCCCGAGGTCAGGTGGGTGTAGCCGTCCAGGTCGACCCCGGAGATATTGAAATCGTAGAACCAGAGTCCCATGCCCTTGGTGTAGGAAAAGGCGGCATTGCGCCGGATGTCGGCCACGCTCTCCTGCACATGGAGTTCGTAGTTTCCGGACTTGGTCAGCGGAATCCGGGGCTCCACGTCCATCTCGTCGAGCCAGAGCTTGTTGTGCAGGCGGACGGAGGCAATCAGGCTGCGCGAGCGGTAGGGATCCCCGAGCTTGATGGATTCCGGCCCGTAGGCCTGGGGTCCGGAGAGGTAGTCGATGGAATCGGCGGCCAGGATCCGCTGTAGCTGGAGATGGCCCCCGGCGGCGGCGCGCCCGAAAACCGAAAAGTAGTAGCCGTAGAAGGTGCCGGCAATGATCGGCCGGGGCCAGCCGGCCTTCAGGACCCTGGTAAAGTGGATAATGTTGTCCGCCACGGTCTGGTGCATGCATTCGTAGTAGTCGATGACCCTGCGCTGGCTGGCCGGATCCCGGAAGATACCGTCAGTGGACCGCTCCTCCATGCCCGGGGCCGTGATACTGTCAAAGCCGGCCTCCGGATCATTCCATGCCTTGCGGAGGGCTGCCTCGGTGCCGTACTTGTCCCGGGCCCATTTCCGGAAGGCTTCCTCCATGGGGGCGCTGACATCCGGCTCGTTATCGTAGAAGCCCCAGTTGTGCCATTCCCCATAGACGCCGTTCGCGACCTGGATACCGACCAGGGCGTTTCCTTCCGGGGTCTGCGAAAGCTGGTCCAGGAATTCCTCGAAGACCTCGGTCACCTCGCTGCGCCATTTGCGGGAAGCCATGCTGACCCGGCGCACCGGGTTGTTGTCATGCTCGATGATGCGGAGCAGGCCGTACTTCTGCTCCTCGTAGTAACCGGTGTCCGCATAGACGACCCATTCCTCCGGATGCTCGTGCAGCCACCATTGGGGGGGCCGGACATGCAGCCTGAAGATCACCCCGGCCTGCGGGCAAACCTCAAGCACCCCGGCGATCTGCTTGCGGGCCACCGAGATGTCAATGACGCCCGGAGCGGTCCAGATGGAATCCATGGGCAGGTCCAGCTGGAAGAGGCGCACGCCGCTTTGGCAGAAGTTGCGGATGTTGTGCTGAGGCAGCTCCTCCCACGACCAGCGTCCGGAGGGCACGTCGGTCAGGGCGTGGATCATCGGGTAGCAGGGTTCGCCGTTGACCGTGATCATCGGCCGGCCGTTGATCATCCTCACTTCGCCGGACAAGGGCTCCGGATCGCCGGTCCGGGCGGTAATGGCGGAGGTGATCGACATGAGGAGGATAAGGACGCCGGTTTTGCAGCGGTTCATGAGGGAAGCCTCAGCAGTTCTGGCCCGGCACGCGCCACATGAAGTCGGGATCGATGTAGGGCTCGTCGTCCTCGCGGCCCTCCATCAGCTCGATCTTGCGGCGCAGCAGCTCCTTGAAGTTTTCCCCGTAGATGAAGGTGGTCTCGCCGAGGCCGGAAACCAGCATCCAGTCGGTGGTGGCGGATTCCGCATGGGCCAGGAGGGCTTTTGCATTCTCCTTCTCGTCGAGGACGATCTTCCGGACGAGGGCCCGGCAGCGGGTCTTCTCGTCCTTGGATTCCGCCTCGATGTAGCCGTGCACGCCCTCGATCCAGCCGGCCACGTTGCGCTGGGTCCGGAACCAGCACTGGACGCCGACCAGGCGGTCGTAGAGGTGCCTGAAGGCCTCGTGCGCCGGGCAGCCGGGCTCGGTGGCGTCGCGGCGTTCGCGGGCCAGATCCACGGCGTGCTGGATTTCCGGATACACGTTGTCGGTGATCGCCTCGCGGCACTTGGTCCCGTACTCCGGGGTGCAGAAGTCGAAGTTGATCTCGCGGCGGAAGTCGACCCGGACCCGGTTGTTGGCGTGCCCGAGGTGGAAATCCTCATAGTAGGCCCGCTCCTCCTCGCTCAGGGCCTCGAAATTGGGGACAAAGGGACGGACCAGGATCCGGTACCAGGTGCTCCACATGGAGAGGACGCTGACCGGGGGCGGGTAGCAGCGGTAAGCCTCGTCGGCGTGGTTCCAGACCTTGACCAGGTTCTCCGCTTCCTCCTCGCCGGCCCAGGAGACGGCCCGCCGCATCAGGAAGTCGTCGAGGTCCATGCCGGGATCCAGCTGAAAGGCCCGCAGGAGTTCCTGGTTGATGTTGTAGGGGGCCAGCTCCGGGGCGATGGTCCCGGTCAGGCCGGCGGCGTGGGAGAAGCCCTGCTTGCGCAGCGCGCTGAGGCGTTCGTGGAGCAGGCGCGGATAGATTGGCGCGTGGACGGGTTCCTGGTTCCAGAAGGTGCCGTGGCTGAAAAAGAGATGGGCGTTGGAGCCCCTGGCCTCCACTTCCTTGCGGGCCACGCTCTCCTGTTCGTTGCACTGGTTGAAGAGTCCGCAGAAATTAAAATCGCCGGCCCAGTCGTATTTCGGATGGTGGTAGCCGAGATCGAAACCCTTGGCCACCAGCGAGTTGACCTCCAGGTCGATGCCCTCCTCGAGGGCCGGACGGAGGTAGGGGTCCTCGACCCAGAACATCTCGCTGCGGAGGACCGAGAAGAACTTCGGGTTTACCCGGCGCCCGGCGTCGCGGAGGGTCTTCATGAAGCGCATCATGTTCTCGGCCGCCGCCTTGGCGATGGCGTCGTCGCCCTTGAATTCGCGGATCACGTAGCCGCCACCGTTGCGCCCGACATAGAGGGAGCTGGTGTACTCGAAGCCGGCCCCGCTGTCGTTGGACCAGACCACCATGTAGTCGATGTTGGGCGCCTCGTTGAGGATCTTCTCCAGCATCTCGCTGTAGTGGTCCAGCACCACCGGGTGGGCGGTGGTCAGGTTGTAGCGGGGACGGAAGCTGCGCAGGGGATGGTCGACGCGGGCCCCGCGGAGCATCGGGTAGCGCTCCAGCAGCTGGTCCGGCACACTGCGCGGCTCGAAGGCCAGGATGCCGGCCCGGAGGCCGTATTTCTCCGCCAGTTCGGCGGACTGTTTCAACTTGTTCAGGTTGGCCCGCAGGTACTCGAAGGGATAGATGCCCTTGTTGAGCTTGCTGTAGACGAACTGGTCGAGGGCCGCGCAGTAGGTATAGAATCGATACAGCAGCTCGTCCGGCGCGGCCTGCTCGTAGGGGAAGCTGGCGGCCAGCCCGTTGACCTCGACATGGGTGAAGCCGAGGCGGGCCATCTCCCGGATATGCTCCTCGGGATCAAAGCCCCGGGCCGTCCGGGCGTGGTTGTTGAGAAGGGAATCGTAGGCCGGGCGCAGGTGACGGAAGGCCGGCTGCATGACCTTGCCTTTGCGGAAATCCGCGACTGCGGAGCCGGCCAGGTCATCCACCAGCTGGCAGGCCAGGCGGAAAAGGAACCAGGTGTGGGAGACGTACAGCTCGATGGAGCCGTCCTCGCCGGTCCGGCAGTACAGCCATTCCTCGAGGACGCCGATCCGCTCGTCGACATCGGACGCCTTTTCCTCGTCCAGGACCGCCAGGCGCAGCGAGGGGCCGTCAGCCGGCTTTTTTTTCGATTGGACGATTTTGGCCTGCGGGGCGGCGTTTTGCCGGATGTAGTCGGCGGCGGTCCGCTCGACGAGGGGGCCGTCCGGGGAAATGGCAATGGTTTTGAGTCGGGACAGGATCTCTGAGATTTTCATGGGGAGAGGATGTTGGTTACAGGTTGGGTTTAAATGAATTATTCGGCAATCGCGTGCCGGCCGGCGGGAAGATTTTCGAGACGGGTGACGTTGCCGCCCGGGCCCGGCCAGATGATCTCCACCAGGGAGGTCCGGCTGGCCCGGCCGAGGCCGAAATGGACGACCGGCTCGTGCTGTTTGCCGTAATGTCCGCCCGGGCCCATGACCTGGCGCAGCTGGACGCTGTCCGGGGTGGCGGAATCGCCGTCGGTGTCCGCGGTGACCCGGACCACCGTGCCGTAGGCTTCCCGGCAGGTCCCCTTTCCGGGATCGCCGGTAAGGACCAGCTGCAGGGAATGGTGATTCCCCGGCGACTCATTGCGGTAAAGGCGGGCCCGGGGCAGGGAAGGGGCCGAATCCGGCGCATCCGGCGGGAGGGCCCCGCTGGCCAGGGCGGCTTTCCGGCGCTGGTCGGCGGGAAGGCGGTTGAAACTCTGGCCGACCAGAAGGTCGAGGTCGCCGTCCTGGTCGTAGTCGGCCAGCGAGGGCATGCCGGCCCCGACATGGTCGATGCCGAGGGCGGCCGTGGAATCAACAAAGGTGCCATCCTCCTGCTGCAGGTAGACGCGCAGCCGCTCATCGTGGGGGGGAGGATCCGGATAATCGGATGAGCAAAGGATGAGGTCCAGGCGCCCGTCGTTATCCAGGTCGGCCAGCTCGGCGAAAATATCTCCCTGGTTGTAGCCGACCTGTTCGCGGGTCAGCTTTTCCCCGGGAGCCGGGGGATCCGGAATGCGGTCCACGGAGAGGCGATTTTGATAGGCGAAATCCAGCTTGCCGGTCTCCCGCAGCTGGTTGACCAGGAAGCGCGAGCGGTCTGAGGAATCACCGGCCCAGGCATGGATTATGGTGCTCAGGAAAAGGTCGAAGTCCCCGTCGTTGTCGATGTCGCCGACCGCCACGTCGAAGGTGTTGCCGTTGGCCCGGAAGGGCGGCTCGTCGGGCCTCCTGGAGCGGGGGTGCCGGCCGGACAGCTCCTCCGGCCAGACCGGATGGCGCCCGTGGCGTATATCGTCGCCATCGACATGGACCTGCGGGGCGATGTCCGTTCCCTGCAGGCTGCGCGCCAGGTGCGCGGGAAGGGCGGCGGGGTCCTGCGGGCGGGGGAGGGCCTCCAGCACCTCGCGTCCGGGCGGGGCCAGGGGCTGGTAGCGCTGCATTCGATACAAGCGGTTCCAGCGGCGCCCGTAGTTCAACTCGATGAGCATCGGCAGGCCGTCCTCGAGCCGGGCGATGGCTGCGCCATAGGTGGGGCGGCCGCCAAGGTCGGTGGTGTAGTCCGCCGGCGCCGATTCATTCGGGATGGGCCAGCGCACAAAAGCCGGATCGCCGTCCGCATCCCGGTACTGCAGGAGCAGGTCGTTGGCGAAGGCATCGTATCCGCTGAAATATTTCACATACCAGTTGCCGATCCACAGGTCCGGCAATCCGTCCTCGTTGACATCGCCGACCGCGATGGCGCAGGTCGTGGCCATTTGGGCGGCGGGGATGTCCCGGGCCGGGCCGAAGGTGCCGTCGCCCCGTCCGGGACACCACGCGGTGCGCAGGGGCGGGCTGGCCGGCGGCTGGTAATCCTCCTGGTAGATGTCGAGGTTGCGGGTCAGGATGGCGTCACGGATGCCGTCGTTGTCCAAGTCCGCGAAGACCACGATGTCGCTGGTCCGCACGGCCGGCAGCCCCGTTTCCTCCAGCTGTCGGAACGGTGCCCGGTCGTTTCCGGGCTGGCCAAGGAAGACCTTGGGGACCTCCGCTTCCTTTCCGCTGGGGAGCAGGATGATGTCCGGCAGCGAATCGGCATTCAAGCAGGCGAACTTCAGGCGGGAGGCGGACTGCATCCCGAGCCCGCCCGGATCCGTCGCATCGGTCCAGCGCCCTTGTCCGGCCGCGTTGGCGGGCGCCGCGTTCAGGGCGAGCCCGAGGAGAATGATCAGGCAGGCACGCATGCTCAGGTCTCAGCCAGGAGCTGCCTGGCGGCGGCGGTCAGGAATTCGTAGCGACGGAGATCCTCACGGGTGGCTTCCAGCACTGGAAAGACGTGCGTCTCGAGGGTGATGTGCTCCACCGGGCGATCCCGCAACAGGGCGGCCAGTTGGCCCACCCAGTTTACGCCGCCGTTGCCCAGCAGCCGGTTTTCCCACTTGCCGTCCGGGAGGGGGATGGAGTCCTTGACATGGACATTGCGGATAAAGGGCAGGACCGCGTCATAGCCCACCGGGTAGGCCGCCTCGCCGGCGATGACCGAGTTGGCCGGATCCCAGTTGACGCCAACATGGTCAAGGGACAGCGCCTCCATCAGGCGGGCCGTGTTGACGCCGGTGTCGAACCAGAAGCCGGGCTCGTTTTCCACGGCCAGCTCCAGTCCGTGTTCGCCCACGATCGCGGCCGCCTCGCGCATCCGGTCCAGGGCCTCGGCCTCGCTTCCGCCGCCCTGCAGGAAACTGAAGGAAATTATCCGGGGCGCGCCCAGCTTGCGGGCCAGTTCGCAGGCCCGGGGCAGCAGGTCGTCCATGTCCTTGCGAAGCTGTTCCGTTTCGTTGAGCCGGCACTTGAAGGTGCCCGGGGTCAGGGCGGTTATTTCAATCTGCTGCTTCTCAACCAGTTCCTTCAGCCGCTCGATACGGCCGGGTAGGAAATCCGGAACCCGGTGCTCGTAGTCGTCCAGGCAGCGGATCTCGTATTTGCGGAAGCCCATCTCGTCGCCGAGACGGATTGCCTCCTCGAGATCGAGGGAGATTTCATCACTGAGAATTGCCAGTTCCATGCTTGTCAAAGGGGTGCGGAGTTTTGCTGGTCCGCACTTGCGGATCATGGCTTTCAGCATGGCCCGGGGTGGGCCCTCTCCAAGGGCAAGGCTGTTTTTCAGTAAACCAAAACCCCCGTTGCGAGGCCCGGGCCGGCGGCTTTGGATTCTCATCCAATCAAGCTTCCTCCTTCCAATTCCGCATGACCGGCATGATCCCGGTCGAATCTCCTCCAACTACCCGACTGCGATATGTTTTCTCTCCCGATTCCCCGAACCACGGCCCGCAAACGCCGTTTGTCCTTCCTTATGGGGCTGTTTATCGCGACCGGACTCCTCCTCAGGGCCGCCGATCCCGGGATGTGGATCGGCAACTGGGTCATGATTCCCGAGCAAAGCAGCTCCGTGGACGTTTTCGGGAGCGTCTCCCTGAAGGTCGACGAGGCTTCCGCCGAACATCTTTCAATGACTGAACGCTGGGGCACCCGGCGATTCCAGGAGGATTACCTGGACCTGCAGACCGGCGGCCGGGTCAACCGGGTCGAGATCGACCACAAGGTCTTCCCCAGCAATGTATTCATGGGGCTGCGACGCGTCGTCGGCGAGGACCGGCGGATCACCGCAGAATGGAGCGAGGACTTCACGACGCTGCGGCTCGACGAGGTCTGCCCGGTCCAATCCTCGCAGGGCGTTTCTGAAATGCGCCTTCGCTCGACCATGATGCTGAATGCCGACGGAACCGTATTGACCTGGACAATACAAAGGCCGACCCGGCCGGCCGACCAGCCCATCACCTACGTCCTGAAGCAGGAGGGCTACCGGGATGCCTGCTACATGGAAATGAGCGACAACTGGAGCATCGACGGGGACCTTCCGGTCCAGGCCGCCCTGATCACCCTGCAGGGGGTGGTCAACGAGGACGGGCCGCTGTTGTACTTTATTTACGGCCCGGAATGGGACTTCCGCTTTACCGACGAGATCTTCGACTACTACAAGGCGCGCAAGCAGTTCACCTTCCGCCAGCTCCGTTCCTTCCGGCAGGCCCTGACCACCTACCGCGACAAGGTCGACAAGTACATCGTCTGGGACAAGGAGGTCCGCACCTCCCTCATCGTGGCCTTCACCCTGGCCGGGCTGGAGGATGCCATTGTCATCAGCGAGGACCAGATCCCGCTGGTCGAGGAGTTGGGCCTGGAACAGATCGAGGATTTCCGCGGGCGCTTCACCGGCATGAGCGACCTGGAAATCTACCGCTGGGCCTACGACGCCTACTGGGACCGCTGCAGCAAGGACTACATCGTCTGGATGGGCGGTGATTCCGGCAGCCGGATGCGTCCCGGGGTGGCCGATTTCGGCATGTACCACGAGTGCTTCTTCACCGACCTCGGCACCGACGCCAATAATCCCAAGTACGCCGGGGAATACGCCATGGCGGACCAGCTCTTCTCGGAGATGAATCCGATGGGGATGTGCTTCGGCTGGCATTCCTACGGCAAGGACAAGGAACGGGACCACGTCAAGCTGGCCTCTTCCCATGTGATCCGGGTCTCCGGGCTGCACACACTGCCCAACATGAGTTTCAATACCCAGGTCCCGCTCTCCCCCGGCTTCAAGTTCCGCAACCACCACAACGTCCGGCCGGGCGAGGTCGTCAAGCCGGAACGGAAGGTCTACCTGGCGGCCGTGCAGACCGATTCCCTCGGCATCGGGGCCTGGACCAGGCCCGGCCGCGGCACCATTCCCTACGCCTGGCAGGTGACCCCGAACTGGATCTGGATGGGCCCCTCCATGCTGGAGATGTTTTACGAGCAGGCCACGTCCAACGACCTCTTTATCGGGGGCCTCTCCGGCCCCGGCTACATGTATGCCAAGGCCATTCCGCCCGAGTCGCTGCCCATGGTCCTCGACAAGTCCCGGGAGTTCATGGAGATCCTCGACCTCAGTGTCTTCGAGATCATGGACTACTCCGAGGGAGCCTCCATCGAGGGCAACCCCGACCTTCCGGAGTCGGTGATCGACACTTATTTCCGCCAGATGCCGGACGCCGTGGGCTTTATCAACGGTTACGCGCCGGCCTACACTTTCAAGAGCAAGGATGGCCGGGTCCTGGTCTCCTACGATTACTACCTCTCGCCGGACCGCAGCGAGGCGGAGGTGGTGGCCGATCTCCTTGAACTGGCCGCCATCAACGAGGTGCGCCCGTACTTCCTGCTCATGCACGTCCGCCAGTGGAGCGACATCACCCGGGTCAAGAGCATCCTGGACCAGCTGGGGCCGGCCTTCGAGGTGGTTCCGCTGGACACCTTCCTGCGCATGGCCGCGGAGAACCCGACCTTTGAGGAGTACACCCGTCCCGAGTAGTGGAATCGTAATGACAATTCCCCATGCCTGAGAGAAACAACAGCAAGCCCCGCCGGCCCGGCAAGCCTCTCCGGGTGGGGCTGATCGGCGTCACCGGTTACGCCCTGGCCTACTTTGAGGAGCTGAGCGAGCTGGTCCGCCGGGGCCTGGTGGAGTGGGGCGCGGTGACGATCATCAACCGGGAGGAATCGGCGGAACAGCTTGAAATCCTCCAGCGGGAAAAGGTGCCGGTGTACTCGAATTACCAGGACATGATCGAAAGCGAGGCCGGCCGGCTGGACTGGGTCTGCGTGCCGACCGCCATCGGCTGGCATGCCCGGATGACCGTTGACTGCCTGGCCCGTGGGCTGCCGGTTCTCCTGGAAAAGCCGGTGGCCCCGACCCTCCAGGATGTCGCGGCCATCCAGGCGGCGGAGAACGAGTCCGGCCTGCCCGTGGCCATCGGTTACCAGCACAGCTACAGCCGGAGCACCTGGGAGATCAAGGAGCTGCTCATGGAGGGGACCATCGGCCGGATTTCCCGCGTGGACTGCATTGGCCTCTGGCCGCGGGGGCACTCCTACTACTCACGCAATTACTGGAGCGGGCGCGTCCATGCGGGCGAGTTCTGGGTGCTGGATTCCCCCTTCCACAACGCCCTGGCGCACCTGGCCAACCTGATGCTTTTCCTGGCCGGGACCAGCCTCGGCGGACGCGCCGATCCGGTCCGGGTAATGGCGGAACTGTACCGTTCCAAGCCGATCCAGAATTTCGATACAATCTGGACCCGGGCCACGCTCGACAGCGGCGCGGAGGCCAATGTCATCCTGTCACACAGTTCGCTGGACACCATTGACCCGGAAATCCGCCTGACCGGTTCCAAGGGGGTGATGATCTGGCGTTTCAACGGGGGCCACACCCTGGATGCCGGGGGAAATGTCCGCACCTTTCCGGTGGAGGAACAGGTCCCCGTGCGGACCAACATGTTCAATTCCGTGGTCCGGCTTTTGCAGGGAGATACCTCCGTCCGCTACTGCTCCACCGAGCAGGCCAAGGGGGAGGTCAAGTGGATCAACGCCGCCCAGGACTGTATCCGCGTCCATGACGTGCCGGATGACTTCCGGCGCCAGTTCGTCGACCAGTCCGGGGAGGCTTTCGACATCATCGAGAACTTCGAAGTTTTCGCGACCCGGGCCTACCGTGACGGCTGTTCCTTCCACGAGGCCGGCGCGCCATGGGCGGTCGAGCCGGGCACCATCGAAACCAGTGATTACAACGAGTTCCGTGCGGATATGATCGAGGCCCCGTTCCCTCCCCTCGAGGCCTCCGTGCAGACGCGCGGCTGAGCCGGTTCCTAACCGCCGCGGACACTGCGGCGATAGGCCGAGGGCGGCATTCCCATCTGTTTTCGGAAGGCCTTCGAAAAGTGGTACACGTCGCAGAAACCCAGCTCCTCGGCCAGCTGCTTGAAATTGCCCGTTCCCCGGTAAATGGCCGCGCAGGCCAGGTCGACCCGTCGCTGCTGCTGGTATTGCCCGGGGGCGCGGTCCATCCGCTCGCTGAAACGCTTTCGGAAACTTTCGTAGCTGAGGCCCACTTTCCGGGCCACCTGGCGCGGATTCATCCAGCCTTCCCGGTGCCGCTCGCCGAGCAGGCGCAGGCTTTCCTCCAGCCAGGCATCCTCCGGATGACGCCGGGCCTCGGCGTCGGTGGTGGCCATGTCCAGCAACAGCTGCCAGAAACGGCCCACCCGGGACAAAACCTCCACCGGATCGGCCTCCGAGCGGGGGCTGAGGATGTCCCGCATTCGCTGCCGCCACATCTCCGCCGGCTCCAGGTGCCAGAGGGGCTGGTGCGAGCGGTAGACCGGCGCGGTGTGCAGTTGGTCGAAGCAGGGTCCGCTGAAGACGACGTAGGCCTGGCCCCAGGCCGTGCCCTCCTTTCCCCCGTAGGCATGCGGGAGCTGCGGGGTGACCAGGATGGTGTCCCCGGGTTCGAGCTCCGCCCGGATTCCGCTCCCGTCGGCGTAGGTTCCCCGTCCGTCCAGCACCAGGACCAGGGCGCTCCGTCCCAAAATACGCATTTTGTCGACTGGTATGGTCGACTTGTCATGCAGTTGGCCGGCCATCCAGATGGTGCCAATCGGGCAGGATAAAGGGCTTTTCAGCCAGCTTTGGGAGGATTTCGGCATGGGCGGGGAGGAATTACCAAATTATACAAAACATATCCCATTTCAACCATTTTGCCAGCCCGGTTCATGGTATATATTAATGCAGGTTATTAGAAACTTTACTCAACCCGGATTCCCATGAAAACCCTCTCTCCCATTCCCCAATTGCATTCCTACGGCCATCCCCTCGACATGGACGAGGACAAGGTGGGCCTCCTGCGCGACTCCTCCGATGCCCGGGATAATCCCGAAGAGCTGCATCGGCGCCTGGCCGACGAAGGTTACCTCTACATGAAAGGCTGCCTCGACCGCGACCTGGTCCTGGAGGCGCGGGCTTCCATCGTGGAGCGGATGGTCGAGATGGGCGGTCTGGATCCCGACCATGACCCGATGGACGCGGTGCTTCTGCCGGGTGCTGAATTCGGCTTCCACCCGGAATTCGCCAACAACAACGAGGCCGTCCAGCGGCTGCTCTATTCCGGACGCCTGGTGGAGTTCTACCAGCGCTTCTATGGCGAGGAAATCCGCCATTACGACTTTACCTGGCTGCGGGCCATGGGACCCGGAAAGGGGACCAACCCGCACTGCGACCTGCCCTACATGGGGCGGGGCACGCACCGGCACATGACCTGCTGGTTGCCCTACGGCGACGTCTCCTTCGAGCTGGGCGGGCTGATGATCCTGGAGGGGTCCCACAAGCGGATGGACCTGCTGGAGCATTACGTCTACCGCGATGTCGACAGTTACTGCGAGAACAAGCCGGAACAGAAAAAGCGGGCCGAGGAGGGCGGCTGGACCTTCACCGGGACCCTTTCCCACAATCCGCCGGTGGTGCGGAACAAGTTTGGCGGCCGCTGGCTGACAACCGAGTTCCGGGCCGGGGATTTCCTGACCTTCGGGATGTTCACGGTCCATGCGGCGCTGGACAACCGAACCGAAAACCGCCTCCGCATATCCTCCGACAGCCGCTACCAGCGGGCCAGCGAGCCCATCGACGAGCGCTGGGTGGGCGTCAACCCCCCGGGCCACAGCAAGGCCGGCAAGCGCGGGCGTATCTGCTGAATCAATACAGGAATTTGCCATGAGTTCATCCCCCACGTCACAGAGGCGGGTCGCCTCCGCCACCGGCCGCATGGCCGCCGTCCAGGAAATGGCGGCCCTGCAGCGCATGCTCTTCGAGGTCGAGCGCGAGTTTGTCAGGACCGCCACGGCCCTGGTTCCCCGGCTCGGCGGAATCGAATTGAAGTATTTGCTTTGCCAGCACGTCTGGGAGTCGGCCGGCCACGCCCGCTTCCTCCGGGAGCGCGGCCGCGAGATGAGCGGTTTCGGCAAGGACGACGGGGTGCGGGCGGAATTCAGGAAGATCTTCGAGGAGGCGATCCGGAACGAGGATGAGCAGGCGGCCCTGGCCGGCTTCTACCGGGTGATCAAGCCGGCCATCCTCAGCGCCTACCGCGAGTACCTCCAGCTGACCCATCAGCTGGCCGACTGGCCCTCCCGCCACCTGGTCGAGGAATTCATCCTCGACGAGGAACGGCACGCGGAGGAGATGGAACCGTACCTTGAGGGAATCGATTCCGGGAAATGGAAAGCGCACCTGCAGGCCGCCTTGTCGGCCATCGGGGGATGGCTGGGGCACGAGCCCAAGAACAGCCTGCCGGCGGATTTCACCTGGGCCTGCGAGAAATCGGAATACTCCCACCCGCTGACCTGCAACCGGGGAGACTTCCCCATCTGTTCCAGCGTCTTCAGCGAGGACCCGGATGAGACCCCGATCGTCCGCCAATGGCTGGAGGACCCGC
Organism: uncultured Opitutales bacterium; assembly: GCA_913056355.1. GTDB lineage: Bacteria > Verrucomicrobiota > Verrucomicrobiia > Opitutales > Oceanipulchritudinaceae > Oceanipulchritudo. Next base: position 18,036 of record CAJXMX010000039.1, read on the forward strand.
AAACCGATGCCCGGGTCATCCGGCTCATGGTCTATGTCTGGCTGATGATGGAACTGGATGCCGTGGATTACCTGGCGACCGTCTTCTACGACACGCCGGAAGCGCCCTTTGACCTCCATTTCGACCTTGCCCGCCACTTGTGGGACGAGTCCCGGCACAGCCAGTTCGGGTTCCGGCAACTTCCCAAGCTGGGCGTGGACCTGGACACCGTGGAGCACTCCCTGGAGCTGTATCATGTCCTGGTCCGGATGACGCCGCCGGAGCGCTACGCCATGATGACCATGGAGTTCGAGGCCGGCAGCTTCCCGACCAAGGCCAAGGTCATGGACCGGGTCCGGGAGTTGAACGACTTTGAAGCAGACACCCTGCTGGCCTTCGACCGCAACGACGAGCAGAACCACGTCCGCTACGGCCATCGCTGGCTGCCGGAAATCATGAAGCTCTTCAAAGAGGAGCGGACGGTTGAGCAGTTTGTCGCCGACACCAAGGCCCGCTTCGAGGAACTGCACGGGACCCATGGCAAGGCCACTCCGCACAGCCTGCCCCCGGAACAGCGCCTGACCGGGAACAAGATCCTGAGCCTGGCGGGCCTGGCATGAGCCCGTCGCCGGAAAAGGGCGAGAGCCCCCGTTGGGGACGCTATGGGGAACTGCGCCCCAAGGCCATCGAGGCCATCCTCGACAGCTGTCCGGTTGCCCTTGTTCCCTGGGGTGCCCTGGAATGGCACAGCCTGCATGCCCCGATCGGGCTGGACTCGGTCAAGGCGCAGGGGATCTGCGAGGCCCTGGCCGCCCGTTGCGGGGGAGTGGTCCTGCCTGCCATTCCGATGGGGGTCAATACCATCAAACCCTTCAAGGGATTTCCGCATTGTATAGATTTTCCGGCTACTGTTGCCAGCCGGGTGGCGGAGGTGATCTGCCGTCAGCTGGTCGATGAGGGCTTTCGCATTATCATCCTCTTCACAGGGCATTACCCGCCCGAGCAGATCGAGGCGCTGGCCAACGGGGCCCGGGCCGCGGCTGTCGACCACCTGGAGGCGGCAATTGAGGTCTGGTCGGACCTGGATTTCCTGGGCTCCGATTTCAAGGCCGACCACGCCGGGGCCACCGAAACCTCCTTCCAGATGCACTTTGCGCCGGGTTCGGTCGACTTGTCCGCCCTGCCGGACCGGGAACTGAGCCTCGACGAGGACGGCCTGACCGGCGAGGACCCGCGACGGGCCTCGGGGGAACGGGGCCGCCAACAGCTCGAATGCGTGCTGGAGCGGGCTTCCGCCCGGATGGAGGCTTTAATCAGGAAAATGGACATACGCGCATGAACTACCGCACACTGGGCCGGACCGGCCTCAAAGTCAGTGAAATCGGCCTCGGGACCTGGGCCCTCGGCACCGCCATTTACGGCCAGGTGGAGAAGGGCGCCCCGGAGCGCCTGATCCGCGGGGCCATCGACTCGGGTATCAACCTTTTCGATACGGCCCCGTTGTACGGAACGAAAGAGGAGGACGGCGTGGCCGAAAGCGTCCTTGGCCGGGCTCTCGGCCGGGAAAGCGGATCGGTCCTCGTCTCGACCAAGTTTGGCCGGACCTCCAGCAACGTCATGCCGGGCCGCTTCACCGGTGAGGAGGCCAGGGCCTCCTGCGAGGCCAGCCTGCGCCGCCTGGGCCGCGACCATATCGACGTCCTGTTTTTTCATTCCCCCTTCAAGCCGGAGGAGATCGACGACGGGGTGTGGGCGGTCCTCGGGCAACTCAAGGAGGAGGGGAAGGTCCGCTTCATCGGCCATTCCGTATCCATGTTTGACGAGACGGCCCCCATGTCCGCCGACTGGATGGAGCAGCGGCGGATCGATGTCATCCAGGTCGTCCTGAGCCCCTTCAACCGCGAGGCCCGGTCCCTCATCGAGACGGCCATCCGCTGCAATTGCGGGGTTATGGCCCGGGAATGCATGGCCAACGGGTTCCTCAGCGGAACCATCACCGCCGAGACCAAATTCCCGCCTGGCAGCCTGAATGCGCGCTATTCCCCGGAGGAGATTGCCGAGCGGGCCGGTTACGCCGCCTCCCTGGCCCGGGCCATGGTCCGCGAACCGGTGGAGAGCCTTCCCCAGGCCACCTACCGCTGGATCCTCGACCAGCCGGGAATTTCCCTGGCCCTTTCCGGGGCCAAGAAGCCGGAGGAGCTGGCGGATGCCCTCAAGGCCACCGGTCTGCCGTCCTTCAGTCCGACCACCATGGCCGATGTCGAGGCCATGCATGAGAAAGATTTCGGGGCCGCCTGAGCGGCTGGCAGGTCAGGATTCATTTCGGGGCCGCCTGAGCGGCCGGCAGGTCAGGATTTCCAATGGGGGCCGCAAGGCCGGCAACTGCCATGCCCGGCCTGAAGGCAGGCCCGGTTTGGACGGCCTGGAGACAGGTTTGGTTTGCCCTCGGCAAGGACCGCAAGGACGTAGACCCGGTTTGGACGGCAAGGAGACAGGCCCGGTTTGGACGGCAAGGAGACAGGTCCGGTTTGGACGGCAAGGAGACAGGTTTGGTTTGCCCTCGGCAAGGACCGCAAGGACGTAGACCCGGTTTGGACGGCAAAAGGCCGGACCCCATCCCAGCCCAGTCGGGAGCCCCGCCATCGGCGGGGCGCAGGGCTGG
>CAJXMX010000040.1 GCA_913056355.1 uncultured Opitutales bacterium
ACCGGTGGCGAAAAGGGAATCGGCCGCGGGATCGTGGAGGCGTTCCTGAACCGGGGAATGAAAATCTGTATTGCCGGCATCGATACGGATGCGGCCGACCAAACCCTCAGGGACCTGGATGCCGGGGAACGCCTGGTCTACTGCAAGACGGACGTCAGTGACGAGGATTCAGTGGTCCGGGCGGTATCAAGGGCCGTGCAGGCCTTCGGCGGCCTGGACGCAGCCGTCGCCAATGCCGGCATTGCGGATCCCGGACGCCAGAACGTGGAGGACCTCAGCCTTGCAGAGTGGAACCGGGTCATCGGAACCAACCTCACCGGTGTCTTCCTGACCGCCAAGCATTGCTTCCCGCACCTCCGGCGCTCCCACGGGGCGATGGTCCTCATCGCCTCCACCCGCGTCTTTCAATCGGAGCCGGGCACAACGGCCTACTCCGCCTCCAAGGGCGGCGTGGTGGCCCTGGCCCATTCCCTCGCCGTCACCGGCGGGCCGGAGGTGCGGGTGAACAGCATTTCCCCGGGCTGGATCCATACCGGGGATCCGGACTCGCTGCGTGACAAGGACCATGCCCAGCACCCGGCGGGACGGGTCGGCCGGCCGGAGGATATCGCCGGCATGGCCGCCTGGCTGGTCTCCGAGGAGGCCGGTTTCATCACCGGACAGGACTTCGTCGTGGACGGAGGCATGACGGTGAAGATGATCTATGAATAGGCGCTCCTACTCCTTGCCGAGGATGTTCCCGACTTCGTCGACCCCGATCAGCCCGGCTTTCACCAGCCGCTCCACGCGCCAGCGGTTGCGCTCCTCAAACGGAACCTCCTGCATCTCCTGGTGCACCGCCTCCCGCTCATCCATGTCGAGGGAGAACATGTAGTCGCGCCAGGCGCGGCGAACCCGCTCGTCGATCCGGCCCCAGGCCATCTGCAGGTTCTGGCGCTGCTCGGGAGCCATTTCCTGGTACTGGCGGACCTTGTCCAGATAGGCCTGCCGCTCCTCCGGCGACATCTGGCGGATCCGCTTGATCACGGCCTCCAGCTCGGCCAGCTGGTCATCATCCATTTGCAGGAAGTGCTCCAGGGAGGACATACCGGATCCAGGAATCGGCCCGCTCGAAGCCGAATAGAGGCCTTGGCCATTCATGGGCCCGGATCCGGGACCGCCCGGGCCACCAGGGCCCTTGGCCATGGCCAGACCAGCGGGTAGCAGAAAAATCAATACGATGGAGATAAGTCGTGTTTTCATTGGTTGAAGGCGTAGTATTCAAGTGCGGGCAGCAAATCCTCGTCGGTGAGGACATGCGCCTGGTCGAGTGCCTCGGACATGGTGAACAGTTCCACCCATTCACGGTCCAGGGGCGCGGTTGTGGCTGACGCCACCTTTGGCCCTGCTGATGGGGAAGTCTGGTTCAGCAAAAATATGGAGATACCCAGGATCAGCGCGGCCGCCACCGCCAGGGGCTTGAGCATCCCGGGCCAGCTGATGCCGGTGCTGTTCTCCTGTTCTGCAATGGCCGCCAGGGCCTCCTCGAAGCGGCGGCTCGGTTCCCGGATGGTTCCCTTCAGGAGCAGTTCCAGTTGTTCCGGATTCGGGTCTTTCATGATGTTTCCTCTCGAAATTCTTTTAATCGGTTGCGGGCCTTGTTCAACAGGACCCGGACATGGTTGGGGGTCAGCTTCATCACATCGGCGGCTTCAGACGGTGTCATTCCCTGCTGCGCCACCAGGAGGAGGGCCGTCTTCTCGGGAAGGGGAATCTTTTCCAGGGCATCCAGCAGCCATTCTTCCCAGATCCGCGCAGCCTGCCTGTCCAGCGGATTGGGGTGACCGGGATATTCCCACTCCGGCAAGTTCCCGGTGCCGTCCGCGATTTTCACCGCGTTGCGCTTGCGACGCCAGGAGTCCCGCAGGTGGTTGCCGGCGATCTGGAACAGCCAGGTCGAGAAGCGGGCCCGGGGCTGGTAGCGCTCCCGGGCACGGTAGACCTTGGCGGCCGTCTCCAGGGCCAGGTCCTCCGCCAGGTGGTAATCCCCGACTGATCGGTAAAAGTAGCTGATCAAGGGACGCTTCCATTTCTCGAAAAGCACCGTGAAGGCGTCCCGGTCCCCGTTTCGCAGACGCAGCATCAGGACCTGGTCCGCCTCGAGGTGCGGCCGGGAATCCTCCTGCTGGCGGACCATGCTCCCGGAGGCCGGAAGAGCCAGCATCATCAGCCATTCCAGGAAGCCGGAGAGTGGATTCTGCCAGGTCAGGATCATGGGGTTCGTGAAGCTTAACGTTTAGCCGTATTCCGGGAGCTGGTCAAGTTGGCCCGGTCCGGGAAAGATTCAGTCCAGTGGGTGGAGGACCTGATTTCCTGAATTCGGACCCGGAAAAGGGCTTTGCATGCCCATCGCATCGGGCCGATTGGGACATGCAAAGCCTGAAGGTGGAATTGGCCGGCTCAGCCCTGGTTGTTGGGGCAATCCTCGGGATTTCCGGTTCCAAGCCCGTTGCCACCACCGTTGCCGGTGCCGCGGCCATTGCGGTTTCCGGTCCCGTCCGCAGGGGCGGTGCCGGTCTTGTTCTGCTGGCTGCCATTGCCGCTGCCGCGGGTTTCGCCCTGGTTGGCGCTGCCCCGGCGGCTCTGCGATCTGCTGCCGTTGTAGGCTCCCGTGCAATCCTGCATGTTGCGCGTTCCCGGGGTCAGGCCCTGCGGGCACTGGCCGCCATTGCCACCGCTTCCACCGCCATTGCCGCCACGGGCGGCTTCCAGCGGGAGTGCGAGGAGCAGGGAAGCTCCGATTACCATCAATGAGATATACTTGGGGGAATGTTTTGTTTTCATAACACCCGGTGAAACGCAGGTCCGGACCCTGGCATTAATCCAACTGCGGACTATTTTTGAATTTCCCTGTCTGAACAGGGTGGACGACTGCCTGCCCGCTGTCTTGACCATACCGCCAAACCAGCTTTGCTGAATAAAGCAGGACCGCCGCCATGAAGAACAGCTTTACCGATCTGCCCACCTCCCGCCGGGAATTCCTCAGGACTTCCGCCTCCGGACTGGGCCTGCTGGCCTTCAGCAGCGTGGCCCCCGCCTTCCTGGCCAATTCCGTGCGGGCCGGAGTGCCGAAGCCGGAAAGGGACCGCTCGATCCTGGTCCTCATCCAGCTGGCCGGTGGTAATGACGGATTGAATACACTGGTTCCGTTCGAGGATGACAACTATTACCGCCTGCGGCCCAATCTCGCCTTGCCCAAGAAGGACCTGCACCAGCTGACCGACCACCTGGCCTTCCACCCTTCCTGCGGGGATTTGGCGGAGCTGTTCCACGAGGGCAAACTGGCCGCCATCCAGAATGTCGGCTACCCGAATCCCAACCGGAGCCACTTCCGCTCCATGGAGATCTGGGAAACCGCCTCCCGCAGCGACGAGTTTCTTTCCACCGGCTGGATCGGACGCTATTTCGACAACAGTTGCCAGGGGAGTCCTGAGGAGGAGCCCCTCGGGATCGGCCTTGGCAACGACATGCCGGATGTCTTTCTGTCGGCCAACAAAAGTAATGTCTTCAGCCTGGAAAGCGGTCCCGGCCGTCGCCGGCCCGTCGACCGGGATCTGCTGGCGGCCATGCCGGATGAGGAGCACTTGAGCGAGGACAACGCCGGTTACCTGCAGCATGTCTGCATGAACACCCTTGTCGCCGAGCGCCGCGTCCTGCAGCGCCTGCAGGGTTACAAGCCGATGGCTTCCTATCCGGATTCCCACCTGGCCCGCAGCCTACAGCGTGTGGCCGCCCTCGTTGCCTCCGGGCAGGAAACCCGGGTCTACTTTGTCTCCCATGGCGGCTTTGACACCCATGCCGACCAGCTTCAGCGCCATGCCGCGCTGCTTGCTGACCTGTCCGAGGCCATGGCCGCCTTCCAGGCTGACCTGCAGGCCCACAAACTCGCCGACCAGGTCCTGACCATGACTTTCTCCGAGTTCGGAAGGCGGCCCAGTGAGAATGTGTCCGGCGGAACCGACCACGGCACCGCCGCCCCGCTCTTCGTCATGGGCAGCCGCCTGCGGGGTTCCCTCTTCGGCTCAGCCCCGCAGCTGGATCTGCCCAAAAACAAGGACCTGGCCTACAGCACCGATTTCCGCGCCGTCTACAGCTCCATATTGGCCAACTGGTTCGAGACCGATCCGGAAGCGGTCCTGGGACAGCAATTCGGGACGGTTCCTTTTGTCTGACCCAGCGGGCAACGCCGACTTCAGGATTCCCTCAGGAGAAAGCGATAGGGCCGGCGGCTCCAGTCCGGCCCGGCATAATCCACCCCGATCCGCGGCGTGGTGAGAATATGTGCCCGGTCCAGGATTTCCCCCGCTTCGATCCACAGTCCGCATTCCGGGACCGCCATGCGGCGGTTCAACTCCCCGGTAATGGAAAGCGCCTTGGTCAGCCGGGCCGGACCGCTGATCTCGCCCGCACCCCGGATCAGGACCGCCGCCGGATAGTCCTCCGGTCCGGTCACGATGTTCAGCAGCCAATGGATTCCGTAGCAAAAATAGACATACCAGTGCCCGGCCGGGCCAAACATCACTTCCGTCCGCCCGGTCCGCCCCTTGTGCGCGTGACAGGCCTTGTCCTCCGGTCCGTCGTAGGCCTCCACTTCCGTGATCCGCCAGCGCAGGATTTTCCCGTCCAGTTCACGACATAAGTAACAGCCCAGCAGCTCCGGCGCCACCTCCAGCACCGGACGCTTCAGGAATTCCTCCCCCAGTAACTGACCCGGGTCCGCCATCACACCCAATTTAGCTGCTCCCGCGTCCGCCCGTCCATCCTATTGCGGAAGCAACGCCAGGCCCTGCAGCCCCACGTCCTGCGCTGATTCTCAGGATTGCTCCAGGAAACGCCGCATCGCCTCCAGCGTCTCCCCGCTGAGGTGGTGCTCCATCCCCTCCGCGTCCGCCTCCGCCTGCGGGTCACCCACTCCCAACGCCTTCAGGAATCGGACCACCAGGTTGTGCCGCAGCGAAGAACTCACCGCCATCTCCTTGCCCGCCTCCGTCAACTGCAAGCCCTCCTTCTCCGTCCGCAAAACCAGCCCCCGTTCCTCGATCCGCCGTAGCGCCCGGATCACCGAGACGTGCGATACCCCGAATACCCGTTGCAGGTCCTTCACCCGCGCCTTCTTCCCCCCTTCCAACAGCTCGTTGATGGCCTCCACGTAGTCCTCCGCCAGCTCGTCCGAATGCTGCTGCCGTACCCGGTCGTGCCGCGCCGCCGCTTTCATCTTTCCTCTTCCTTCCGCCATCCACCCCACAAAAAACTTCCCCTTTCCATTTGACAAGGGCCGATTCCTCCATGATTTTCCCCGGTATGTAGCCCGTGCTACATCACGGGCGGACAACGAGGAGCGAACATGTTTGGAAAACGCAAGGGAACGGACCGGGAACGCATCCGGGAGCGATCGGAGGACCTGCTGAAGGCGGTGGCCCATGGTCGTGACCTGGAAGGCAGCTGGGACCCGGCGGGGATGCTGCCGGGGGTAAGCGGTGCGCAACTGGACCGGATCATGGAGCGGCTGGAGCAGGAGGAGCTGGCGGAATGGCGCGACGGGGGCTGGCGGCTGACCGCGGCGGGCCGGCGCCGGGCGCTGGAGCTGCTGCGGGCGCACCGGCTGATGGAGACCTGGCTGTCCCGGCAGCGCGGGAGGCCGGCCAAGGAAGTGCACGCGGAGGCGGACAAGGCGGAGCACCTGCTGACCCCGGCGGGCATGGACGAGCTGGCGGACCTGATGAAGCGACCCCGCTTTGATCCGCACGGGGACCCCATCCCGGAGCGGCGGCACGACCTGCACCATCCGCAACAGAAGCACCTGAAGGACATGGCGGAGGGATCGGCAGCGCTGGTGGCGCACATCGAGGACGAGCCGGAAAGCGATTACCTGGAGTTGCAGCACATGGGCCTGGCGGTGGAGCTGCCGGTCCGGATCCTGAAGCAGGAACACGGCTCAACCCGCATCGAGCTGGCGGGGGAGCAACTGGAATTGCCGACCCGGCTGGCGGCCCACATTGAGGTTGTTCCGTTTCCGGAAGACCGCCCCTTTCCGGATCACCTGAGGCGCCTCTCTTCCCTGAAGCAGGGGGAAAGCGGCCTGGTGGAATTCATATCCCCGGCCTGCATGGGACCGGAGCGCCGGCGCCTGCTGGATTTCGGCATGGTTCCGGGTAGCGAAGTGACCTGTGAATTCGCCAGTCCCTTTCAAAGCCCGATCGCCTACCGGGTCCGCGGAACGACAATCGGCCTGCGGAATTCCCAGGCCATGGAAATCTTTATCAGGAAGCCGTCATGAGCAACCAATGTGCGCCAGACACCTGTGCCAGCTGCCAGGCCCGTATTCCGGTCCTGGAAAAGCTGGGCATCCGGATGACGGGCTGGGACTACGTGGTCGCCCTGGCCGGCAATCCGAACACCGGCAAGAGCACCGTATTCAACCAGCTGACCGGATTGCGCCAGCATACCGGCAACTGGCCCGGCAAGACCGTTTCCCGGGCCGAGGGGGGATTCTCCCTGGACAAGAAACGCTACAAGCTGGTCGACCTGCCGGGGACCTATTCCCTGCTTTCCACTTCGCAGGATGAGAAGATCGCCCGAGATTTCCTTCTTTTCGGCCAACCCGACGTGGTGGTGATCGTGGTCGACGCCAGTTGCCTGGAACGGAACCTGAACCTGGCCCTGCAGGTCCTGCAGGTCAGCGGACGGGCGGTCCTCTGCCTGAACCTGATGGACGAGGCCAAGGCCAACCGGATCGAGCTGGACCATCGCGGGCTGGCCGACGATCTCGGCATTCCGGTGGTGCCCTGCGTGGCGCGCAGCGGCGAAGGGATCAAGGATTTGCTCAACGCCATCCGGGAAGTGGCCTCGGGAGCCTTCACCTGCCGGCCGGTTCGCCTCAGCCTGGATGTTCCCGGTCTGCCGGAAGCGGTCAGGACCGTGGCGGAGGACCTGCGCCGTCAGTACCCGGAGGTGCCGAATCCGGAATGGATCGCCCTGCAGCTCCTGGACGGCGACCCGGTCTTCCTGGAGGCGGTGGCCGACGGCACCCTGGGCCAGCTGGCCGAGGACCCGCATGCCTCACTTGTAGCAGCAGAATCATGACATCCGGAGAACTACTGAAACAGGTCGAGAGCCTGCGCTGGCAGTTGCCCCGCAACTTTCACGACCGGCTTACGGAATCCCTCTACGGGGAGGCCAACCGGATCGCCTCCAGGCGCACCTTCCGTGCCGGCGACTCCAGGCGGCTGGCCCTGCAGCGAACCATGGACCGGGTCCTGACCAGCCCCTGGACGGGCTTCCCGGTCATGGCCGTCATCTTCACCATCGTTCTGTGGGTGACCATAGCCGGAGCCAATGTCCCTTCAGGCATGCTGTATACCCTGTTGATCGACAACGGGGTTCCATTCCTCAAGGGGCTGACCGGCGCCATCCACATGTGGGGACCACTGGAAGGATTCCTGGTCGACGGAATTTACCTGACCTGCGCCTGGGTGGTCAGTGTCATGCTTCCCCCGATGGCCATCTTCTTTCCCATGTTCACCCTCCTCGAGGACTTTGGCTACCTGCCCCGGGTGGCCTTCAACATGGACCGCCTTTTCCAGAGCGCCGGGGCCCACGGCAAGCAATCCCTGACCATGACCATGGGTCTGGGCTGCAACGCGGCGGGGGTCATCGCGGCCCGGGTCATCGATTCACCGAGGGAACGCCTGATCGCCATCGTGACCAACAACTTTTCCCTCTGCAACGGCCGCTGGCCGACCCAGATCATGATCGCCACCATTTTCCTCGGGGCCCTGGCGCCGGCCCCGGTGGCCTCCCTGACCGCCGCCTTCTCCGTCTTCGCCATCGCCGCCATCGGCTTTCTCATGGCCCTGCTCACCTCATGGATGCTCAGCCGGAGTTTCCTGCGCGGGGAAGTCTCCGCCTTCAGCCTGGAGTTGCCGCCCTACCGTCCGCCCCGGATCTGGCGCACGCTCTACACTTCCATCATCGACCGGACCCTTTTTGTCCTCTGGAGGGCGGTTGTCTTCGCCGTCCCGGCCGGGGCCGTCATCTGGCTCATCGCCAACATCTCCTTCAGCGGCCACAGCGTGGCCTGGTGGATGGTCACCACCCTGGACCCGGTGGGCTGGTTTCTCGGCCTGACCGGCGTCATCCTGGTGGCCTACATCGTGGCCATCCCGGCCAACGAGATCGTCATCCCCACGGTGCTCATGCTGACCGTCCACATGACCGGCCTGAGCGGGGTCGGCGAGCAGGGTGCGGGGGTCATGTTCGAGACCGGGGACAACGCCATCCTGCACCAGATCCTCACCGCCGGCGGCTGGACCACCCTGACCGCGGTCTGCCTGATGCTTTTCAGCCTCTGCCACAATCCCTGCTCGACCACCATCTACACCATCTACAAGGAGACCAAGAGCGCCAAATGGACCGCCGTGGCCACCTTCATGCCGCTGCTAATCGGCGTTGTCCTGTGCGCCCTGGTGGCCTTCGTCTGGCGCAGCTTCTGATTCCCCCGGAATAGGCCCGCGGGTCCTGAGCCGCTCGGAAAGCCGGTGGTAGAGGTACCCCAGCAGGGTCAGCACCACCGCCGCCGCGGCAAAGGCGATGATCCGGTGGAGGACATCCTTGACATCGACCAGGAACAGCCGGACCAGGGGGACCAGCAGGGCGGCCAGGCCGAGGTAGCGGAACGCGGCATCGGTCCGGACCAGTCCCAGGATTATCATGACAAAGGCAGTCAGGGCCAGAAGCGGCGTGTACCAGCTCATCAGGCCGAGTTCCGCGTAGCGGAAAGTCACGACAGAATTCAGGAAGAAGAGCAGCGCCGCGCCGCCGGAGCAGAGCAGGTTGAACTGCCTCCGGTTGCCGGGTCGTTTGAAGGCGAAGGGCTGCGGCTTGAGGAAAAAGAGGAGCAGGGCGAAGGCGTAGACCAGGGCCGCCGAGAAAAGCGCCTCACTGCTCCATGGATGGTAGGCGTAGCCCTCCCCGATCATGGAGGTGAAATGACGGGAGACCACCAGGGCGATGAAGAGAACCGCCCCGACGAAGTATCCGGGCACCTTCCAGCGCCAGGAGCCCGCGAGCAGCAGCAGGGAAACAAGGCTGAAGGCGACCTGGCCGGCCAGCCACGGCGCCTCCCGGTCGCCGAACTTGATGGCGTACAGCCAGAGGAGGACGGCACCGATGTAGGACCAGGCCTGGCCCTTGCGGCCCCAGCCGAGGTTGTCCCGGATTTGTCTGAAGACGGCGGGAAGCGCCATGACCAGCAAGCCCGCGGCCAGTCCGACGGTCCCCCACTTCCCGGCCTCCGGATCTGGATTCTCCGAGAGGATCAGGACCAACAGGGGCAGGAAAAACCAGGCGCTGCTGTCCCGGAATCGCTTGATCAGGCCCGTTGCCAGGAGAACGGCGGCGATGACCTGCATCAGGAAGGCCTGTCCCGGCCAGTTGTCCAGGACCTGCAGGATCCAGAGCAGCGCCGGGACCCGGACCAGGACGTAGAGGGCATTCTCCCCGAGGCGGGAGGCGCGGCCCTCGATACCGGTCAGGACGATGACTCCGGCCACCCCGGCGGCGGCCAAAAGGAGCAGGAGCAGAAGTGAATACGGGGCCGCACAAAAAAGGACGGAGGCGGCGATGAAGCCCAAGGCACTGGTCAGCAGGAGCAGCCAGCGGGAAAGGAACGGAACAAAGGACAGGGCCGCGAAGGCATACACCACGAGGATGAACGGAGCGTAAAGCTCGAAGGAACGCCCGACCGTGCGATCAAACAGCTCATACCAGATCCCGATTCCGGCGAAGGGGACGAACACATAGAGCCAGCAGCGCGAGGATTCGCGGAGCGAGGGAAGCCGCGGTTCCATGCCGGGCAGGAGGAGGCTGAAGGCGATGATCAGGGCGGCCGGATAGAGGGACATCATCCACCAGACGAAGCTCATGACCTCGGGAACGTCATGCAGCATCATGGACTCGATGAAGAACAGGAAACTGGCTCCGGCCACCGCCCAGACCGCCAGCTCCATGGCCAGCACGCGGGCCCGGCGGGCGGAGACGGCGACCACCACGGTCTCCAGGGCCAGGACCATCCACCGCAGGTCTCCGGCGTAATGGAGGATGGCCCAGGCGCCAATGAGGAAGGTCGCCTTGACGAACAATAGCTGCATGGAAAAATCGCTGCCCCGGCGCATCCAGGCATAGAGGGAACCCGCCAGCATGGTGCAGCCGAGAAAGAGGACGGCCCATTCGAACTCCTGCGGAAGGAGGACCCGGTAGTAGAAAATGGCAGCGGTGATGGCCCCCGAGGTGCCGATGGAAAGCAGGATCCGGGACCGCCGGCCCGTTCCGAGCAGTCCGGAGAAGAACATCACCAGGACACCGGCCAGGACCAGGTTCAGGTAGACCTGGACGGGCAGGTTTCCGGGCGGGTAGACCACCCGGAATCCATCCAAAAAGGGAAAGGCCAGGACCACCAGGAAGGTCCCCGGAAGCACCACCCAGGGAAGATCGCGGAACAGGGCCTTCCCGGATAGCAGGGCTCCGGCCAGGAACAACAACACCCCGGCGACCAGGGCCCCTTCACGCAGGCCCTCCCAGGCCATGAAAATGCAGGTGAAGTAGGCGAAGTGGAAGACCATCAGGACAATACCCGCGGAGCGGCGCCGGTATCCCACGGCACAGATGCCGGCCAGGACCAGGGCCTGGACAAGGCTGCCGGCCAGGGGATTCGCGATAATGCGTGTCGCCGGCAGGACGTAGGCCGCCACGCTGGTCAGGAAGAGCATGACCATGCCCGTCACCAGGAGGACGCCGCCGAATCCCTTGTATTTGCGTTCCAGATACTTTCCCAGGCCGATCAGGCCGGCCGAGACCGCGACCAGCTCAATGCATTTGAAAACCGGCGAGGTGGACTGGTTGATGTAGACCCCGAAAAAGAGTGCGCTGAGCAGGGCCAGAAGGCCGCCGATGCGCGGCAGCCACCACTGCATGAGGACCGTTTCCCGGGTCCGGGTCTCGTCCGGCGGGGGCGGCCAGAGGCCGATGCCCCGAAGGAAATCGGACAACTTCTGCGACGGTGGGCGGACCTGCTTTCGGCGGCCAAACCAATCCTGCAGTACATCCGTGCCTTCCCCGGCCCGCGCGGCCACCGGCGCCACCGGGACCACTTCCGGTGCCGGCTCCGGCTCGGGCGCCGGGGTGGAAACGGGTTCGGCAGTCGGCTCGATGGGCAGGACGGTGCCGGGTGCGGGAGTGGCATCCGGGGATTCCGGCGGGGCCGGTTCGGGCGCCGCGGGGGCTGCGGGCTGTCCGGCGGAAGCCGGTACGGACCCGGCAGTCCCCCGGAGCCGGGCCAGCCGCCGCTTCAGCTCCTCCAGTTCCTGCCAGAATTGATGCTGTTCGTCCTCCAGCGTCCGCAGGCGCCTGCGCTGGAGGATGGCCACGATGGCCAGGACCGGAGGGGCGGCGAGATAGGCGACGACCAGGAGGACAATCCAGGCTTCCATCTTCAGTTTCCCCTACTCCGGCATGTTGATATACCACTCGGCCGGGTAGGTAATCGTGTATTCGGTTGTCATGACAACCTGGCCGCCGGGCGGCACCGTCTGCTCCCACTTGAAGATTCCGGTTCCTTCTTCCGGCTCGACATCCCTGGGACTGATCACCTTGACCTGGATCTTGTTGTCCCGGCCGACCGGGAAGCGGTCCTGCAGCACAACGCGGTGGGGCGCCTTCATCTGGTTCCCGACAATTGTCTCGTACTTGAACTCGTGCCGCTTGGTACGGTCGATCAACCCGCCCTCGGATTCCTTGCGGACCCGCTCCTTGCGCTCGATGCTGATCTTCTCGTTGCGGCCCAGCGCCAGTTCCATTTCCTCCCCGACGGAGAATCCGTCGATAAAACGCCGGGCCACCAGTTGTCCGTCAATGTAGCAGTAACTCTCGCCGGCCAGGATCGGCCAGCCCAGCTCGTTGGTGGTCCCGGCCATCAGCCAGGCCTCCGTGGACAACTCCGGGACCGCCTCCGACCAGAATTCGGCCGTCAGGTCATCGCTGAAGGCCTCCCGCACGACCGGCGCTCCGCCCGACTCGACGGAAATGCGCTGCGGCATGTGGATGTAGAACCCGGTTGTCGTCGATTCCGGCATGGGCGCCCCCGCACCGTAGGAATCCGCGGCCTGCAGGGCCTCCTGTTCGACGGCCGCCTCCATGGCCTTGGAACGGGAGGAATAGAGGGGCCGGGCCTCGATCCGATGCAGGATCCAGGGAGGTAAATCGGGAAGTCCCGCGGCATTCAGGGCGCTGGCCGAATTCAGGGAGGCGCCCACGGCCTCCCAGTCCTCGCCGGTGTTCTGCCAGATGCGGGCCTTGTAGATCCAGGTCAGTTTGCCCCCCGCCGGATCGGCGCGGATCTCATGCACCGGATTCCACCCCGCCTCGCGCACCGAATAGCGCACTACCAGGCGAACCACATTGCCCTCCGCGCCGCTGAGATCGAAACGGAGCACGCCCGAGCGGCGGTTCAATCCGTCCACCAGCTCATTCAATTCCTTCTGGAGCTTTTGGCGCTGCAGCTGCAGTTCCTTCTGTTCAGCCTGCAGTCCGGGCATCCGCTGCAGGCGCTTCTGGCGGGCTTTTGCCGCCTTGGCCAGCACCTCCTCCGCCAGGGCATAGGCCTCCTTGGTGGCCTCCTCCTCCAGCGACTTCCGGATGCTGGCCGCCAACTGGGTGAAATTCCCTTCCTCGATGCCCAGTTCCTCGGCCTCCTCCTTGAGCTCCCGCAGGGAATCGTCCAGCTTTTCGATTTTTTCCCGCAGGTCCGCCGTCCGCGGATCATTTTCCTCCACCGGGTTTTCGTTGGGAAGGAACGTGAAACCGCCGATCTGGAGCCCCTCTGGCGCCTCGGCCGGGGCAATCTGGATGGAGGACGGGATCAGGCTCTGCGGGAGACCGCTCAATTCCACCCCGTCCGGGCCCAGGTCCTCCCCGGCCAGGCTCACTTCCCGGGACACCGCCGCTCCCGAAGGATACAACTCGACATGCTGGATACTGGTCTCGAGCGCTGAGCTGAAATTAAAAACAAAGGCCAGGGGAAAGAGACCCGGGATTAATCTGATGGATTTCATGAAGTCTGGTCTGATGGATTCACTACAGGGTTCGGAAGACAGGACCTTAAGCGCGCGGCCCAAAGGTGTCACGCGGAATCCTGCCGCAGCAACGCACACAAAAAGCCGCCCGGCCCCAATGGACCGGACGGCGGAAAAGCAAACCGTGATCGGCAGGCGGATTATTTTGCAAAATAGACCCAGCTGCCTGTTTCGGTGACATGGTCCTCCGGCAGGTACAGCCAACCCTGAGTCTGGTTGGACCAGATCCAGGGTGCGTGGGAGACTTCCAGCCATCCCATCCAGGAGGCGGTGTCCACATACCCGCCGTTGACGATCGGGTAGCCGGCCCAATCTGTCGGGCCGGAGAGGTCGGCATGCGCCTCGATGACGGTATCCGTGGAGGTGACCGTGGCGACCAGGGCCCCGGTTACATTGGACGCCTCGGCGAGGGTATCCACCCGCATGAAGTTCAGGACAATGGTGTAGGAATTGTAGGGGCTCCCGACCATCGTATTGGCCGGGATGGCAATGGAGGTCATGGTTGCCGGGGTCAGCCCGTTGTCGTCAAAGACAAGGGGCGACTCGTAGTCGAACACAGTGACCGAGCCCGGGACCGGCAGGGTGTCGTCCCAATAGGAAATCTCCACGCTGATGGTGCCGCCCAGCTCGCCCTGCCCCTCCGTGAAGGGCAGCCAATCGATGGTCAGCTCCCGGGCGGGATCGAAGGCCTGCAACTCGTTGTAGGAGGCGCTGGTCAGCAGCTGGTCGGGCAGCTGGTTGTAGGCGGGTATGCTGATCCCTTCCGAAAAGGAGGGGCTGGTGGCCGAGAATGTGTAGTTACCGGTCACTACCGAACTGGTCATCTCCGCTTTCGAGTCGAAGGTGTACTCCAGCTCGTACCCGTCCCCGATCCAGGGCACCGGCTCCCCGCCGGGCAGCGCCGGCCCCTGCAGGCTCAGCCCGCTAATCACGTCGGCACTGACATCGGCCCCCACCCAGAAACTGAAACTGGGCCAGTCCCAGCCAATGAGCTCTCCCATCGGCTGGCTGGAGGCCGGGCCGTTCTGGTAGACGGCGTGGTTGTAGTCGGCGTACAGGAATTCGATATCCTGGGCCATGGCAGCGATCGGGGCCATGGTCGTCAACAGCAGCATGAATCTTCTAAACATCATAAGCCGATCTACTTGACCGGCTAAGGATACGACAAGGCTAAAGTGATGAAAAATGGATACAGCTGACGGCTTCCCCCTATTCATGCGGGGAAAATCGCCCGAAAATGCCGGCTCAGAACTCCAGCATGACGTGCTCATCCTCCTCGGCCACGGTCACGTCCCACTTGAACTGCTTGCGGATGTGCCCGGCCATGGCGTTGGCCGCTTCCGGTTCGCCGTGAACCAGGAAGATCCGCTCCGGGTCCCTGTTGAAGCCCATCATCCAGGCCATCATTTCCCGGTAGTCGGCGTGGCCCGAAAAGCCTTCGATGCGCTCGATCTTCGCGTTCACGGGCACCTCATGCCCGAACATCTTCACGCTCTCCTTACCCTCCAGGATCGTCCGGCCGCGGGTTCCCTCGGCCTGGTAACCGATGAAGAGGATGGTGTGCTCCTTGCCCGGCAGGCGTTCCTTCATGTGGTGCAGGATCCGGCCTCCGGTGACCATGCCGCTGGCGGAAATGATGATGGCCCCCTTCTTGACGCTGTTGATGTTGATCGAGTCCTGACGGCTGACCGAAAGCCGCAGCTTGTTCGGGTGAAAGAGCCGGATCCCGGCCAGCGACTTCTTCCGGCAGAGAAGATTCAGATCGGCAATATGGCGCTTGTGGATGTCGAGGGCGCTGTTGGCCATGGGGGAATCGAGGTAGACCGGCACCTCCGGGATCTTGCCCGCCATCTCCAGTTCCCGCAGGACAAAGAGAATGGTCTGCGAACGGCCCACCGCGAAGGCCGGGATGACCAGCACCCCGCCCCGCTCCATGCTCTCGTTGACCACCCGGGCCAGCTCGTCCTCGGAAAAATTCTCCTCGTGCAGGCGGTCGCCGTAGGTCGACTCCATGACCAGGTAGTTCACGTTGTAGGCCGGCACCGGCGGACGCAGAATGGCATCCCATGGCCGCCCCATGTCGCCCGAGAAGACGATCTTCTTGGGATCGGTGCGGTTGGTCGTCTTCAGGTCCAGGAAGCCCGCCCCGAGGATATGGCCGGTGTCGCGGTACTTGGCCCGGATATCCGGAGCCGGCTCGAAATGCTGCCCGTATTCGACCGGCTCGAGGTACTGCAGGACATCGCGGGCATCGTCCTCGGTAAAGAGCGGCTTGGCCGGCTTGTGCTTGGAGTAGCCCTTCTTGTTGGCCCATTTGGCCTCCTCCTCCTGCAGGTGGCCCGTATCGGGAAGGAGAATACCGGCCAGGTCGGCCGTGGCCTGGGTGCAGTAGATCGGCCCGCGAAAACCCTCCTTGACCACTGCCGGCAGGAACCCGATGTGGTCGACATGGGCGTGGGTCAGCAGAATGGCGTCGATACTGGACGGATCCACCGGGAACGGCTCCCAGTTCTTGAGCCGGTTCTTTTTCGGCCCCTGGAAGAGACCGCAGTCGACCAGCAGGCGCTTGTCATTGACTTCCACCATGTGCCGGCTACCCGTGACGGTGCCGGCGGCACCAAGAAAAGTAAGACGCATCATAATTTATCGGGGTTGGAGGGTTGGGGGGTTACAGGCCCAAATTGTCAACGAGAGCGCGCCGGGGCAACCAAATTGAGGGAGGCCGGGAAATTGCCAATTCCCCGGGCTGACCAGAGAGGATCCATTACGGTGATTCACGCCGGAGGCGTAATCGGCCTGCAGGTGCACGCCGGAGGCGTAATCGGCCTGCAGCAGGTGCACGCCGGAGGCGTAATCGGCCTGCAGGTGCACGCCGGAGGCGTGCCACAGGGTAGCCGCGGGTCGCCCGCCAGGGCGACCCGGGGAAAATACGCGATTAAATTTCCACGACCCCGGAGGGGTCGCAGACAACCAGCCATAACAGGAGAACCGGCTCCCTCAGGAATTCCCGTGCACCGGCAGGCCGGCCAGGGCCATGGCGATTTCCCCTTCCGGATAATCGTAGTCCCGCAGCTTGCCGGCGTTGTAATCCATGTAGGCCTGCATGTCGAAGTGGCCGTGACCGCAGAGGTTGAAGAGGATGGTTTCCGCCCTGCCCTCCTCACGGCAGCGCTCCGCCTCGCGGATGGCGCCGACAACGGCGTGGGTCGCCTCGGGGGCGGGAAGGATCCCTTCCGCCTTGGCGAACTGGGTCCCGGCGGCAAAACATTCCAACTGGTTGAAGGAGCGGGCCTCACAGAGACCGCTGGCCAGGACATGGCTGACCATGGGAGCCATCCCGTGGTAGCGCAGGCCTCCGCTGTGGAAACCGGGCGGAACAAAGGTGCTGCCAAGGGTGTGCATCTTGACCAGCGGGGTCAGGTGGGCGGTGTCCCCGAAATCGTAGGCGTACCTGCCCTTGGTCAGCGTGGGGCAGGCCGAGGGCTCGACCGCGACCACCCGGACGTCCCGCTCGCCGCGAAGCTTCCGCCCGATGAAGGGAAAGGCGATACCGGCGAAGTTGGAGCCGCCCCCGGTGCAGCCGACGATGACATCCGGGTAATCCCCGGCCATCTCCAGCTGGGCCAGGCATTCCTGGCCGATGACGGTCTGGTGCAGGAGCACGTGGTTCAGCACGCTGCCCAGGCAGTAGGAGGTGTCCGCGTTCTGCGCCGCGACCTCGACCGCCTCGGAAATGGCGATCCCGAGGGAACCCGTGCAGTCAGGGTCCTTCTCCAGGATGGCCTTGCCGGCCGCGGTGGTGTCGCTTGGGCTGGGAATGCAGGTCGCACCGAAGGTCTCCATGAAGGCCCGGCGGTAGGGCTTCTGGTTGAAGCTGACCTTGACCATGTAGACCAGGCACTCGAGATCGAACATCTGGCAGGCCAGCGCCAGGGATGACCCCCACTGGCCGGCGCCGGTCTCCGTAGTGATCTTCTTGATACCCGCTTCCCTGTTGTAGTAGGCCTGGGCCACCGCGGTGTTCGGCTTGTGTGATCCGCTGGGGCTGACGCCCTCGTACTTGTAGTAGATTTTGGCCGGGGTGTTGAGCGCCTTCTCCAGCCGGCGGGCCCGGTACAAGGGCGTGCAGCGCCACTGGAGGAGGATCTGGCGGACCTCTTCGGGAATGGGAATCCAGCGCTCGGTGGAGACCTCCTGTTCAATCAGGGCCATGGGGAAGAGGGGTGCCAGGTCCTCGGGACCTATCGGCTCCCCCGTTCCGGGGTGCAGGACCGGCGGCAAGGGGCCGGAAAGGTCGGCGGCCAGGTTGTACCAGTTGGCCGGCAGATCAACGTCGGGAAGGAGGTATTTAACGGTATCCATTTTGGGGCTTTAGTTCGAGATCCTCAAAACCAGCATCGCCCGTTAATGTCAACGGTCGGAATCCTTCCCTCCTTGATTCCCCCCGCCGGCCCGCCTACGGTGCGCCCATGGATATTCGTGAACTCAGGGACCTGGCCTGGATCGGCGATGCCGTGCTGGCGCTCTATGCCCGGCAATGGCTGCTGAACCAGCCGGACCACCCCCTCTTCAGCCGGCAGGAATTGTTCATCAAGCTGACCGCCAACGCCTTCCTGCAGGCCCTCGGGGAACCCACCCGGGTGGAAGCCGCCATCGGGCAGGTCTACAATGAAAAAGGCCTCGAGCCGGCCTTCGCCCACATCGAGGAAACCATCCGTCCCCTCTTCGAGAAGCACCTCCGCAACCAGGCCCGCGGCCGGCGGGGGCAGAAGAAGGGTGGACAAAGGACTAAGGACGAAGGACGAAGGAAACCATAACAGACTGCCGTTACTTCGCGACCCGGGACAATTGTCCTTAGTCCTTAGTCCTTAGTCCTTAGTCCTTTGTCCTTTGTCCTTTGTCCTTTGTCCTTTGTCCTACCGCGGCTCCAGCACGTGGAAGCGCAGGCGGTGGTTGCGCATGACCTCGAAGAGGACCTTTTCCGGGCTGGCCTCGTAGGATTCGTAGAAGTCCTTCAGGGAGGTCAGGCTATCCACTTTCTTGCGGTTGATGGAAAGAACGATATCCCCGGCGCTGATGCCGGATTGCTCGGCCGGAAAGGCCTGCAGGACCCCGGTGATGAGGACCCCGTCATCGGTCTTCAACTGCTGCTCTCGGGCAAAGGCCCGGCTGACATCCTCCACGCTGATGCCCCATTTCTCGAAGGCCCAGCGCTCCCCGACCCGGCTCTCCAGTTTTTCCGTAACCACGCTGAAATCCAGCTCGTTGCCGTTGCGGAGCACCTGGAAGGAAAGGCTTTTCCCGAGGGGGTATTCGGAAATCCGGTGCAGGACCGGGGGCATTTGCTCGGGAAAACGGACATCGAGCGGTTGCCCGTTCATCTGCAGGACGATGTCCCCGGCGCGCAGGCCGGCTTCCTCCGCGGGCGAACCCGGGTCGACGCTGTCGACCAGCATCCCGACGTTGGCATCGATGCCGAAGAAGTTCTCCAGGTCCTGCAGGGGAGCCGGCTTGAGGCCGATGTAGGAGCGCGTGACGGAGCCCTTGGCCTTGAGCTGCGGCAGGACCTCCAGAGCAATCCGGGAGGGCACGGCGAAGGACAGGTTGTTGGACCCAAGATAACTGCGGGTGTTGATGCCGATGACCTGGCCGCTGCTGTTGACCAGTGGTCCGCCGCTGTTGCCGGGATTGATGGCGGCATCGGTCTGAAGCCAGGTGTTGAAGTAGCCGGTCTCGTAGCCGCTGATCTGGCTGGACCCGGCAAAGTATCGGTTCTGGTTGGAGATGATGCCTTTGGTAACGGTCCGGGTCAGCCCGTTAGGGGTCCCCACGGCGTAAACCGTCTGGCCCGCGAAGAGCTGGTCGGAATCCCCGAAGGCACTGTGGGAAAAGGTGATTCCTCGCCGTTCCAGGTCTTGGGTATCCATCCGCACCAGGGCCAGGTCGGTCCAATGGTCCCAGCCCACGACCTCGGCGGAGACGCGCTCCAGGTTGGGCAGGGTGACGAGGATCTCCTCGACATTGGGGCCGACCACATGGGCGTTGGTCAGGATGTAACCTTCCTGGTCGAGAATGACGCCGCTGCCGACGCCCCGGATGGTCTGTTTCATCCCGTTGGTGAAGCTGGCCTCGCGAACGTCGAGGCGGACCACCGAGTTCAGCAGATTCCGGAAACCTTCCGAGCGGGCCTGGCTGTCTTCCGGCACGGTCTGGCAGCCGGCGAGGAGGCTGATGGCCAGCATTCCGGCAAGGACCAGTTTGGACAGCTGTGGCGTTGACCTTGGGCACTTCGTGGCCCAATCTCCGCAGTTTTTACTCATGAATTCAGGGGCTGATTGATGGAAATGTCTGAGAAAATATACCCATTCACGGAAATTGAAACCCGTTGGCAACAGTTTTGGGATCAACAGGGCAGCTTTGCCGCGCCCGACAAGTCCGAAAAGCCGAAATACTACCTGCTGGACATGTTCCCCTACCCGAGCGGGGCCGGGCTGCATGCCGGCCATGTGGAGAACTTCGTCGGAAGCGACGTCCTCGGCCGCTACAAGATGGCCCGCGGCTTCAATGTCCTGCATCCCATGGGCTGGGACGCCTTTGGCCTTCCGGCCGAGCAGTATGCCGTCAAGACGGGGACCCATCCGGCGGTCACCACCAAGGCCAACATCGAGAACTTCCGGCGTCAGCTGAAGGCGGTCGGCCTGGCCCTGGACTGGTCGCGGGAAATCAATACCACCGATCCGGGCTACTTCCGCTGGACCCAGTGGATCTTCCTCAAGCTCTTCCAGCACAACCTGGCCTACGTCGACGAGCGCCCGGTCAACTGGTGCCCCGAGCTGGGCACGGTCCTGGCCAACGAGGAGGTCGTCGACGGCAAGTCCGAGGTCGGCGGCCATCCCGTGGAGCGCCGCAACCTCCGCCAGTGGGTGCTCCGGATCACCGCCTATGCCGACCGGTTGCTGGACGGACTGGAGGGCCTCGACTGGCCGGATTCGACCAAGGCCATGCAGCGCAACTGGATTGGCCGCTCAACCGGGGGCAACGTCACCTTTACGCTCGAGACGGGCGACCCCCTGACGGTCTACACGACCCGCCCGGACACCCTGTTCGGGGCCACCTACATGGTCCTGGCTCCCGAGCATCCGCTGGTGGCGTCCCTGACCAAGCCAGACCAAAAGGAAGCCGTCGATGCTTACATCAAAACCGCCGCCTCCAAGAGCGACCTGCTGCGGACGGAACTTTCCAAGGAGAAAACGGGCGTCTTCACCGGCAGCTA
>CAJXMX010000041.1 GCA_913056355.1 uncultured Opitutales bacterium
GAGCTGGAAAGGGTCTTGGCGCTGAAATCCCCCATGCGGCCTCCCTCGGACTTGGAGCGGCCCACATGCATCAGGGCCCGCAGGAAGGTGCCGGTGGTCACCACCACGGCCGAGGCGCTGAAGTCGATGCCAAGCTGGGTCCGGACCCCGGTGACCCGTCCGTTGTGAAAAGTAAGCCCGGTCACCATGGCTTGAAAGACCTGCAGGGAAGGGCTCAGCTCCAGGGTGTGCTTCATACGAAACTGGTAGGCCTTCTTGTCGCACTGGGCGCGGCAGGCCTGCACGGCCGGTCCCTTGGAGGCGTTGAGGAGACGGAACTGGATGGCGGTGAGGTCAGTGTTGAGGGCCATTTCGCCGCCGAGGGCATCCAGTTCACGGACCATGTGCCCCTTGGCCAGCCCGCCGATGGCGGGATTACAGGACATCTGGGCAATGGTGTCGATATTACCGGTCAGAAGCAGGGTCCGGGCGCCCATCCGGGCCGCGGCCAGGGCCGCCTCGCAACCGGCGTGGCCAGCCCCACAAACTATGATATCAAAACGGGTAGACATTTATAAGAAATTGGTATAGAACTACTTGCCGATACAAAATTGGCTGAACAGGCGGTCCAGGACCCGTTCCGGATCGATTTTCCCGGTAATGCGGCCCATGGCCTCGATGGCACCGCGGAGGTCCGAGGCGACCAGCTCGGCGGGCTCGGCGTCAGCAAGTTTGAGGCGGGCCTGGCGGAGGCATTCGGAAGCATCCTGGAGCGCCCCGGCGTGGCGGGCCGAGACGATGACGGCATTCTCGTCGGGAATGACGAGGCCTTCCTCGAGGGTTCTCCGGATCGTCCCGCGCAGCTCCTCCAGGCCCTGGTGGAGGGAGGCGGAGATCCGCACATGGGGACAGTCAGGGGCAAAGCCGGCCAGGGAGGTGCTGACGGACAGATCGGTCTTGTTCTCGATGATGATGGAATTCTGCCGGCGCAGGAGCTGGAGGACCGTCTCCGGCAGGGCAGGGGAGGGGCGGGTCGAGTCAAGGACCACGAGGAGCAGGTCGGCGGACCGGATCTGTTCCAGGGAACGGTGGATACCCTGTTCCTCGAGGGCCGAGGCGGCCTCGTGTAGGCCGGCGGTGTCGATCACGCGGAGAAGGTAGGGTCCGACATGGATCCGCTCCTCGACATAATCCCGGGTGGTGCCCGGTTCCGCGGAGACAATGACCCGTTCCTCCCCGGTGAGGGCGTTGAGGAGGCTGGACTTGCCGACGTTGGGTTCCCCGAGGATGACGCACTTGATCCCGTCATGAAGGAGGGAGGCATACTGCCGGGTGGCCATGAGGTGGTCCATTTCACCGAGCAGGTCCCGGAGCTGCCCGGCGGGCCCTTCCTGGTCTTCCGGGGGCAGGTCTTCCTCGGGAAAATCGATGTAGGCCTCAAGGCCGGCTGTAATCTGTAATAGCTTGTCCACCAACTGGTTAACCGTATTTCCGACCGATCCTGCAAGCTGCCGGCGAGCCGCCTCGAGGGCCCGCTCGGAGCGGGCCTGGATGAGCTGGACGACGGCCTCGGCCTGGCTCAGGTCGAGCTTGCCGTTGAGAAAGGCCCGGCGGGTGAACTCCCCCGGCTCGGCCAGGCGGCATCCGCGGGCCACCAGGTCGTCGAGGATCTTCCGGACCAGCCAGGGATTGCCGTGAGGACTCAATTCCAGGAGGGCTTCCCCGGTGTAGGATTTGCCGTCGGCGTAATGAACGTAGACGAGGGTGTCGAGGATGCGGCCCTCCAGGCTGCGGTAGCTGCCCAGGCCGGCCTGCCGCGGCGGAAGCGGGGCCGGGAAAAGGGCTTCCACCAGGGCCGGAACCTCCGGACCGGAAACCCGGACAACGGCCAGCGCCGCTTCCCCGGAAGCGGTGGCCGGGGCAACGATGGTATCCATCGGGGTCATAGCCAACAGGGGAATTGAAAAGACATGGGAAGCAACATCTTTTGCGTTTCTTTTCCGCCGACTTGGCGGTATCGGTGGAGAATGCCCGTTCCGCTGCCCATTGATGAAATCCGTCCCGAGCTGGAAGCCGCCTGGGCCCGCCGGCGCAATTTTATCCTGCGGTCCCCGACCGGTTCCGGGAAATCGACCCGGGTTCCGCGCTTCCTCCTGGAATGGGACCGTTTTCCGGCCGGGAAGTCGGTCATCATCCTGCAGCCCCGCCGCATGGCGGCCCGCCTCCTGGCCCGACGGGTGGCCTCCGAGCTCGGGGAGCCCCTGGGGGAGACCGCCGGCTACCGCATCCGCTTCGAGTCGGCCGTCTCCGGGCGGACCCGCCTGCACTATGTCACCGAGGGGTTACTTTTGCGCCGGCTGGTTGGCGGGGAGGACCTGGAGGACGTGGGAGCGATCCTTTTCGACGAATTCCACGAGCGGCACCTGGAGGGGGACCTGGCTCTGGCCCTGGCGGTGGAGCGCCAGCGAAGCGGCTGGGGCGGGCGGATCGGGGTCCTGTCGGCGACCCTGGAGGTGGCCGGGCTGGTGGAGTACCTGCCGGAGGCGGAGGTGCTGGAAAGCGAGGGAAGGCAGCACCCGGTGGAGGTCCGGCATGTGCGGCCGGGGGCGCGCCAGCCGGTCTGGGAGCAGGCGGCGGACGGATTCCGGCAGGCCCTGGGCGAGGGGGCGGAAGGGGACATGCTGGTCTTCATGCCGGGGAAGTACGAGATCATGCGGACGGTGGAAACCTTGAGCCGTTTGCGGGAGGCGGGCGGCTGGGATATTTTTCCCCTGCACGGGGAACTGGACGGGGCCGCCCAGGACCGGGCCATCGGCACCGGGGAGCGGCCGCGGGTGATTGTCTCGACGAACATTGCGGAGACTTCCCTGACCCTGCCGGGAATCCGCACGGTGATCGACGCGGGACTGGCCCGGATGGCGGATTTTGATCCCCGGCGCGGGGTCAACACGCTGCTCACGGAGCGGATCAGCCGGGCCAGCGCGGACCAGCGGGCGGGGCGGGCCGGGCGGGTTGCTCCCGGACGGTGTTACCGGCTATGGACTGAATCCGACCATGTGCACCGGCTGGCATTCACCCCCCCGGAGATCGAGCGGCTGGACCTGACCGAGACCCGCCTGCAGCTGCTCAGCCTGGGCAAGGCCGCCGGGTTCCACTGGTTCCAGCGTCCCCCGGAGGCGGCCTGGACCCATGCCGGCGAGCTGCTGGAGGACCTCGGGGCGATGCGGGACGGGGTCATCACTTCCACGGGACGGGAGATGGCGCGTTATCCCCTGCATCCCCGGTTCAGCCGGATACTGGTATCGGCGCGGGAGGCCGGTTGCACGGACCTGGCCCTGGCGGCCATCGCCCTGAGCGAAGTAAGGGACATCATCCTGCCCCTGTCGGACAAGCGGAAAGCGGGGGAGCGGGAGAAATGGTGGGAAGCGGCGGAAGGGGGATCGGATCTCCTGCAGCGGATCCTGGCCTGGCAAAGGGCCCTGGCGGCCAATGTGGAGATGGGATTCTGCCGGGAATGGGGCATCCACGGCATGGCGGCACGCCAGGCGACCCGGATTTTCCAGCAGCTGAAGCGGCTGGCCGGAGACAACAACGAGGAAGCAGGGCAGGGGACTGTCGAGAATTTCGCCAAATGTCTCCTGACCGGGTACATCGACCACTTGGGCCGGCGCCTGGACCGGGGAACCCTGCGCTGCGAGCTGGTCCATGGCCGGCGCGGGGAACTGGTCCGGGATTCCATCATCGGCCAGGCCCCGCTTTTCGTGGCGGCGGAAGTCGAGGAGCGCGAATTCCGGGGAGAGGCAACCCTCTTTCTAAGCGCGGCCACGGCGATTCGGGAGGAATGGCTGGGGGACCTTTATCCGGAGGACCTGGTGGAGGAGAAAGTGCAGCGCATGGAAGCCGGCCGCCGCCGGGTGGAATGCGTGGAGCGGACCGTTTTCCGCGGCCTGGTTCTGCGGGAAAAGCCCGGGGGCGAGCTGGATCCGGCGCTGGCGGCGCAGGTCCTGGCCCGGCACATTCACGAGGACGGATGGCCCCTGAAGCAGTGGGATGCGGAGGCTGAGAACTGGATTCGCCGGGTCAATACCCTTGCGCGATACTGCCCGGAACTGGAAATCCAGCCCATCCGCGAAGAGGACCGGCTGCTCTTCATCGAGCAGATCTGCACCGGCGCCACCGCCTACAAGGAGGTCAAGGACCGCCCGGTCCTGCCGGTCCTGCAGGAATGGCTGCCGGACAGCCTGTTGCCGATCCTGGAGGAGTGGGCACCCGTTCGCTTTGAACTGCCCGGCCGGGGCCGGGTCAAGCTCCGCTACGAGGACGACGGAATGGTGGTCCTGCCGGCCCGTATCCAGCAGCTTTACGACGTCCCCGGGGACAGTCTGGTCATCTGCGAGGGGAAATGCCGGCTGCGGATCGAGTTGTTGGCCCCCAACGGCCGTCCGGTCCAGATCACCGACGACCTGGACGGATTCTGGACCGGCCAGTACCCGCAGGTACGCAAGGACCTGTTCGGCCGGTATCCCAAGCACGAATGGCGATGAAGCTCGGGGACGAGCCAGTCGAGTATCCGGTGGACGGTGTTCTGGACCTGCACATGTTCCGGCCGGCGGAGGTTAAGGAGGTCGTCCTGGCTTATCTGGAAAGCTGCCGGGAGCAGGGACTCCACGAGTTGCGGATTATCCATGGCAAAGGGAAGGGGGTGCTCCGCGAACAGGTGCACGCCCTCCTGGCCCGTGACGAGACGGTGGCGTCCTACAGCCTGGCTCCCGGCGATGCCGGAGGGTGGGGGGCGACCCTGGTGCGGCTCAGGAAAGAACCGCCCGGAGGCGCCGAACCGGAGCCTTGCCCGGGCGCCGGCCCTACCAGTTGACGAGGCAGGTCCGTCCGGTCTGCTGGCAGTTGTCCGGGAGGTACTGCATGAGCTCGATCTTGACCCCGTTGGGATCCTCCAGCCAGGCCTGGTAGTTGTTGTCGGCGCCCAGCTTCTTGTCTCCCACCTCGATCCCGCGTCCGCGGATCTCCCCGATGGTGGCGTCGATATCGTCAACCTCGAGGCAAAGGTGGATGATGCTCCCGGGCTGGCCGGTTTTCCCCTCGAAAACCTCGATAAAGGAGTTGTTGCCGGTCCGGAGGTAGAAGCCGAACCAGCTCCCCTCCTTCTCGAAATCAAATACCTTCTCCAGGCCCAGGCCATGGCAATAAAAGTCGGCCGTTTTCTCCAGATCCTCCGTGAGAAGGCAGACGTGTCCCAGTTGCTTGATCATTATTGGTTCTCCTCTTCCTTTCCGTCGTCTTTTCGCAATTCCTTGAGCGCTGCCCTGGCTCTCTCGATACGCCCCGCAAGGCTCTCTTTCTGCTCCTCCCCGGCTTCCTTCAACTGTTCCTCGAGTTCCTTGATCTCCTTCTCCAGCCGCTCCTGTTCCAGTTCGCGCTGCTCGGCCTTCTCGGCCTTGTCGAAGGCGATGTCCTCTGCCGTCGGCGTGGCTTCCTCCTTTCCCGACTGGTCGACGATGACCGGCTTGGGGATGAATTTCTGGCCATCCTTAAGCGGCCGCTGGTTCATGAAGTTGGGGGAGACAATCTCCACGCCGCCCTCGTGCAGGGAATCCAGGATGCAGCGCTTCAATTCCGATCGCGCGGTCAGGAGACTTTTCACATCAGTCAGCAGACCATGGGTCCGGTAGGTGATGGAGAAATCCCCGAGCTCGGTGATATGCACGAAAGGCTCCTCCAGTCCGGCCCGGGTGGCGGCTTCCTTGAGCAGGGGCTCGATCACAGAATGGTGGACATCGTATCCCAGCGAGACGGCACCGGAAATGATCGTGCCGGAGGACCGCATAACCTGTACCGGGTTGGTGATCACATACAGGTTGGGAATCGTGATCAGTTCCCGGGTCTCGGTCTGGATTTCCGTATCAAAAAGGCCCCGCGCGGCCACCCGGCCGAAGTGTTCCTTGATCCGGATAAAGTCACCGGAGCGGAAAGGACGATGAATCCGCAGCATCAGTCCCCCCATGAGATTGGCAAACACCGTGGTGGAGCTAAAGGCGAAGATACCGGAGACCACCAGGCCGACAAAGGCGATGAGCTGGTTCCTGGAGCTGATATCGACCGGCATGGCCAGGGCGATAAAGACGATGCCGACAATGGTCAGTCCCAGCATGACCAGTTGGCGGGGAAACTTCTTTTCGTTGCTCAGATCCTTGTCCCGCTTGAGCAGCAACCAGTGGCTGCCCCACAGGAAGGCCAGGACCAGGGCCACGGTCAGGGCAAAAGGCAGGATCATCTCGATCTCGTACATCATCGGTTTGAAAATCTCTAATTGAGGCGGCTGACGAACTCAAGAGCGCTTTTGGAGAGGGACATTCCCCCGGCCTGAAGTCCATTATCGCCATTTCCGGTTTCTTTTTCTTAATTCATTTCCAACCTCGAATCGCCCGTTTCATCATGTTCCTGAAGTTTAAATATCGCCTGGCTCAGCCCTTCATTATGCTCCTGCTCCTGGTTCCGGGAATCGTCTTTTCCGAACAGGCGGCTGAAAAGGAGCCCGTCACTTTCAGCCTGGACTCCCTGTCCCGGCTTCCCCGCAACGGCCCCATCCTGGTCTGGAGGAAAGGTGATGAAGCCCTCGTCCGGGAAGCTGTAAAGGAGGACGACACGAGCCGCATCTTTCATCAGTACCTCCTCCGGCAGGCGGACGGGATGGTCGGCCTGGATCCGTTGCAGCATGTGGTGACCGGACGCCGCCTGCTCGGCGTCTCCCGGCAGTTCCTCAAGCGGGCCTGCCACCTTGCCTATGCCTGGCGAATGACCGGGGAACAGAGCTACCTTGAGGAACTGGACCGGCAATTGCAGGCCGTGTGTACCTTCAGCGACTGGAATCCCTCCCATTTCCTGGACACGGCCGAGATGTCCCTGGGGGTGGCCCTGGCCCTGGACTGGGCCGGTCCGGGGCTCCCGGAGGAAACGGTCCGGATGGCTCGCAAGGCATTGCTGGAAAAAGGCTTGCGTGAAAGTTTCCAGCCGTCGTCAGTCCACATTTTCGAGTTGCCCAACAACTGGAACCAGGTCTGCCAGGCGGGAATGGTGGCCGCCGCCCTGGTGCTGGCCGGGGAAGATCCGGCCCTCGCCGTGGCCACCCTGGACCGAATGGCGGTTGGTCTGCCGCGAGCCCTCGCCACCTATGATCCCGACGGGGTCTACCCGGAAGGCGCCTCCTACTGGGATTACGGCACCCTCTTCAACGTGGTTCTCCTTTCAATGCTCGATACGGCGTTGGACAACACCTGCGGCTTCGAGCGGTATCCCGGCTTCCTCGAAAGCGCCGATGCGGTGCACCAGTTGACGGCCCCCAGCGGGATGTTTTTCAACTTTTCCGATTGCGACCTCTCCGTTCCCTTTCTTGAGGCCATGCCCTGGTTCGCCATGGTCACCGGACAGGAACGGCACCGCTCGATCGAGGCCATCCGCCAGTTACCAGGCCGTCACATCGATCCCGCCGGCGGGGAACAGCGTCTGGCCCCGCTGGCCATGCTCTGGCATGTTCATTTCCAGCCCGGCCGGCAAGAGCGTCTTCCGCTTGACTGGTATGGCCGTGGGGAGAATCCGGTCGTCGTCTTCCGTTCCGCCTTCGGGGATCCGGATGCCCTCTACCTGGCCCTCAAAGGCGGATCGGCCAGCCTGAGCCATCCCAACATGGATGCCGGATCCTTTATCCTGGAGCTGGACGGCGTCCGCTGGGCCCTTGATATGCCCAAGGGGGATTACCACCAGATCGAGGAGTACTTCAAAATCCACGGAGGCAACCTGTGGGACGGAAGCCAGGAAAGCGCTCGTTGGAAATTACTGAACAAGAACAACTTCGGACACAGCACGATCACCGTTGACGAGCGGTTGCACCGGGTCGGGGGAGAGGCCGACATTGTCCGCTTCGATCCCGGCAGCCGATCCGCCACCGTCGACATTTCCGGTCCGCTGGGACCCCCGGTGACCGGCGCCATCCGCAGCTTCCGGGTCAATAGCTCCGCGGAAGTGGAAATCGAGGACGTCCTGGAATTGAAAGAACCCGGAACGCCGCTCCGCTGGCAGATGATGACCCAGGCCGACGTGGAGCCACTGCCGGGAGGTGCGCTTTTGCGGCAGGACGGGAAATACCTGCGCCTGGACATTCTCAGCCCGGCCGGGGCGGAGGTCGAACTCACGGAGCTGTATCCGCCTCCCATGGAAATTGAGCCCGCCATGCCGGGGCTGAAGCGGATCAATATCAAGGTGAATTCAGGCCCGCAGCCCGGGCCCCCGGTCCGGATCAAGGTCCGGCTGACCGGAATCACTGAAGATCCAGACGCTTCCTGATTTCCCGGATGGCCCAGGCGGCATGCTCGGCCACCAGGGATTCCGGATCCGCGGCCGCATGCTCCAGGGCGGGCAGGTCTCCCGCGTCGCCCGTATTCCCCAGGACGATACAGACATTGCGCAACCAGCGCGGCCGCTTCAGGCGGCGGATCGGGGATCCGGCGAACAACTCGTTGAAACCGGCCTCATCCAGTCCCAGCATGTCGCGAAGATCCGGATACGCCCGCGGACTGAAGGCGGCTTCACGGGTTTGCCGGGCCCACTTGTTCCAGGGGCAGACATCGAGGCAGTCGTCGCAGCCGTAAAGGTGGTTGCCGATAAGCCGTCTGTATTCATCCGGGATGGCGCCCTTGTGCTCGATGGTCAGGTAGGAAATGCATTTCCTCGCGTCCAGCTGGTACGGAGCGGTGATGGCCCGTGTAGGGCAGATGTCGATACACCGGGTGCAGGTCCCGCATCGATCCGGTTGCGGGGAATCGGGAGGGAAGGGGAAGGTGGTCAGGATGAACCCGAGGAACAGCCACTGGCCTTCCTCACGGTTCAGGACCATGGTGTTCTTGCCCTGCCAGCCCAGCCCGGCCAGGGAGGCAATGGGCTTTTCCAGCAGCGGTCCCGTGTCCACGTACGGCCGGTTGGCCGCCCCCAGCTCCCGCAGCCAGTCACAAATCCGCTTCAGCTTGCTGATCATGACCTTGTGGTAGTCCTTGCCGAGGGCGTATTTGGCAATGCGGCCGCGCCGGTGCGGTTCCGGCTGGTAGTAGTTGAGGCCAAAGCAGAGGATCGAGCGGGCCTCCGGCTGGACCTGGCCGGGATTGGCCCTGCGCTCCGGGTCGCGGGCCATCCAGCCCATCTCCCCGTGTTGTCCCTCCGCCAGCCAGCGGTGGAAGTACTCCTGCCTGAGGTCACCTTCGACAGGCGCCACGCCCACCGGACCCAGTCCCAGCGCTGTGGCGCGACGCAGCAATTCCTGCCGGGTTTCTTCTGGGGTGGGGGTGCGCATGGAGAAAAACTTGTGAACAGTGTAAAACCGTTTTAATTACAACTCATAATGCGTTGGGCATGCAACCTCCTCTTTGTTCTCCTCCTGGGCGTCTCCACGGCCATGGCCGGGGAGGCGGCACCGGATGAACCTTCTGAAGCCGGGCCGAATCCATCCCGGCCGGCTGATTCCGGGCCAGCGGACCCGGCGGAGCCCCGGTTGTCCAACGCCGTCCTCAAGGCGCTCGACACCGAGGGCCAGGTGTCGGTGTACCGGGTCCCGATGCACGACACCATCTCCAAGGCCAACCTCTACATTCTCCGGCGGAGCATCAAGCAGGCCATCGAGGAAGGGGTGGAGGTCATTGTCCTGGACATGGACACCCCGGGCGGACGCCTCGACATAACCCTCGAGATGATGGAAATCCTGAACCGCTTCGAGGGCGACACGGTGACTTATGTCGACAAGGATGCCGTTTCCGCCGGGGCCTATATCTCCATGGCCACGGACGCCATCTATTTCGCCCCGGGAGGAGTCATGGGAGCGGCCGCTGTCGTCTCCGGTTCCGGACAGGAGATCGAGGAGACCATGAAAGCCAAGATCGACAGCTACCTCCTGGCCCGGATGCGGACCTACACCGATGAGTTTCCCTACCGCTCGGACCTGATCCGGGCCATGGCGGATCTGGATTTTGAACTGGTAATCGATGGCCAGGTGATCAGTCCGGAAGGGGAACTGCTCTCCCTGACCGACAAGGAGGCCGTGGCCACCTACGGCGATCCGCCGCGTCCGCTTCTCGCGGAGGGCATTGTGGCCAGTCTGGATGACCTGCTGGACAACCGCTACGGGGCGGGCAACTGGGACCTCCGGACCTTTGAGATCAGCTGGTCCGAGGAGGCTGCCAAATACATGGAGACCATCGCCCCGATCCTTCTCGGGCTGGGCTTGCTGCTCCTCTTCGTGGAATTCAAGACACCCGGCTTCGGGATCTTCGGCATCCTCGGAATCTCCCTGATCGCATTGGTATTTGCCAGCAACTATCTTGCCGGCCTGGCCGGATTTGAAGCCATCATTTTCTTCCTCATCGGGCTGGCCCTGATTGTCGTGGATGTCTTCTTCCTTCCGGGGACCTTCATCTTCATGATCATCGGGATCGTCATGGTCCTGGGGTCGCTGATCTGGTCCCTTTCCGACATCTGGCCCGTTCCGGATGGAAGCGACGGCGGCAGCTTCTCCTTCACCGTTGACCCGGATTCCGTCTGGGCGGCCCTCTACCAGGTGCTGGGCGGCTTCGCCATCGCCTTTATCGGACTCTGGCTGATCTGGCGTTACCTCCCCAAGACCTCCATTTACGGGCGGCTGGTGCACAGTTCCGCCGGGGCCATGCCCGACCCGGTGGTGGTCCGCGGAGCCGAGGTGCCCGGCACCGGCTCGCTGCCCGATGTCGGTTCCAAGGGTGTCGTGA
Source organism: uncultured Opitutales bacterium (assembly GCA_913056355.1). Taxonomy (GTDB): domain Bacteria; phylum Verrucomicrobiota; class Verrucomicrobiia; order Opitutales; family Oceanipulchritudinaceae; genus Oceanipulchritudo. Next base: position 10,779 of record CAJXMX010000041.1, read on the forward strand.
CCAATCCCCTGCATCCGTTGGGGGAGGTCGTTATCGACGGAAAGCGCTACCAGGCCACCGTCGCCGTCGGCTCACTGGACCGCGGAACCGCCATCATGGTCACCGGCTACCGGGATTTCAGCCTCCTCGTCGATCGGGCCGCGGAGGACAAGTCATGAGTGTCCTGATCGGGCTGATCGTCATCGCCTTCGCCCTGTTCTTCTTCGAGATCTTCATGCCGGGCGGGATATTGGCCCTGATCGGAGGAGTCCTGCTGATCATCGCCTCGATCCTGGCCTACGACCAGCTTGGCCTGACCTGGGCCATCATCATCTTCGCGGCCGGTCCCCTCGGGGCGCTGCTGATGTTCTTCCTGGAAATAAAGTTCCTTTCCAGCACCCGGATGGGGAAACAGCTTTCCCTGAAATCGGCCATCAGCTCCCAGCTCAATCCCCGGGCCGATGAAAATCTGGTCGGGCAGGAGGGGGTCACCTTGACAATACTTGCCCCCAGCGGCAAGGTCTTGGTCGACGGCCAGACGCATACCGCAGCCGTGGTGGACGGCTTCCTGGACAAGGGCGTCCCGGTCCGCGTGGTCCGCACAGAAACCTTTAAGCTAATCGTCGAAAAGAAATGAATCCAATCCTCGCACTCAACCTCACCCAGATCGTCTCGATCATCCTCCTGATCGGCGTTCTGGTCATTGTTCTCCTGATCCTGTCCTTCCTCAGTGTGTGGATCAAGGCCTACTCCTCCGGCGCCCCGGTCAGCATGTGGAACCTGATCGCCATGAAGCTGTTCCGCAAACTGCCGTACTCGGTCATCGTGGACGCCCGGATCATGGCCGTCAAAGCCGGGTTGCCGATCACGGTTAATGAATTTGAAACCCACTACATGGCCGGCGGTGACATCATCCAGACCGTCTCCGGCCTGATCAACGCCCAGAAGGCGGGCATTCCCCTCGACTGGGACAAGGCCTGCGCCATCGACCTGGCCACCAAGGGAACGGAGAAGTCCATCATCCAGGCTGTCCGGACCTCGATCAACCCGATGGTCATCGACTGCCCCAATCCCACCTCCGGCAAGTCCACCATCGACGGCGTGGCCAAGGACGGTATCCAGGTCAAGGCCCGGGCCCGGGTGACGGTGCGGTCCAACCTTGAGCATTATGTCGGCAGCGCCCAGGAGGAAACGATCATCGCCCGTGTCGGGGAAGGGATCGTGACCACTATCGGCTCAGCCGAGAGCTACAAGTGGGTGCTGGAGAATCCGGACTCGATTTCCCGCAATGTCCTCAACCGGGGTCTCGATACCGGGACCGCCTTTGAAATCCTTTCCATCGACATCGCCGATGTGGACGTCGGTGAAAACGTCGGGGCCCAGCTCCAGGTGGCCCAGGCCGAGGCCAACAAGAACATGGCCCAGGCCCAGGCGGAAATCCGCCGCGCCGCCGCCGTCGCCCTCGAGCAGGAGATGAAAGCCAAGGTCCAGGAGATGCAGGCCAAGGTGGTCGAGGCCCAGGCCCAGGTCCCGCTGGCCATGGCCGAAGCCTTCCGCCAGGGCAACCTCGGCGTCATGGACTACATGCGGTTGAAGAACATTGAATCGGATACCGACATGCGGAAATCCATCTCCAATCCGAAACAGGACAGCTGAGGACGGGAGTCAACGCCGACCGAACCGGGAATTGATTGAATGAACCCTCTGCCTGAACCGATGCTGGCTTCCTTCGACTGGGAGAAGCTCCTTCCGCTGGTTTTCTTCGCTCTTTACGGGCTCGCCCAGCTGATTGGCTCCATGAAGAAGGGCAAGCAGCAGCAGGAGGAGCAACCGGAGACCGACGTGGCCGAGCGGGCCCGCCAGGTCCGGGAGGAGATACGCCGCAAGATTGCCGAGCGCCGGCGCGCCGCCGAGGGGCAGGGCGGGCAACCGGCCACCCGCCCGTATCATTATGACCCGACTCAACCGGACGGGCAGAAGCCCCTCTTTCATCCGGCCCCAAAGCCGCACCAAGACCCGGCCCGGATGCAGCGCGAGCAGCCCCGGCGGCGTGAGACCCGGCGGGAGGAGCCGGCCTGGTCCGGCGATTCCGGTTCCCGGATGAGCAGCCTGGAAAAGCGGCTCGAGGAGCAGCGGAAAATCCTCGAGCAATCCCGTCGCCAGCAGCGAGAGGCCCGCGAGAAGGCCAGGAGCATGGAAAGGAATGCCGGAGTCAGGGATATCACGGCCGGGGAAGTCGGGACAGACGAGATCGGCAGTTCCGGGTCCTCTGTCCGGGAACATCCGGAAACCATCCGTAACAGGCGAATCCGGCATAACATCCTGTCCGACCTGAGCCATCCGGACGGGCTCAAGAAGGCGGTCCTTTACCGGGAGATCATCGGCCCGCCGCTGGGCCTGCGCTGAGGCGGGTTCAGAGCATCTCCACGACCTCGTCCATGGAATCGGTCGGGGCGAGGCATTCCGTCCCCACACAAAGCTGGAAAGCGGCCGGCAGTTGGCCGGACGTGTCCACCTGCAGGAAGACCGGGCGCCACGGGCGGGCCGCCAGGGCTGCCCGCAAGCCCTCGAGGTCGGCTCCGGGCCGGGCCTTGATGACGGCGATCCCGACCGCCTGGGAGACCAGGGCGGACAGGGCATGACTGGCGGCCGAGGGGGCGGAATGAATGATTCCCGGATAGGCCAGCCGCATGTTGTCGATCTCCTCCGCGTAATCCGCCCTTCCGGTCAGGGCGTCGAGGGCCACCAGGCACTGCAGCATGCTGGAATTTCCGGACGGGAGGGCATTGTCGAACCACTCCTTCTTCCGATGGACCAGCTGTTCGTGGTCGTCGCTGATGTAGTAGAATCCGGGCGCCTCTGGATCGCGGAAGTGCTTCCGGACGGATTCCACCAGGGACTCCGCCCGTTCAATCCAGACCGGGGCCTGGCCGGGCTCGATCCAGTCGATGACGGCGGCCAGGGCCAGGAAGGCTTCCGCCGTGTAGGCATAATCGTCCAGTTTGCCGTTGCCGGAGGGCTCGCCGTCGTAGGCCACGCTGAAAAGCCGGTCCCCCTCCTTGCGCAGGTCCCGCCAGATCCAGTCGGCCACCCGGCAGGCCTTTTCCATCCAGGCGGGTTCCCCGAAGGCAAAGGCGGCGCGGCTCAGGCCGCGCACCAGGAGCGCGTTCCAGGCCAGCAGGCACTTGTTGTCCCGGCCCGGCTGGGGCCGCCCATTGCGCGCCTCAAGTAGCTTCTCCCGGGCCGGGCGGAGGGAATCCCGCACCTCCGGATCGGACTCCAGCAGGGCCGGATTGCTCAGTCCGGTATTCTCGAAATTACCTTCCTTGCTGATGCCGTAGGCGGCGCAGAAACGGCGTCCCTCCTCCTGGCCAAGGATTTCCACCACTTCGGCGGGATTCCAGAGGTAGGTTTTACCTTCCTCCCCATCCGTGTCGGCGTCCAGGGAGGCATAGTAGCAGCCGCCCCCGGCCAGCATCTCCCGGTCCAGCCAGGCGATGGTCTCGGCCACCACCGCCCGGTACACTTCCTTCGGGTAGCGCTGGTGGGCCCGGGCGTAGATATCAATCAGCAAGGCGTTGTCATACAACATCTTCTCAAAGTGAGGAATCAGCCAGTGGCGGTCCACACTGTAGCGGGAAAAGCCCCCGCCAATCTGGTCGAAAAGGCCCCCGTGGGCCATCCCGGTCAGGGTCAGGTTGACGGCGCGGTCGATCTTTTCCGCCACGTCGGGATAACGGCTCTCCACGGTCGCGCTGGACCGCATGGCGAGGAGGAAATCGAGGGTCATCGAAGGCGGAAACTTGGGGGCGCTGCCGAAGCCGCCGAATTCCTCATCCAGGTTGTCCAGGATGGGCTGGGCGGCCATCAGGAAATCGCCCTTGCCCACCCGGTCCCCGCTGACCTTGAAGGGGTCGTTGGTGGCCTTGAGGTTGCCGATGATGGCCCGGGCGTTCTCCTCCAGGTCGCCGCGCTGGCGCAGGTAGAAGTCGGAGACCCGCATCAGGAGCTGCGGCCAGGGCACGATGTTGTGGCCGCGCCGCTCGTCCGGGGGAAAATAGGTGCCGCCGGCGAAGGGGCGTCCGTCGGGCAGGCAGAAGACGTTCAGGGGCCAGCCGCCGTGCCCGTTGAGCATCTGCACTGCGTCCATGTAGATCTGGTCGACTTCCGGGCGCTCCTCCCGGTCCACCTTGATGCAGACAAAGTGGTTGTTCATGAGCTTGGCGATGTACGCGTCCTCGAAGGATTCGTGGGCCATCACATGACACCAGTGGCAGGAGGCGTATCCGATGGAAACGAGGACCGGCTTGTCCTCCTCGCGGGCTTTGGCAAAGGCCTCCGGACCCCACGGAAACCAGTCCACCGGGTTCTCGGCGTGCTGGCGCAGGTAGAGGCTGTTTTCGTTCTGCAGTCGGTTCGGCATCGGTTCCTTACTGGCCAAAGAAGGCCTCCTTGCCGGCCCAGACGTCGTAGGACATGGCTTTGCCGTTGGCGCTGGGTTTCATCCGGACCACGCCGCCGGCGGCCTGGATCATGGCCAGACCCGCGGCGACGTCCCAGAGGTTGATCGATTCCTCGTAGTAGACATCGTAAATGCCGGCCGCGACGTAGGCCAGGGCCAGGGCTGCGGAGCCGATCATACGGACTTTCTTGAAAGGGGCGATCCGCTCGATGAAAGCCTCCATGCGGGCCGGGGAGCGGTCCATGCCGGAGGGGAATCCGGTCGAGAGGGCGGCCTGGTCCAGTTTGTCCGCCCAGCGGGGCTGGACCTTTTCACCGTTGATGTAGAAGCCTTCCGCCACCACACCGCTGTAGCAAATGCCGGAATTGAAATCATAGATGACACCCAGGATCGGGGTCTCCCCGCGCATCAGCCCGATGCTGACCCCGCACAAGGCGCTGCCCCGCAGATAGTTATAGGTTCCATCCAGCGGATCGACGACCCAGTAGGGCTCGTATCGTTCACGCAGGCTCTCGTCGCCACCCTTTTCCTCCCCGTAGACCGGGTAGGGGAAGGCCTCGCCAAAGCGCTTCCGGATCAGTTCCTCGGATTCCCGGTCGGCCCGGAGCTTGACGTCCCGCGCGTCCAGGAATTCCACCTCGCGCAAATGCGTGGCGCCCTCCTTGAGGATGTTCCCGCTCTCCCGGGCCACCGCCTCGGCCGTGTTCAACAGTTCCCTCCATTTCATGCCTGCATGAGATGGCAAAGGACCCCGGCAAGTCAACGGCGCTTACACATCCCGGCACTCACGCAGCCGGTCCAGGGTGTCGACCGTCTCCGGGCCGGCCTCCCGCAGCCAGGCCAGGATTCGGGGATAACGAATCTCAAGACCCGATTTGTGCCGGCGCGACGGCCGCAGCCGCTCGAACCCCACTTCAAAGACCATTTCCGCCGGGACGGTCCGGACCGGTCCCCGCCGGGCCAGGGTGTTTTCGCGAATCCAGCGGTCGAGGGCCTTTTTCTCGGGCGGCTCCAGCCCCCTCCCGGTCTTGACGACACCGACCAGCCGCTCCCCGTCGCGAGCGGCCAGGGTCAGCTCGGTGAACAACTGCTGGCCCCCGCCGCGGCCGGCCTGGGCGTAAATCAGGACCAGGCGGGCCCGGTAACGGGGCTCCTCCCCGCTGCCGTCCGGTTCATCCTCCAGGTCCTGCAGCAGCCTGGCCAGCTTCAGGTCCCGGACCTCCGTCCCGCCGGATGCTTCCAGGGGCCTCCCGAGGGAACGGAAGAAAGCCGCACCTGGCTTCCAGTCCGCCGCCAGCCGCATGGCCAGATCCGCTGGAGGAACCTGAAAGTGATTGGCCAGGGCCTTGACCAGCAAGCGCTTGGAAAGGCCTATCCGCAGGGGTCCGGTAAGCAGCTTGTGGACAAGCGGGGCCTCCCCGGGGCCCAGGGATTGAATGAACTCCCGGTAGAGGGGGAACTGGAAGCCTTCATCCCAGCAGTACAGGCCCTTCAGATAGCGTTCCATCAAGCGGGAAAGCGAGGGCGGCGGGCCGGCTGCGGCCGGGGGCAGCAGGAGGGCCGCCGTTTCCCCGAGATCCCCCACGGTCGACTGGCAGGTCTCCGCCAGCCAGGCCGGACAGCCGGATATTTCCAGGGCCCACTTTTTCAGGCGGCGCGGGGAGATCCCGGTGCGGAGGCGGTTTCCCCAGAGAAACCACAAGGACCAGGCGGCATCTTCCGCAGGGACCGAGCGGAAGTAGGCCTCAAGCAGGAGCCGCTTGTCGCCCGGCCGGTTGCGCTCGTCGAGATCGTGAAAAAGTTGGGTAAATCTCCGCATTTACAAAATCTGGATTAGACTAATTGGAACAGGAAATGCATCAAGGCGCCAACACCACCTTCCAGTCGATTACTCTTCCCATGGGGATCAGTCCGGCTATCGTGGCCGATTAGCCTATCATACCAGAACTTTTCAGATATTTTTATTATGCCGAGCAGCAAAGGAAAATCAGCAGCCATTGATGCGCCTGACGGGCCGGTCAATGCTTTCAACTTCAATACCCATGCCACGGTCGAGGGCATCAAGGCCTCCATCCTGAACCATTTGAAGTTCACCCTGGCCCGGGATACCGGGACCGCCACCAAGCGGGACTGGTGGATCGCCCTCAGCCACGCGGTCCACGACCGCATGCTGGAGCGCTTCATCCGCACCATGGCGGTCCACAACCAGCAGAACGTGCGCCGGGTCTACTACCTCAGCCTGGAATACCTGATGGGCCGCATGCTGCGGAACAACATCTGGAATTCCGGACTTTACGACCTGACCCGCCAGGCCCTTGAGGAACTCGGCCTGTCCCTTGAGGAAATGGAGGAACAGGAGGAGGACATGGGCCTCGGCAACGGCGGCCTGGGGCGCCTCGCGGCCTGTTTCCTGGATTCCCTGGCCACTCTGGAATATCCGGCGGTGGGCTACGGCATCTTCTACGAGTTCGGGATTTTCCGGCAGAAGTTTGTCGACGGCCAGCAGGTGGAGCGACCGGACGCCTGGCGCAAGTTCGGCTGCCCGTGGGAGATTGTCCGGCCGGAGTACACCAAGACGGTCCGCCTTTACGGGCGGGTGGAGATGCATTTCGACGACCGGGGAAATCCTTCCCCGACCTGGGTCGACACGCATGAGATTCACGGCCTTCCCTACGACATCCCGATTTGCGGCTACGGCGTCGGCACGGTCAATTTCCTCCGCCTCTGGGAAGCCCGCGCCTCCACGGAATTTGATTTCGATATCTTCAACAAGGGCGGCTACATCGATGCCGTGAAGGACAAGGTCGAGGCGGAGACCGTTTCCAAGGTGCTCTATCCGAACGACTCTGCCGAGGCCGGCAAGGAACTGCGCCTGGTCCAGCAGTACTTCTTCGTCTCCTGCTCGATCCAGGACATCATCCGCCGCTGGCGGAAATTGAATTCGGATTGGGACACCTTCCCGGAGAAGGCCACCATCCAGCTCAACGACACCCACCCGGCCATTGCGGTTGCCGAGCTGATGCGGATCCTGGTCGACGAGGAGGGTCTTGGCTGGGACCGGGCCTGGAAAATCACCCGCAAGGTCTGCAACTACACCAACCACACCCTTCTGCCGGAGGCTCTGGAAAAGTGGAGCGTGCCGTTGTTCCAGAAGGTCCTGCCGCGTCACCTGCAGATCATCTTCGAGATCAACCGCCGCTTCCTGATCGACGAGGTGGAAGCCAAGTGGCCGGGCAACGACAAGATGAAGGCCTGCCTCTCCGTGATCGAGGAGAGCAATCCCAAGCAGATCCGCATGGCCTACCTCAGCGTGGTCGGCAGCGGATATGTCAACGGGGTGGCGGCCCTGCACACGGAACTCCTGAAGAAGGACCTCTTTCCGGAATTTAATGAACTCTATCCGGACAAGATCCAGAACAAGACCAACGGGATCACGCCGCGTCGCTGGCTCCTGGCCTGCAATCCGGACCTGGGCCGCCTGATCACCGGCTCCATCGGGGATGAATGGCCGTCCGACCTCGACCAGTTGCACAAGCTGGAACCCTTCGCCAAAAAGAAGAAATTCCGCGACCAGTTCCGGGCCATCAAGTATGCCAACAAGGTGGCCCTGGCCGAGCTGGTCGAGAAGGAATGCGGCATCGAGATCTCCCCCGATGCCATTTTCGACGTCCAGATCAAGCGCCTGCACGAGTACAAGCGGCAGCAGCTGAACCTGCTCCACATCCTGCACCTCTACCGGCGCCTGCTTCAGGATCCCTCCGCCGACATCCATCCGCGGGTCTTCTTCTTCGGGGCCAAGGCTGCTCCGGGCTACTACATGGCCAAGCTGATCATCCATGCCATCAACGCCGTGGCCGCGACGATCAACACCGATACCCGGATAAACGGCAAACTGAAGGTCGTCTTCATGCCCAACTACCGGGTCACCCTGGCCGAGCGCATGATTCCCGCGGCGGATGTCTCGGAGCAGATTTCCACCGCCGGCAAGGAAGCCAGCGGCACCGGCAACATGAAGTTCGCCCTCAACGGGGCCCTGACCATCGGCACCCTGGACGGGGCCAATGTCGAGATCAAGGAAGAGGTCGGCGAGGATAATATCTTCATCTTCGGCCGTACCGTGGAAGAGGTCGAGGCCCTGCGGGCACGCGGCTACAATCCGTACGACCGCTACTACAACGACGAGAACCTGCGCGCCATTGTGGACTGGATCGGCTCCAACTATTTCACCCCCGGCCAGGGGGAGGCTTTCGCCGCCCTCAAGCACAGTCTCCTCGATGGCGGGGACCCGTACCTCTGCCTGGAGGACTTTGCCGACTACGTTCGGGCCCAGGAAGCCGTGGACGCCGCCTACCGGGACCAGGACAACTGGACCCGGATGGCGATCCTCAACACCGCCCGGGTCGGGAAGTTTTCCAGTGACCGGACCATTCGCGAGTATGCCGAGCAGATCTGGCAGCTGAAGCCGGCCCCGGTTCCGGTGAACGGACGGGACAAGTCCGAGTCTTAATCTATATGCTTCAATTTGGAATCCGAACCTTCGCCCTGACTCTGCTGCTGGGGCTGACGGCCCTTGCCGCGGCCCCGGAAGGCGAGGTGGAATCCGCTCCCATCCTCGAGCAGCTCCCTCCCGGCATGGAGGCCAACCTGATTGACCCCCTCCAGGTTGAAAAGAACCCCCCGTTCACCCGGGGAGAAGTGCTGCACTTCAAGCTTGGATGGAGCATCTTCACCGTGGCCAGTGCCTCCCTTTCCGTGAGCCCGGCTTTATATGAAGACCACCCGGCCTACACCATCGACCTGCGAACCCGGACCAACGCCTTTGCGGATTCCTTCTACAAGGTCAGGAATCATTCCATCAGCTGGATCGCGGACGATGTTTCCCGGTCCCTCGAATACCGGGCCATCCAGTACGAGGGCGGCCGGGAACGCGACACCCAGGCCCTTTTCAATGCCGAGGACCTCAGCGCACGCTACATCAACC
>CAJXMX010000042.1 GCA_913056355.1 uncultured Opitutales bacterium
AAATCAGGCATATGAGAATGAAGGTCAGGGGAATGGTCCCGGACTTGGCATTGGCGAAACTGGAGAGGATGATGAAGGCGAAGACAATTCCGCTGGCCCCGAGCAGGGAGCCCGGAAAGAGCAGGACCATGATCAGGCCGGTGACGAGGGCGGTGATGAGGGCCAGGCCGGTCAGCATGGCGGGCCCGTACATTTCCTCGAGAAGGGGACCGACCAGCAGCAACACGGTCAGGTTGGCGAAGAGATGCTGGGCGGTGGCGTGGCCGAAGACATGCAGGATCAGCCGCGGGTAGGTGGTCCAGTCGAGAAAGGAAGCGGATCCATTGATGGAAAACAAGTGCTGCAGGGTCCAGCCATCGGTGAAGACGCCGCTGACATAGGCCAGCATGGCGAGGATGGCGAAGGTCAGGCAGAAGGGGGCGTTGTAATCGATCCGTATACGGCGCTTCATCCTGGGTTTTGTACCCGGTGTCGGAGGGCAGGGCAAGCCGTCAGTATGGAGCCGGATTAGTGGATCGACAGGGAATCACGGATCGCATTTAATCGATCCATGAACGAACCTGATCCGCTCTCTCATCTGTTCTCGAATTTTCAGGCGACCCTGAGCTTGATTGGCACCTTCAACGCCCCGGAAGCCCTGAACATCAGTAAAACCCATATCCGTTTGCTGACCGGCCTGCCGCATCCCTTTGCCAACCTGCTGATGCCGGCGGACATGTCCCCGGAAGAATTCGAGAGCCTGCTTCAGGAAACGGAGCAGTGGTCCCGGAAGCAGCAGGCCCCGGTGGCCATGATTTTGTTTCCGGAAATCATCCCCGATACTTTCAGCCGGTTGGCCATGGGCCGGGACTGGCTCCTGCTGGATAAAATGCCGGGCATGTGGCTGGCCATTGAGGATGCCACAGCCTTGCCGGAACTCGCGGCAGGGGTCCGGATAACCGTTACCCATGATGAATCCACGCTGGCGGCATCGGTATTGGCCCTCGCGGAGGGATATCCCGTGCCTCCCGAAGTGGCGGATTTGTGGATGCGCGGTTTTCAGCTGGCGGGAGCGGCCCATGGCGGGCGTCTGGCCAATTTTGTGGCCACCGTCGGGGACGAGCCGGCGGCCTGCGCATCGCTGAACCTGAGAAACGGCGTGGCCGGGATCTATTGTGTGGCCACCCGCGAGGCTTACCGGAGGCGTGGCCTCGGGGCCGCGGTGACCCTCGCGGCTGTCGAGCATGCCCGGAAGCTGGGGGCCAGCCATGCCCTTCTCCACGCCACGGAAATGGGGCATCCGGTCTACCGGCGAATCGGCTTTGCCACCCGCAACCAGATTCCCGTCCTCGGCTTCGGCCTCGGTTGAGGATTGCCCTCGGGTCCTGCATCCCCTTTAGCTGGTGGCATGAGTCTTTCGGAGAATTCCGCCCCGTTGACCGGGGCCAGCCCGCTTCTGGACCAGGTGGCGTCCCTCGTCCAGGGCCGCAAGGAGCGTCCCAGCTGGGACGAGTATTTCATGAGCGCGGCCCTGTTGATCAGCCTGCGTTCAGCCTGCGACCGGCTCCAGGTGGGTTGCGTCCTGGTCTCCGGCGGGGAGCAGTCGAACCGCATTATCGCCGCCGGCTACAACGGGTTCCTTCCGGGAGCCGCGCACATCAGCCATGTGCGGGACGGGCACGAGCAAGCCACCGTCCATGCCGAGCAGAATGCCGTGGCGGATGCCGCCCGGCGGGGGATTTCCCTGCAGGGGGCGACCGCCTATGTGACTCACTTCCCCTGCATTAATTGTGCTAAAATTCTGGCTTCATCCGGGATCCGGGTGATAAAGTACCACTGGGATTACCGGAACGACCCGCTGGCTGGAGACTTGCTTCAGGAGGTTGGAATCCGGGTGGTCCAGAATTGAAATGAAAAGGATTGATTGAAAATGGATGAGTCCCCCTCACCGGTCCAGAGCCTGGCGGGTTTCCTGCTCGGAGCCCATCCCGGACTCCTGGATCCGAATTTCAACAAAAGCGTCGTCCTCCTGTCCGCCCACAGCCAGGACGACGGGGCCCTGGGGGTGATTATCAACCGTCCCACCGGAAATACCCTGGGATCTTTGCGGGATGACTTGGAAACCCCCTTTCTGCGCAACCTGCCCCTCTACCAGGGAGGCCCCGTGGCCGACTCGGAGATCCTCCTGGTGGCCTGGAAATGGAACCTGGCCCAGCAGAATTTCCGCCTCTTCTTCGGGCTTGATCCGGCCAAGCTGCAGGAGATTGTCGAGGCCGACCCGACCATCGAGGCCCGGGCCTTCCTCGGCTATTCCGGCTGGAGCGCGGGACAACTGGAGGAGGAAATCAGCCGCTTCGACTGGGCCATCAGCCCGTTTTCGCAGCCTTTCGGCAAGTTGTCCCCGCAGTCCCTCTGGAGGTCGGTGCTGAAGGCGGTCCGGCCGGAGTGGGGAATTCTGGCGGATCCCCCCGACAATCCGTCCGTCAATTAGGGTCGCGCCGCTCTTGATTTTTTTTGCCCGGTGGGAATATTCCGCCGGTGTCGGGCTCATACTGGCCTAACACACGTACCCATTGCCGATTAAAAATTATGAAGCATTTTAGAAACCTGTACCTGATCACTGCAATCGCAGGCTTCCTCCTTGGAGCCTTGAGTGCCCACGCCGGAGAAGGCTGGATGCACGACTTCGACAAGGCCCTGGCCCAGGCCAAGGCGGAAGGAAAATACGTGCTGGTGGAATTTCATGGATCCGATTGGTGTCCCCCCTGTATCAAATTGAACAAGGACGTGCTCAAAACGGACGCCTTCAAGTCGCTGGCCGCTGAAAAACTGGTTCTGGTTGACGCGGACTTTCCGCGGCAAAAGGAACTGCCGGCGGAACTGAAGGCCCACAATGAGGCGCTGGCCGGCAAGTTCGGCATCCAGTACTTCCCGACGGTCCTGATCATCAACAGCGAGGGCAAGGTCCTCGACAAGATGGTCGGATTTCCCGATGGAGGCCTGGAAGGATTCCTTGAGTTCATCAAGGACAAGACGGACTCCTGAGTAGTTGGAACTTTCCAATTATTCGACAAGGCCCTGGTCAATGCCCGACCGGGGCTTTTTATTTTGTAAACCCGGCACGATCTTTGCTAGAAATTCCGTGGTCACTTTTTTCCCATGGGTAAACGCTTCGGTTTCATTTCCACCCGCTTTGCCGGCACGGACGGCGTTTCGCTGGAGAGTGCGAAATGGGCTGAAGTTTTATGGAACGACCGCCATGAGAGTTTCTGGTACTGCGGCCTGAGTGACCGCGACCCGGGCGCGACCCTGTGCGTTCCGGAAGCGCATTTCGGACACCCGGAAGTCCAATGGATCAATCAGCGGATATGGGGCCGCCGCCGGCGTGATCCCCTCGTATCAAGGCGAATCCGGGACATGGCCGGGTACCTGAAGGAGACCTTGTACGAGTTTGCGGACCGCTTTCAGCTGGACATTATCGTCCCCCAGAACGCCCTGACCATTCCCATGCATGTCCCGCTGGCGGTGGCCATCACGGAGTTCATGATGGAATCCGGGATGCCGGCCATCGCCCATCACCATGACTTCTATTGGGAGCGGGTCCGTTTCTCCATCAACGCCGTGCCGGATTACCTGGACATGGCCTTTCCCCCGCGGCTTCCGAACATGGCCCACGCGGTCATCAATGCCGCCGCCCAGGAGCAGTTGTCCCTGCGCAAGGGAGTCGGGAGCGTGCTCATTCCCAACGTATTTGATTTCGACAACCATCCGCCTCCGCCGGACGCCTATTCGGCGGATGTCCGTGAGGAAATCGGCCTCGGGAAGGACGACATCTTCATCCTGCAGCCGACCCGGATCGTCCCCCGGAAGGGGATCGAGCACGCGGTCAAGCTGGTCAGCATGCTGCGCAACCCGCGCTGCAAGCTGGTCATCTCCCACGAGGCCGGGGACGAGGGATACGAGTACAAGCACATGATCGAGGAGCTGGCCCGGGAGGAGGGCGTGGATATCCGCTTCATCGGCGACCGGGTCTCCGAGGTGCGGCAGTTCGATTCGGAGGGGCGCAAGCTCTTCACCCTCTGGGATCTCTATCCGCACGCGGACCTGGTGACCTACCCGAGCACCTACGAGGGTTTCGGCAACGCCCTGCTGGAGGCGCTCTACTTCAAGAAACCGGTCGTGATAAACCGCTACAACATTTTCGTCGAGGACATCGAGCCCAAGGGATTCAACCTGGCCGTCATCGACGGCTTCATCACGCGGGAGGTGGTCCGCAAGGTGGAACGCCTCCTGAACGATTACGCCTACCGGACCGATGTCGTGGAACACAACTACAAGGTGGCCAACCGGTACTACAGCTACACCACATTGCGCCGAAACCTGCGCATGCTGCTCAATTCCCTGACCGGGTGGAGGCCGGCCCGAACCCGTTGAAGCCATGCTTTCCCGCAGCCAGAAACAGCAACTCCACAAGCGCCTGAGCCGGCTTTACGGCGACGAGGCAAACCGCCTGGTGGCCCGGTTCGAGGCCATGGTCGGGCGTTACGGGGTGGGGACCGGGGAACCCCCGGCGCGGGACCTTTGGGATCACCGGACGACCATCCTCATCACCTACGCCGACACCCTCAAGGAGGAGGGGAGGGTGCCCCTGGCCACCCTGCATGAATTCGCCCGGCAGCGCTGCAAGGGGGCGGTTTCCACCATCCACATCCTGCCCTTCTTTCCCTGGAGCTCGGACGACGGTTTTTCGGTGATCGATTTCCGGACCGTGGATCCCGGCAGCGGGAAGTGGGAGGATATCGAGGAAATCGGAAAGGACTTCGAGCTGATGTTCGACCTGGTCCTCAACCATTGTTCCCGCAAGAGCCAGTGGTTCCGCGACTTTGTCACCGGGATCGCCCCGGCCCGCTTCTACTTTCTGCCCATGGATCCGGAGACGGATCTTTCCGCTGTGGTCCGTCCGAGGCCCTGGCCCCTCCTGACCAAGACCGCCACCCGGGACGGGCCGGCCTACGTCTGGACCACCTTCAGCGAGGACCAGGTGGACCTCAATTGGCAGAATCCGGATGTTCTCTTCGAGTTCCTCGACATCCTCTTCCTGTACCTGTCCCGCGGCTGCCGGATATTCCGCCTCGATGCGGTGGCCTTCCTGTGGAAGCGAATCGGGACCGGTTGCCTCCATCTTCCCGAAACCCACGAAATCGTGAAGCTCTTCCGCGACGTCCTGTCCTGGGTTGCTCCGGGCAGCATCCTGCTGACCGAGACCAACGTGCCGCACGAGGAAAACATCTCCTACTTCGGCACCGGGGACGAGGCCCATATGGTCTACAACTTCAGTCTGCCCCCGCTGGTTCTGCACGGTCTGCTCAAGGAGGATGCGGCCCTGCTGCGGAAATGGGCTTCGGCCCTTCCGGACCTGGCCCCGGACCAGGCCTTCTTCAATTTTACCGCCTCGCACGACGGGATCGGGGTCCGGCCCCTGCAGGGCCTGCTTCCGGACGAGGAGCTGAACTGGATTATCGGCGAGGTCCGGCAGCGCGGGGGCAGGGTCTCGATGAAGGCCAACAGCGACGGCAGCGAGAGCCCCTACGAACTCAACATCACCTACCGTGATGCCCTGAGCTGGCCCGGCGACCTTGATCTCAGCCTGGCCCGGTTCCTGGTCTCGCAGGCCATTGTCCTCGCCTTCAAGGGCGTCCCGGCGATCTACATTCACAGCCTTCTGGGAACCCCCAACCACCAGGAGGGGGTTCGGGAAACGGGCCAGAACCGCTCCATCAACCGCCGCAAGTGGGATTACCCTGAACTGCAGGCCATCCTCGACGACCCGGGCTCTGAACAGGCCCGTATTTTCAACAAGCTTTCCGCCTGGCTGAGGATCCGCAACCGGCATCCCGCCTTCAATCCGGGCAGCGCCATGGAAATCCTTGATTTCGGGGACAAGGTCTTCGGCTTTATGCGGACTTCACGGACCGGGGTGGAGAAGATCCTCTGCCTCTTCAACATGTCCTCCGGGGAACAACGGATTCCCTGGCTGGACTGCTTCCCGAGGTCGCGGACGGTCAAGAAGGTGCGCGAACTGCTCTCCCAGGCCAATCTGGATACCACCAAGGGAGATCTGGTCCTGGAACCTTTCCACGCCAAGTGGCTGATGATCAAGGGGACCAGCCAGGGCGGCCGCAGCAAGCGGAGCTGAATTAATCCCTTGCCGGGATTACTTGATGATGACCAGGTCCGCGCGGCGGTCCATTTGCATCTGCTGCTCGGTCCCGTCGGTGATGGCGTCCAGGTCGCCCTTGGACACGCTTTCCATGCGATCCGGGGCCACTCCCAGCTGCTCCAGGTAGGTGATCACGCTGATGGCCCGGCGGTCGCCCAGGGCCATGTTGTATTCCGTGGTCCCGCGCCAGTCGCAGCGGCCCTCGACGAGCAGCTTGTCACCGGGATTGGAACTCAGGTACTGGGCCACTTCCTGCAGGGTGCCGCGGTCGGCGGGCCGGATGAAGGACTGGTCGAAATCAAAATAAACCGGCGAGAAGAGATTCTCGACGCGGTTGCCGTCTCCCATCATGTCCGGGTCTCGCATGCCGAGGCCGAGGGCTTCGGCGTTGGCGATATCGGCCGGATCGATCCAGTCGGCCGAGTTGGGGCCGGATCCAAGGCCGCGGACGGCTGTCATCGAGGGATCGGGGGCCTGGTTGCTGCGGCAACCCGAGAGAAGGACTCCGGCGAGGAGTGCAAATACAGCTATAAGACGGAATGATTTCGAGGAAATGGCCATCGTGTTTTGGAGCATTTTCGGGGCGGCGTTTGGAATCAAGGAAATTCGCAAAGCTGAGGCTTTTGTTTACACTCTCTTAATTGGAGGAGGAATTCGGACGCGTCGGCGGCTCGATAATCCGGTGCTCGATGGCGAACCGGGTCAGGCTGGCCACGTCGTGCAAATCCAGTTTGCGCATCAGGTTGGTGCGGTGGTTTTCCGCGGTCTTGACACTGATGTTGAGGATACTGGCGATTTCCTTGGTGCTGTTGCTCTCGGCGATGAGCTGGAGGATTTCCCGTTCGCGGGCGGTCAGGCGCTGCAGGGGAGGGGTCCCGCTGAAGGCCGGATTGAACATCGACTGGCGGAGGATTTCGGCCACTTCGGGACTGAAGTAGGTGCCGCCGGTGGCCACGATCTCGAGGCCCTTCTGCAGCTCCGTCAGGGGGGCCGTCTTGCCGATGAATCCGTGGGCCCCGGCCTCGACCAGTTCCCGCAGGAGATGGGCGTCCTGATAGCCCGAGAATACCAGGACGTGCACCTTGGGGAGGTGGCGCCGGAGCCGGCGCAGGATTTCCGCCCCGTTGAGGCCCGGCAGCATGATGTCCAGAATGATGAAATCCGGTTCGGTCTTGAGGCATTCATCCAGCGCGTGCCGGCCGTCCCCGGATTCGGTTACGATTTCCCAGCCTTCCATGGTGCGGACGATCTGGGCGATCATATCCCGGACGGCAGTGTGATCTTCAATAATGGCGACCTTCTTCATTTTCAGTTAAGGAGAGTATGTAAAATGTGCGTTGTCAGGTTGAGTATTTTTCCTTTGCCAAGGCAAGCGCGAACACCCCTATTGAGGAAGATGTTTGTCGATGAGGTGGAAGTCAAGCTGCGAGCGGGAGACGGGGGCCACGGCTGCGTCAGCTTCCGCCGTGAAAAATTCGTCCCCAAGGGAGGCCCCGACGGAGGCGACGGGGGTGACGGGGGGCATGTCATTCTGGAGGCGGATACCAATTCGGCCGATCTCCGGGCCTATTATTTCAAGCCCCACTGGGAGGCCGGCAACGGGGTCGGGGGCAAGGGCAGTTCCCGCAACGGCCGCAACGGCCGGGACTGCGTCCTGAGGGTCCCCCCGGGGACCGTGGTCATCCATTCGGAGACCGGTGAAACGGTGATGGAACTGACCGAGCCGGGCCAGCGCCAGGTTCTCCTCAAGGGGGGCAGCGGAGGGTGGGGCAACCTCCGCTTCAAGAGCTCGGTCAACCAGGCCCCCCGGCAGTTCAAGGAGGGAACACCCGGGGAAACCGGGACCTACCGTTTCATCCTGAAGTCGATCGCCGATCTGGGCCTGGTGGGTTATCCCAATGCCGGAAAGTCGACCCTGATCACGGCCCTGACCTCGGCCCGGCCGAAGACCGCCAGTTATCCCTTCACGACCCTGAACCCGGTCATCGGGGTTCTGGAATCCGGAGATCCGGACGGATTCCGGGTCCAGTTGGCGGATATTCCGGGGCTGATTGAGGGAGCCCACGAGAACAAGGGACTGGGACACAAGTTCCTGCGCCACATCGAACGCTGTAAAGGACTTGTTATCCTGATCGACCTCAGCGGACAGGACGGACGCCCCCCGTGGGAGGATTATCAAAATCTTTTAAAAGAGCTTGATTACTACGGACAGGGCCTTGCCGACAAGCCGCGGCTCGTTGTAGTCAACAAGATCGATGAATCAGCAGCAGCACAAAACCTCGAGCCGTTCCGCAAAAAGACCCAGACCGATCCCATCGTCACTTCATGTCTGCTCGGGGAAGGCGTGCCGAAGCTGAGGAAAGCGATTTTCAACTTCGCCAGGGGCCTCACCGGTTCCTGAGCCATCCATCCCAGACTTAATGAACAAGAGCATTCTCATCGTTGATGACGATCAGGATTTCAGCCAACTGCTGCGAGGCGTTTTCGAGCAGGGGGGTTATACCGTCTTCACGGCCTTCAGCGCGGAGCAGGGATTCCAGGCCCTGGAGCGCGAGCACATCGAACTGGTTGTCACCGACCACCGGCTTCCGGGAGGGATCACCGGGACCGAGTTCCTGCGCCAGTTGCGGGACCGCGGGATCACCCTGCCGGTCATTGTCGTCTCCGGATTCCTCAACGACGAGGCCATTCGCGAATTGATCCGGGACGGCGTCTCCGGGATTTTCATCAAGCCGCTGAATATTTTCTCCCTGATCAAGAAAACCAACGACATTCTTGAGGAACGGGCCAAGGTCCGTGCGGCCTCGGGTGAGGCGGCGGGTCCCTCGGGCCCGGTCCTGCTGCGCTCCATCGGCCGAATTGAAGGCGCTTCCGCCGAAGGGAAAGCTTTCCTGCAGCGGGCCCGCGCGGCGGCGGCTTTCCAGCGCAACCTGCTCCTCATCGGGCCCGGGGGAACACCCTTCGAGGATGTGGCCCGGGATTTGGTCTCGCTCAGCGCCAGGGAACAGCGCTGCGTCTTCCTGGCTCCCGGATCCGTCAATGCCGGACGCCTGGCCGCGCTCTTCCAGGGGGAGGAGGGTGGCCAGCCGGTGACCCTGGTCATCAGCGAGGCGGAACGGCTCTCGGCGGATGAAGTCGACGCCCTCATCGGGCTGGGGGATGAGCGGGGAGGTTCCAACAGCCCCTTGCGCATGATTTTCTGCCTCAGCCAGTCGGTTGAGGACCTGTACGACAACGAGGTCATCGACGAGGAGTTCTACCTTTTCCTGGGAACCAATGAGCTCCGGGTGCCGCCCCTGAAGAAGATGCCCGAGGACCTTATCGCGATGGCCCGCAAGGAACTGCAGGAGCAGGCCGGGGAGGCCGTCTTTGACAACCGCCTGAGGGCGCTGCTCCTCTCCCATGACTGGCCGGAGAATGTCGTCGAGCTCCGCTCGGTCATTGTCCGGGCCATCTCCCTGGCCCAACCCATGGCGCCGAAGGTGCGGCATTTCGAGGCCGCCCTGCACCCGGCCCATGCGGGACCGGACGAGGGTGGGGAAATCCGCTCCACCTTTGAACGTTTCCTTCTCCAGGAAAAGCGCCGCTACGAGTCGGCCCTTGAACTCCTAACCTCCCCGCAGGATTAAAGCCTCATGCCGAAGCCGATACTAGTACTGGACGACGAGGAGAAGTTCGCCACCATGTTGCAGGAGCTGCTGGCGGACTGCGGCTACGAGGCGGACTACTGCCTGGATCCGCAGGAAGCCCTGGAACGGTTGAACCAGCAGAATTTCCAACTGGTCATCACGGACTACATGATGCCGCAGATGGACGGGTCCCAGTTCCTCCAGGCGGCCCGCAGGATCAATCCCGACCTGCCGGTGATCATGATCTCGGGCCTGATGAACATGCCCGAACTGATCAAGGTGGCCAACATCGGGGTGACCCTGGTTCTCGAGAAGCCCTTCAATACCGGGGACCTGCTGGAGCAGGTGGCCCGATTTGTCGAGCCTTCCGCGGGCGAAAAGGCCGCGGCCATGGCCATGGACATGGAGGCGTCCGAAATCAGTTTCTCCCCGGAGGAGGTGGAAACCAGCTATCCTGTGCCGGTGCTCCACCTGTCCGACGCCAGCAACGAGAACAAGCGCTTCCTGCAAACGCTCTGGAAAGCCGCCGGCACCTGCCGCCACCTGCCGTTTTTCGCCCAGCGCGGGGCCGAGGTCCGTCTCCTGGCCAGCGAGATCATGGGCTGGACCGGCCAGGACGGCGAGGTGGTGCGTATTGATATTTCGGATACAGACACCTCCATCACCCGGGACTGGGCGCGGGAGGTGGATCCCTTCCCGGGGGCCCTGCTGGTTGATTTGCGCGGGGCCGAGTGGAACGAGGCAACCCGCACCAAGCTGGTCGACTGGATCGATTTCATCGAGACCTGCGGAAAGGATGTCTCCTGTTCGAGGTTCCTCTACATCCTGCCCACCGGGGCGCGTTTCGAGGTGGACAAGCTGGAGCTGCCCAAGTGCTACCAGCCGCTGGTCGCAACCGATACCCCCGTGCTGCTTTCCCTGCGGGAGCGGCTCATGGACACCGCCACCTACCTCAGCCGCCTCCTGGATCCAAGCCACAAGGCGCTTCTGGGCCGGGAGGGACTGGTCCGGCTTCTCCACTATGGCTGGCCGGGCGGTTACCAGGAACTGAATGAGAAACTGGCCGCCATCCGCAAGCGGCTGGAAAGCGGCGGCCGGGTGTCGGACCAGGAATTGCAGGACCTCCTGCGGGATGATTCCGAGGACACCGGGTCCCTGACCGCCGGCCTGGACCTGGTTTCCTATCTCAAGCGGCGCCAGCGGGAGTACATTCACCTGCACCGGGAACCGGGAGAGGACCTGAAGGACACCGTCCTGCGGCTCGGCATTGATTCCGATGCGGTCTCCGTGGAAGACGTCTTGAACGGTTCCGCGCTGGCATTCCCCAGCGTGGGTTCAAACTACAACTGAAAAGGGTAACATATGGATCGCCAAACCAGCAGCCTGCTGATCAAGTCAAACCGTGTTCTCGGCACGCGCCTGGTCGAGGCCGGCCTGACCAGCCTGGAGGACATGGACAAGGCCAACGAGAGCTTTATTGAATTCGCCCGGGCCAAGGATATCAAACAGGCCAGCCTGCTGCGGATCCTCATCTACGACAGCCAGGCCCTCAAGGAGGAGCTCCTGCTGGACTACCAGCTGGAACACTTTCCGGTCGGGGCGGTGATGCTGGAGAATTATGTCCTCAGCGAGGAAGTCCTCAGGACCCAGCCCCTGGAGGTCATGCGCGCCTCCTGGACGGTGCCCATCGATTTTGTGGGCGGCCGCTGGTTCCTGGCCAGCGCCTACTACCTGAGCGACATCGTCCGGAATTTCTGGGAGGAGAAACTGGAGGGGCGGATCACCTGGTTTGTCAGCAACATGAGCCAGCTGGAGCAGGTCTTCGACAAGCTGGCCCTGCAGGAAGAGGCCGTCCAGGCCCAGGCCGGGGCAACCGAAAAGAGCGAGGCATAAGATGGCGATTCCAAGAGTATTGCGTTCCGTCCTTCACGAGTTGGTGATCGACAAGATTATCGACAAGGAGGTCATCGGGGAAATCACCGGTGGAAACGAGGACCTGTCCGGCGATGAGCTGGAGTCGATCCTGACCGAGAAGTACGGCATTCCGGCCGTCAGTATCCTCCTGGCCAAGGCGGCGGCCTTCAACATTCCCCCCTTCAACGCCAAGAACTTCCAGGTCACGGAACGGACCTGGGAACGGCTGGACAAGGATTTCTGCTGCAAGAACCAGGTCCTGCCGATCGGCACTTTCGGGACCCACATGGTGGTGGTCATTTCCGATCCCTTCAACACCGCCCTCCTGGACCAGATCCAGGAGCAGCTGCGGTGTCCGGTCTACCCGCTGTTGGGCCTCTCCGGTGAATTGAAGCATTTCCTGGTCCGGGACAACGAGGAGCTGCGTCCGGAAGGATACGGGGATGTCATGGAGTCCCTCAGCCTGGATTACGAGCAGGAGGGGGAGGAGGCCCTGGAGGAGGACGATCTCGAGAACGAGAACAATCCGATCGTCCAGCTGGCCAGCCGCATCATCGAGGATGCCTACTTCTCGGGCGGTTCGGACATCCATATTGAACCATTTGAGACCGATGCCCGGATCCGCGTCCGGGTGGACGGGGTGTGCCAGGAAAAATTGCGCATTCCGCCCAAGGCCTGCGCCACCCTGATGGCCCGCCTGAAGATCATGGCCAACCTCGACATCGCCGAGAAGCGGCTGCCCCAGGACGGGAGAATCATCTACAAGCAGTTCAACCGCAAGGGTATCGATGTCGACCTCCGTATGGCGACGGCCCCCCTGAATCATGGGGAAGGAGCCGTGATGCGACTGCTCGACAAGCAGAAGTCGACCCTGCCCCTGACCGCCCTGGGCTTCAGCCAGGACAACCTGGACATGTACCGGGGCCTGATCACCCGGCCCTACGGAATGATCCTCCATTGCGGCCCGACCGGTTCCGGGAAGTCGATGACGCTCTACAGCGCGTTGAACGAGATCAACGATCCCGGCAAGTGTATCCGCACCGCCGAAGACCCGATCGAGTATACCTTGAAGGGGCTGTTGCAAATGCAGATGCACCGGCAGATCGGCCTGACCTTCGCCCGGGCCCTGCGGTCCTTCCTGCGGCAGGACCCGGACATTATCCTGGTGGGGGAAATCCGCGACCAGGAGACCGCCCAGATCGCCGTGGAAGCGGCCCTGACCGGCCACATGCTGTTCAGCACCCTCCACACCAACGATGCTCCCTCGACGATCAGCCGCCTGACGGAAATGGGCATCGAGCCCTTCATGATTTCCGCCTCGCTGGTTTGTGTCTGTGCCCAGCGTCTCCTGCGGCGCGTCTGCAAGGTGTGCCGGACAACGATTGAAGCGGAAGGACGGGAGGAAGCCATCCTGCAAAGGGCCATCGACTGGTCGGGAACCATCGTCCATGCCAAGGACGGGGGCTGTCCGGCCTGTGGGGGCATCGGCTACAAGGGTCGGATCGGGATCCACGAGTTGATGCCGACCAGCGACGAGCTGATCAGGGGGATCAACTCCGAGTATGATACCGCCAGGATCAAGCGTATCGCCGTGCGCAACGGTCTGAAGACCCTCCACCAGGACAGCATGCTCAAGGTCCGGGACGGGATCACGACGATCGAGGAAGCCATCTCCGCGGTGCCGCCCGATATCGAGGATATCCGCAAGATCCAGGCAGCCAAGACGCTCGAGGAAGCCTTCCTCGACTGATTTTTCCGATAGCGGTTGAAATCGGCGCTCCGGGTCGGCTATTGATTTTCCCGATGGGAATCAAAATCGCCAACCTGAGCGAAATCCTCAACGCTGTTCACCCGGACACGATTCTCAATCCCGGGGAACTGGCCATTCAGTCCGTGGCCTGCCATCCGTCGACCGTGAAGGGGCCGGGATGCCTGTTTGTCTGCATGGACGAGTACCTGGAGTACAACCGCTGGCAGACCTGGCGAACGCACCTCGAGGAGCTGCCCCGGTCGGGGGTGGCCGCTGTCGTGGCCCCGGAACCGATCCAGGGGCTGCAGGTGCCGCAGTTCATCACCGCCCACCCGCGCCGTGCCCTCGGCCGCCTGGCCCGTTTCCTGAACGACTTTCCCGACCTCTACATGCAGGTCTTCGGGGTCACCGGGACCAACGGAAAGACTACCACCAGCCGCATGCTGGCCCACATGTATTCCCAGCTTGGCCAGCCCTGCGGAAGCATCGGCACGCTGGGGCTCAAGCTGGACGCGCGGCTGGAGATCCCGGGAGCCTACACCACGCCGCTGGCCTCCGAACTCTACGCCGAGCTGGCCCAGCTCCGGGAGGCCGGGGCGGCGGCGGTGGCCATGGAGGTCTCCTCCCACGGGCTGGCCCTGGACCGCGTCGAGGGAATGGCTTTCGAGGCCGCGATCCTGACCAACGTCGAACGGGACCACCTGGACTTCCACGGGACCGCGGAGGCTTATGCCGAGGCCAAGGGAAGGCTCTTCGAACGGGTCCGGCAATCGGGCTGGTGTGTCCTCAACCACCATTCGCCGGAGGCCCCCGTTTATCGCAAGCGGGCTTCCGGAACGGTCGTCACCTACGGTCTGGCCGGATCGGGAGCAGACCTGGAGTTGATCCGGCACGAGCTCCAGCCGACCCACTCCGGCTTCACGCTTCGTTTCCGGGAGGAGGAATGGGACTTCCGGATGCGCCTGGTGGGAATGTTCCAGATCGAGAACGCCATGGCGGCCATCGCCCTGCTGGCGGTGAAGGGCTGGTCGGGTCCGGAAATTGCCCGCGCGCTGGAGGATTTTCCGCCGGTCTGTGGCCGTATGGAGCGCTTTTCCCTGCCCAACGGGGGTACCGCCATTGTCGACTACGCCCACAATCCGGACGGCTTGAAACATCTTCTGGAGAACTGCCGCCTGCTCTGCCGCGGGAAGCTGCAGGTGGTCTTCGGATGCGGAGGCGACCGTGACAAGGGAAAGCGGCCCATGATGGGGCGACTGGCCAGGGACCTGGCGGATATCTGCTGGGTCACTTCCGACAATCCGCGCACCGAGGATCCGGAAGCCATCATCATCGACATCCTGGCCGGCATGGACGGTGAAGGGAGTGGGATTCACCGGATTGCCGATCGCCGGGCCGCCATCGAGTCGGCCTTCGCGGAGACCGGACCCGGGGACGTTCTGGTCGTGGCCGGCAAGGGCCACGAGGATTACCAGATCATCGGCTACACCAGGCATCCCTTTTCCGACCAGGGCATCCTGCGCGGACTGGGTGCCTCCTGAGCCCGCCGCCGGTGATGAATCATTTTTCGTCGTCCTGCCGGCGCAATTCGTCCAGCTGGACCCGGTCGCGGCACCAGTGGTTGCCGTCCCAGAATTCAACGCCCTCGATGCCCCGCGCCTTGTAGCGGCTCTTGATCCCGTAAGTGGTCCCCAGATAGGCGTAGGGGAGGTGCTGTTCCCGGCACCAGTAAAGGAAATCGATCAGGTACCCATGGCCGGGAGGGAGGGAGGCGTCCCGGTCATTCTGGTAGAAGACATACCAGTAATGGGCCCCCCAGAACCCCCGGACCACGAAGGCAAAGGCCAGGAGCCGCTCCTCCAGGGTCCAGCTCAGGATTTCCTGCAGGTAAGGCTTGGAAAAAATGTATGCGTAGCGCTCCCCGGAAAGGAAGGCCTCTCCAAAGCGGGCCTCCATCCAGGTGCGCGCCATGCCGGCGGTGTCCCGCCCGAATCGGGCCAGGAAATCCGCCTTGGACCAGTGCCTCCGCTGGAGCCCGAATTTTTCCCACTGGCGATGGTCGTAACGGCGTTTTTTATCCAGGGCCAGGCGGTCCAGGGGCACCCGCAGGCTGCGGGCCATGTAAAAAAGGTGGCGCCGGTCCCCGGGATTCCCGGAGAAGGGGAGGTATCCCCCGGAATAGATTTCCTCCAGTTCCTCCTCCCAGCCGCTTGCGTCCGCCTCGGCCCATTGGCAATAGCCGAACTGGTAACGCTGGTAAAGAACGGGACCTTCGGCTCTGAATTTTCTTGATGGCATGGGTTGTGCTGTGGTTTACCTTGGCTAATTGGGTCTCCCAGAGAAAGTTTTTCTTGATGGACCCTTGCATTTTGATGAGCGAGCCGCAAAACAGCTTGCACACCATACGCTAATCTATGGAAGCGGACCTTTTTTTCCCTAGATTCAACGAATTTAAACCATTCCAACACGACGAGCTTATGCCTGAATCAATAAAGACACCACTGGGTTGGCCGGTACCACAAGGGTTGTGGGATCCGTCCCGGGAAAAGGATTCTTGCGGGGTGGGATTCATTGCCCACCTGAAGGGGAAGCGATCCCACGACATCATCCAGAAGACGCTCACCATGAATGAACAGATGATTCACCGTGGGGCCAGTGGTGCGGATCCCGATACCGGTGACGGCGCGGGTATTTTCATCCAGATGCCGGACAAGTTCCTCCGCAAGGTCATGCTGGAAAAGGGCGTCGAGTTGCCGCCCGAGGGCCAGTACGGCTCCGGTCTGGTGTTCCTCTCCCCGAACCCGAGCGAGCGCGAAGCCTCGATGCAGCTGATGGAGCACATCATCCGCGAAGAGGGGCAGAAGTTCCTTGGATGGCGGACCGTGCCGGTCAAAAGCGAGATCCTGGGCAAGACCAGCGGCCGGTACGAACCGGCCATGAAGCAGATCTTCATCCAGCGCTCCAAGGACCTGACCAACCCGATGGACTTTGAGCGCAAGCTCTATGTCATCCGCAAGCGGGTCGGCAACGCCATCCGCTACAACGAGGTGCCCTCGCAGTTCCTGGACGTCCACCGGACCTCCAAGAAGTCCTTCCCCGGTGGCGAATACTTCTACGTCACGGGACTCTCCGCCCGGACCATGATTTACAAGGGGATGCTCACCCCCTGCCAGTTGTCGGAGTACTTCCCGGACCTCCATGACCCGGATTTCGAGTCCGCCCTGGCCCTGATGCACACCCGGTTCTCGACCAACACCTTCCCCAGCTGGCCGCGGGCCCACCCGAACCGTTTCATCGCCCACAACGGTGAAATCAACACCGTCATGGGCAACGAGAACTTCATGAAGGCCCGCGAGGCCCTCTGTGAGAGCGACACTTTCGGGGACGACATCAACAAGCTTTTCCCGGTCATCAACGAGGATGGCTCGGATTCGGCGCGTTTCGACAACGTTTTGGAATTCCTGCATCTCTCCGGCTACGACCTGGCCCACGCGGTCATGATGATGATCCCGGAGCCATGGGAACGCCATGAGTCGATGGACGACAACAAGCGGGCCTTCTACGAGTTCCATGCCTGCATGATGGAACCCTGGGATGGTCCGGCCTCCATCACCTTCTCCGACGGCTACCAGATCGGGGCGGTCCTGGACCGCAACGGCCTGCGGCCGAGCCGTTACTACGTGACCGATGACGACCTGGTCATCATGGCCTCCGAGGTGGGGGTCCTGCCGGACCTGGATCCGCTGACCGTGGTCCAGAAAGGCCGCCTGCAGCCGGGCCGGATGTTCCTCGTGGACATGAACGAGGGTCGCATCATTCCCGACGAGGAAGTCAAGAAGCGGGTTTATTCCGCCCATCCCTACCGGGAATGGCTGAATGCCCGGCGCCTCACGGTGAAGGACCTGCCAACTCCGGAAACGGTTCCGGAGATCGACCTCGGACGGCTCAAGGAGCGTCAGCTGGCCTTCGGCTACACCTATGAGGATCTGCGCTTCATTCTCGGCCCGACGGCGGAGAAGGGCGTGCAGCCGATCGCTTCCATGGGGAATGACACGCCGCTGGCGGTCCTTTCCAACAAGTCGAAGCTGATGTACGAGTACTTCAAGCAGATCTTCGCCCAGGTCACCAATCCGGCCCTGGACTGCATCCGCGAGGAACTGGTCACCGCCACCGAGACCTTTCTCGGCTCGGAGGGCAACCTTCTCCAGCCGACTCCGGAAAGCTGCCGGATGATCCGCCTGGACAGTCCCCTGATCAACCGGGAGACCCTGACCCAGCTGCGGGAGATCCAGATCGACGGCTTCCAGTCCGCCACCCTGGACATGCTCTTCCCGGCCGACCAGGGCGGAAAGGGCCTCGAGCGGGCCCTGGACCAGTTGTTCCACAAGGCCGAAGTGGCAGTCGAGCAGGGTGTCAACCTGCTGATCCTTTCCGACCGCAACCTGACCGCCAAGAAGGCGGCCATTCCGACCCTGCTGGCCATGGGCGGCCTGCACCACCACCTGGTCCGGGTCGGCAAGCGGACCCGCGTCTCCATCATCCTGGAGACCGGCGAGGCGCGCGAGGTGCACCACTTTGCCGTGCTCCTGGGTTACGGCGCCGACGCCATCAATCCCTACATGGCGGCGGAGACCTTCAAGCAGATGTTCGACGAGAACATGATCAGCCTGGAGCCCCGGAAGGCCATGTACAACTACCTCAAGGGTTCCACCAAGGGCGTTGTCAAGACCATGGCCAAGATGGGGATCAGCACGGTCGCGTCTTACCGCGGGGCCCAGATCTTCGAGGCCATCGGCCTGGCCACCGAGCTGGTCAACAAGTACTTTACGGGCACTGCCGGACGTGTCGAGGGGGTCGGCCTCAAGGAAATCGCCGAGGAAACCCTGCGCCGCCACCGGAAGGCCTTTCCCGATCGCCATGTCGAGGACGACGAGCGCGCCCTCGATCCGGGCGGGATGTACCAGTGGCGCCGCAACGGCGAATACCACCTGTTCAATCCGCGGACCATCCACCTGCTCCAGAAGGCGGTGCGGACCGGGGATTACGGGGTCTTCAAGGAATACTCCACCCAGGTCAACGACCGCAGCGAGAGCTACTGCACCCTGCGCGGCCTGATGCGCTTCAAGAGCACCCGCAAGCCGGTGCCGATCGACGAGGTGGAGCCCGTGGAGGCCATCCTGAAGCGATTCAAGACCGGGGCCATGTCTTATGGATCCATTTCCCAAGAGGCGCACGAGACCCTGGCCATCGCCATGAACCGCGTGGGCGGCAAGTCCAACACCGGTGAGGGCGGCGAGGACCCGATCCGCTTTGTCCCGCTGCCCAACGGGGACAGCAAGCGCTCCGCGATCAAGCAGGTGGCCTCCGGCCGCTTCGGGGTGACCAGCGAATACCTGGTCAACTCGGACGAGATCCAGATCAAGATCTCCCAGGGCGCCAAGCCGGGTGAGGGCGGGGAACTGCCCGGATCCAAGGTCTATCCCTGGGTGGCCAAGGTTCGCCACTCGACGCCCGGGGTGGGGCTGGTGTCGCCGCCCCCGCACCACGATATTTATTCCATCGAGGATCTCGCGGAACTGATCCACGACCTCAAGAACGCCAACCGCAACGCGCGGATCAACGTCAAGCTGGTGGCGGAAGTCGGGGTCGGGACCATTGCCGCCGGGGTGGCCAAGGGCCATGCCGACGTGATCCTCATCTCCGGCCACGACGGGGGGACCGGCGCTTCGCCTTCCTCCTCCATCTACAATGCCGGGGCCCCGTGGGAGCTCGGCCTGGCCGAGACCAACCAGATCCTGCTCCTCAACGACCTGCGCAGCCGGGTGGTCCTGGAAACCGACGGCCAGCTCAAGACCGGCCGCGACGTGGCCATCGCCGCCCTGCTGGGAGCCGAGGAGTTCGGTTTCGCCACCGCGCCGCTGGTATCCGTGGGCTGCCTGATGATGCGGGTCTGCCAGAAGAACACCTGCCCGGTCGGGGTCGCCACCCAGGATCCGCGCCTGCGCAAGAACTTCACCGGCAAGCCGGAGCATGTGGTCAACTTCATGACCTTCATCGCCACCGAATTGCGGGAGATCATGGCCGAGCTTGGTTTCCGCACCATCAATGAGATGGTCGGGCATGTCGAGGTCCTCGACACCCTGGAGGCGATCAGCCACTGGAAGGCCAGCGGGATCGACCTGACCAGCATCTTCCACAAGCCGGACGTCGGCGACAATGTCGGCACCTATTGCCAGAAGCCCCAGGACCACGGTCTCGACCACTCGCTGGACGTGACTCACCTTCTGAAGCTCTGCAAGCCGGCCCTGGATCGCGGGGATTCGGTCAAGATCGAGCTGCCCATCACCAACGTCGACCGGGTGGCCGGAACCATCACCGGGAGCGAGCTGACCCGCCGCCACGGGGCCAAGGGTCTTCCGGAGGACACCGTCTACATCAAGTTCAACGGCAGCGCCGGCCAGTCGCTGGGCGCCTTCACCCCGAAGGGCAT
>CAJXMX010000043.1 GCA_913056355.1 uncultured Opitutales bacterium
AGACGTGTGCTCTTCCGATCTCCACCGAAGGCCGGATTGAATTCATTCAGGTTGCGGTCATCCGTGTAGGCGCCTCCGAAGGCATAGTCGTGGATCGGCAATTCCAGGTGCTCGGCGAGGTATTCCACCCATACGGGGCCGTTCGAGAACCGGCCCTGCCAGTAATACGGTTCGGGGGGAAGGGCTCCGCCGGTGGCGGCATAGGCGTTCCCGGTGTCCGCCAGGCTGTCGCCGAAACTGATGATACGGCTGAAGGGAGAACCGTCCGTCAAGGTGGTGAAAAGTCCAATCGCCAGAATGAGAGAGAGCGCACGATTGGTGGTGTTGTTGTGGATTTTACTCAGCATGTTTTTCATGGGTCTTTGCGTTTTTAGTTGATGAACGAGGTTCGCCCCATCTATTGCTGAGCTTGTGCCAGTTGAGTTTGAAATGTTATAAGTTATTGGCTATCAGTATGATAAAATATAACTAATTACTTCAATAAGACATGTTAATTCATAATATGTCGGCCTGCGGACATAAAATGTCGCCATTACGAAAGCCGATCAGCAGGCCCCCGATACAAAAAAGACCCGCCTTTGCGACGAGTCTTCGAAATCGATGCGGCCGGCAAAACACTGACTGCCGACCGGTGTGGTCTTGAAAGGCTTCAGTTCTTCACCTTGGCCCATCCGGGAATATTGCCATACACGCCGATCGCTTGCCCGGGTACCAAAACCTCCAGCATCGAATCGAGCACGTAGGTGGCCAGCAATTGGTGGCCGTAGGTGGTCGGATGAACGGTATCCCAGAACAGCGAGGTATCCGCTTCAGGGAGGTTGAACAGGGCCGGAACCGTGACGTTGGTCAATCCGTAGTCTGCCGGGTTGGCCACCAGCTCGTTGAGCAGGGCGTACATGTTCACGATGACCATCGTGGCGTGATGGGATGCCTCAAGGGCCCTCAATCCATCCTGCAGGTCGGCATTGTAGAGGCTGACGATTGCCTTCAGGTTGGCCGCATCCTCCCCGGAGAGGCCCGCGAAGGCCGGTGTGACCGTGAAGTCGGGGACCAGGACAACCACAACCGTGCGCGCTCCCGCATCGAGAAGGGTCTCAACGGCGGCCAGCGTATTGATGACGCCTCCGGGATACGGCAGCTCGGAATTCCCGTTGGGGGAACCGAAGAAGTCGTTGGCTCCGATAATCACGGTAAACAGGTCCCGGTTGCCTACCGGCTGCTCGGCCGTATCGGCCAGAAACATTTCGATCTGGTCAGCCAGTCCGGGCAGGTTAAGCGGTGCAAGGGCCGAGAAATCCGCAGTATTCCGGTCATCGGTAAAGGCTCCGGCAACCGCGTAATCGTCGATCGGCAGGTCCAGGCGCTGGGCCAGGTATTCAACCCATACCAGGCCATTGGTATAGCGGTCCGTCGGGTATCCTCCGTACTGCGGCAGGATGCCCCCGGTCAGGGCGTGGGCGGTCCCGGTATCGGCCAGGCTGTCGCCGAAGCTGACAATGCGGCTGAAGGGCGAGCCTTCCACTGCGGTGATGAAAAGTCCAATCGCCAACAAGAGAGAGAGGAGTCGATTGGAAAATCGCGACATGGGAGTAAGCGAGTTTCTCATTTAGGTTTGGGTTAGGGTTATTGATTGCAGGGTTTTCCGGGCCAAACACCGTGAGCGTTCCCCCGAGTGCCGGAATTATTGCCTTCGGGCATTGGCGAGGCAATGGAATTTTACGTATTAAGCAGGGGAATTTTATTTTCCCAGGTAGCGCTTGACGGTACGGCGATCCACCTGGAGGCGCCTGGCCAGTTCCTCCAGGACCGGGGTTTCCCGGTGCAGGGCCTGGACGTAGCGCTCGGTCATTTCCTTGAGGGTCCACCGGGTGCCGGCCAGTTGCTCTTCCAGCCCGCGAGTGGCGGAACCCCGGGACAACTTCGGCGGATTGTAGACCCCGTGGACCATGATACTCCGGATGGCCTGTTCCAGCTCGCGGAAGTTGCCCGGCCAGGAGTGGCCGGGATGCTCGTCGGACCAACGCATGAAGTCTTCCGTAAGTCCTGCCGCCTCCTCTTCCCCGGCAATCTGGACGGCTGCGTATTCGGCCAGGAAATGCAGTTCCTCGCGGTCGCCTTTCAGCATGGCGGCCAGGGAGCGTGTTTCGATGACGTCACTGCGCAGGCGGAAGTAGAAATCCTCCCTGAACTTACCCTCCGGGATGAGACGCTCCATGTCCTGGTTGGTGGCGGCGACGATCTTGCCCACGAACGATGAGGAATCCACATCACCCAGGCGCTGGAATTGGCGGGTCTGCAGGACCCTCAGGAGCTTGACCTGGATCTCCGGGTCGGTGTCCCCGATTTCGTCCAGGAAAACCGTTCCCTCAGGTCCGCAAGCGGAGAAAAACCCGTCCCGATCCTGCAGGGCCCCGGTAAAGGCCCCTTTCCGGTGGCCGAACAACTCCGACTCGATCAATGTCGGCGACAAGGAGCTCAAGTTGATGGGAAAGAATCCGCTGGTGAAATCCGACTTGAAAACCATGTCCCGGCCATCGAAGGGAATGTATCTCGAGAAGGCGATGGCCCGGGCCAGGACTTCCTTGCCGGTCCCGGACGGGCCAGTGATCAGGGTCGGGATTTTCTCCATTTGCCGGTACAGGGACCGCTGGTACCGGTGCAGATCGTGGGTGAAGATGGATTGCCAGAGCTGACACCGTATTTCGGTCGCGGCGGCGGATTTTCCGGCAAAGAAATGAAAGATGTGGTGATAGGCCCTCCGGAGCTGGAAGCAGCAGGCAAACAGGTGTTCCGGGGAGATGGGCTGTTCCTCCTCGAAATAATGCCGGAAGGCCTCCAGGAATGACGGATAGAAGCTGATTCGACGCTGGCTGGGCCCGTTTCGGTGGGTCTGCTCGATAAGCCGGTCAAAGGAGGTCCGGCACTGGTGATAGAGCAGGAAAACTCCCAGCGCGGTGAAGCAGTCCCGGTCCGGCTTGTCCCCTTTCCCGTCGTGGAAGCGTCCCAGGTTGGCTTCGATAATGGTCTGTATCCGCCCGACGATGTGCTCCATGTTGACAAAGCGTCTTTCCGAACGCGGATCCAGGTTCCAGTCGCGGCCAGCCTCGTCGTAGCTGTCCCCGAGCGCCTCCGCTTCCAGGCGAAGGCGTTCCGAGGTAAAGGGATTACAGTAGACCATCCGGGAAATGATCCGGACAAATGTGCGGTCGTCTTTGTTCTTGATCAGGTTGGCCATGCAAAATTTGTACGGATCCATACAAATTCCGTCAATAGCCATTCAAAGGGCATGGACCTGCCGCAATTCCCTTCGCCGCTCCCAGAACCGGTGCCGCCGGTCCCTGGTGGCCTCCTCGCAGTACAGCCGGGTGACCAGCTCGCGGAAGCCGGATTCCAGTTCCCGGGAGGACATGTTCTGCGGCCTGAAGTTCAGGTCGAATAACGTGCACCGGTCCCATGCGCCGGGATGGGTCAGCCTGCCCTCCGCCTCCAGCCGACGGTAAAGGGGCGTCCCCGGAAACGGGGTCAGGAGGGTCACCTGGACCTCGTAGAGGCCGCTTTCGCGGACGAATGTTTCAACCGACTCGAAGGCGTGCGGATCGCTGCCGTCCAGCCCGAGAACAAAGCAGCCGTTAACCGTAATGCCGTGGTCCTGGATGCGCTGGATGGCCTCGAAGTAGCGTTCCTGCCGACGGGCCTTCCAGTCGGCCTTGCGCTCCAGTCCGCTAAGCGGTGCCTGCTGGGGACTTTCCAGGCCAATCAGGATCTGGGCGCAGCCGGCGTCCCGCATCAGGGCCAGCAGCTCCGGGTCATCGGCCACGGAAATATCGGTCTCGGTGAACCAGCGCACCTGCAGCGGAGCCAGCTGGCGCATCAGCTCCCTGCCCCGCCGCTTGTCGACGAAGGTGTTGTCGTCGGCAAACTCGATGAAGCAGTGGTTGGCGTGCTCCATGGCCGAACGGATCTCGGCGATGACCTTGGGGACCGGCTTGACCTTGAACCCCGGGGCCAGGCGGATCGAAGCGGCGCAGAATTCACAGTCGAAGACACAGCCGCGCTGGGTCTGGACGGTATAGCGGTTGTACTTCTGGGGATCCAGAAGATCGAAGCGCGGCATGGGAGCATTGGCCAGGTTGAAGGGCATTTGGCGGGCGTCGTAGCGGGGCTTGAGCGCCTTGTGTTCGGCATCGGCCAGGACATCCCGCCAGACCGGCTCCCCTTCCCCGATGACAATGGCGTCGGCATGGGCCTGGGCCTCGTCGGGGCAGGCGGTGACATGCAGTCCGCCGAGAATAACCCTGGTTCCTTCCCGCCGGTAGCGGTCGGCCAGTTCATAGGCCTCCCGGATCTGGGCCGAAAAGCTGGAAATCGCCACCAGGTCGAATTCACCGGGCAGGTGGTCCACGGCCTTGAGGTCCGGAACCTCGAGGTACTCCATTTGATGGTGGGCGGGCGTCAGGCCGGCCAGGGTCAGCAGCCCCAGGCTGGGCAGGGAGGCGATCACTTCGCTCCGCTCGACAAAACCCGGCAGGGTCAGGCCCAGGCTCATTAATTCGGCGTCCTGGCAACGGACACCGCTCATGGCAATGTATCCTATTTTCATGGCAGCAAGGTCAGGTAGAAGGTTGCAGAAATGGCCACCAGGCTGGCGGTCACGGGGATGAAAAAGAGATGCCGGAAGGGCTTCTTCCAGGCGGACAGGGCGCACACCGTCGGCATCGTGAATAGCGCCAGCAACCAGCCGGCGTACCCGGCGTTGACGACCGCGAGGTGCCCGGTTTCGAAGTCGATTCCCTTGAAGAGGGATATCAGGACCAGGGTCGCCGTGAAGAGGATGTTCAGGAAACCCATCCCGAAGCAGGCAATATGCCCCAGACGCAGGAGCCTCCGTCGCCAGCTGTCGTAGCCGCCCATCCATTCGGCCTTATGGAAAAACATTCCCATGGACATGCCCCATACGATTCCCAGGAGCATCACGCCCCAGGCGGCGGCCAGTTGCAGGCAGCAGATTTGATTCAGTTCAGGCATGCCTTACGACTTGCCTGAATCATGCCAACCGGGAATGCTTTTCCCTAAGCCGTTTGCTGGCAGTATATTAGAATATCAGCTCCCCTTCTGTCCCGGATTATGGCGACAGAATATGTCAGGTAGTCCTGCATTCCTTGCCAGGCCCTGAGGGCGCCGGGGCAGCTATTCCGCCTGAATGCGACGCACCGCTTCCATGATCTTTTCCGGCTCCAGGCGCACCTTGTAGTCCTCATTGGTGTACTGGAAGCGGATCTTTCCATCCGTATCGATAATGAAGACGGACGGATGCGGGAGGAGATGGTGGGTGTATCCCGAGTCGTGTTCCAGGTCGATCTTGTAACTGTTCTTGTATTTTTCCACCAGTTCGTCCTCCACCTGGAAGGCGATTCCGAACCGGCGGCTGAGATCCATCGAGCTGTCCGAAAGCAGCATGTACGGCGATTCCTTCATCGCTTCCTTTTGCCGCAGCAGCTCCGGACGATCGGGGCTGATGGCCAGCAACTGGAATCCGGCCCCGCGCAATTCCTGCTCGATATCCGACAGGGCGGCCAATTGGCGGTTGCAGTAGGGACACCAGCCACCCCGGTAGAAAATGAGGACGGTCGGCTTGCGGTGGATCAATGCCGCCAGGTCCACTTCCTCCATCTGTTCGTTCCTGAGCATTCCCTCGGGGATGCTCTCTCCTACTTGAAGTGGGCTCATCGGGTACTCGGCCCGCGGCGTCGACACCGGCCCGACCCCCGCCAATTGCGTGATGGCCGCACAAGCGCTGCAGGTGTTGGTTCTGCCGGCCACGAAAATATAACCCCCCGCCAAAACCGCCAGGCCCAGCCATGCGATGATCCGGCCTGCGCTGAGTCCCTTCTTTGTTTCCATGATCATGGGACGGTTCAGCCGGTGCTTTATTCCAAAATTGATCAGGACAGCTTCAGCAGGTGATGGGCAGGA
The DNA here is from genome assembly GCA_913056355.1 of uncultured Opitutales bacterium. Lineage (GTDB taxonomy): Bacteria > Verrucomicrobiota > Verrucomicrobiia > Opitutales > Oceanipulchritudinaceae > Oceanipulchritudo. Next base: position 5,974 of record CAJXMX010000043.1, read on the forward strand.
TTAATACAAAAACCGCACGTCAGCCTGCAGCTTGCTTCCTGCTTGCTTGCCTTGAAGCTGGTCAGGGTGAGCAATTCCCAAGTGAAGAAACTGGTAGTGATCGGGGGCGTGGCGGCGGGAGGATCGTTTGCCGCGCGGGCCCGGCGCCTGAGTGAAGCGGCGGAGATTACTGTAATCGAACGGGGACCGGACGTGTCCTTCGCCAACTGCGGCCTGCCCTACTACATCGGCGGGGAGATTCCGCAGCGGGAAGCGCTGGCGGTGCAGACGCCGCAGAGCCTGAAAGGCCTGCTCAATCTGCAGGTCCGGGTCCGGACCGAGGCGGTGGCGATCGATCCGGCGGGCAGGCGGGTGAAAGTCCGCAACCTGGGTGACGGGAGCGAGGAATGGCTGGCCTATGACGCCCTGATGCTGGCCCCGGGAGCGGTTCCGGTTCGTCCGCCCCTGCCGGGCATCGACGGAGAGAACATTTTCTGCCTGCGCAACCTGCAGGACATGGACCGGATCAAGTCGGCGGCGGCCTCGTCCGCATCGGCCGTGGTCATCGGGGCCGGGTTCATCGGACTGGAAATGGCCGAGCAGCTGCACCGCCTGGGGCTGCGGGTGAGCATAGTCGAGCTGCAGGAGCAGGTCCTGCCCCAGCTGGACAGGGAGATGTCGGCGCTGATGGAGAGCGAGCTCAAGGACAACGGGATCGAGCTGATCCTGGGCGACGGGATTGCCTCCTTCACCCCAAAAGGAAGTGCCACCAGCTGCCAGCTGAATTCCGGGCGCAAGCTGGACGCGGACCTGGTGGTCCTGTCCATCGGGGTGCGGCCGGATACCGGACTGGCCAAGGAGGCCGGTCTGGAACTGGGTCCTCGGGGCCATATTCATGTCGATGAATGGCAGCGGACCTCGGTTGAGGGCATTTATGCCGCCGGCGACGCCGTGGAGACGGCCGACCGCCTGGGTGCCTCGCCAGCCGCCGTCCCGCTGGGCGGACCGGCCAACCGCCAGGGCCGGGTGGCGGCAGACCACATTTTCCTTGGAGCCAGGGCAAAGCCCTATCCGGGATCCCTGGGCACGGCCATTGTGCGGGTTTTCAATGTGGCAGCCGGGCTCACCGGCTGGACCGAGCGTCGCCTGCGGCAGGCCGCCCGGCCGCACCGCGTGACCCTGGTCAACGACAACCACCATGCGGGTTACTTTCCCGGGGCCAAGCCGATGGCCCTGAAGGTACTCTGGGATCCGGAGGACGGACGGGTCCTGGGCGCGCAGGCCACCGGGTTCAAGGGGATCGACAAGCGACTCGACGTGCTGGCCACGGCCATTGTCGGCAAGCTGACCATCGACGACCTCTGCCATCTTGAACTCTCCTACGCCCCGCCCTTCGGCAGTGCCAAGGACATCGTCAACCTGGCCGGCTTTGCCGCGACCAACGCCCGGGACGGCCTGGTGGAGAATGTTCACCAACTGCCTGACGACCCGCAGGTCCAGCTCATCGACGTGCGGCTGAAGCCGGTCGTGCAAGCCCATCCGCTGAAGGGGGCGGTCAACATTCCCTTTCCAATGTTGCGCAGCAGTCTCGACAAGCTGGACCGGAACCGGCCGGTGGTCACCGTCTGCACCTTCGGGAAAATGAGTTACTTCGCGGCGCGAATCCTGCTCCAGAACGGATTCGACGCCAAAAGCTATTCCGGCGGAATCCGGGGCAGTATTGACCCGCGTTCGCCGGCCAAACTGGCCACCTCCTAAAGAACCGATCCATGGACGTAGAAGTTCTCTCCCGTATCCAGTTCGCCTTCACGGCCGCCTTCCATTACATCTTCCCGCCCCTGAGCATCGGGCTGGGAGTGATCCTGGTCATGATGGAGGCTGCCTGGCTGAAGACCCGGAATCCCCTCTTCCACAACATGTCGCGCTTCTGGACCCGCGTCTTCGGGCTGATTTTCGGCCTCGGGGTGGCTACCGGGATTGTCCTCGAGTTCGAGTTCGGGACCAACTGGTCGACCTATTCCCGTTTTGTCGGGGACATCTTCGGCAGCGCCCTGGCCGCGGAAGGCATCTTCGCCTTCTTCCTGGAATCCGGCTTTTTGGCCATCCTGCTCTTCGGCTGGAACAAGGTGGGCCCGCGCCTTCATTTCTTCGCCACCTGCATGGTGGCCCTGGGGGCGCACTTCAGCGCGGTCTGGATCATCGTGGCCAATTCCTGGCAGCAGACCCCCGCCGGCTCGCACCTCGAGGTCAACGGCCGGATTGTCGGGGAGAACTACATCATGCAGCCCGGGGACATCGGCAATGCCCGCATGGTCATCGACAACTTCTGGGAAGTCGTCTTCAACCCGTCCTCCATGGACCGGCTGGCCCACACCATCGTCGGCGCCTGGCTGGCCGGGGCCTTCCTGGTCCTCAGCGTGAGCGGCTACTACCTCCTGCGCAAGCGGCACGTCATCTTTGCCCGGACTTCCATGAAATTCGGGATCGCCCTCGCCGTGCTGGGCAGCGTCCTGGCCGTCGTCACCGGCCATGAGAGCGCGGTCGGGGTGGCGGCGAACCAGCCCTCCAAGCTGGCCGCCATGGAAGGGCACTTCGAGACCAGCAGCAACGTTCCCCTTTCCCTGTTCGGCTTTGTCGACATGGCGGGAGAACGGACCCTTGGCCCGCGCATGCCCGGAATGCTCAGCTTCATGATTGCCGGGACAACCGAGCACGAGGTAACCGCGCTGAACGACATACCCGAGGACCTGCACCCGCCCGTCCAGGCCAGTTTCCAGTTCTTTCACCTCATGGTTGGACTTGGGATGCTGATGGCCGCCATTGCGGTCTGGGGCGCCATCCTCTGGAAAATGGGCCGCCTCCAGCCCGAGGGGAAAGGCTTGCCGAGGATCTTCCTGGTCGTGGCCACCTTCTCGGTCCTGCTCCCGCAAATCGCCAACCAGGCCGGCTGGTTCCTGGCCGAGGTCGGCCGCCAGCCCTGGATTGTCTGGGGCTATCTCCGGACCAGCGAGGGCCTTTCGGTGGTCCTCAGGTCGGGCGAGATCCTCACATCCCTGATCGGCTTCGGGCTGATCTATCTCCTCCTGTTCATTCTCTTCCTCTTCCTGCTCCACCGGAAAATCCAGCACGGACCCGAGGCCGAGGAGGAAAGCCACGAGCTGCCGGTGGCCTGGATCAAGCATGAACCCGCCCAGTAAGGAATCGCCATGGACCTGAACACAACCTGGTTTCTTCTCGTGGGTATCCTCTTTGCGGGATACGCCATTCTCGACGGTTTCGACCTCGGCGTGGGGGCCATCCTGCCCTGGATCAAGTCGGACCATGAGCGCCGCCTCATGTACAACGCCATCGGGCCCGTCTGGGACGGGAACGAGGTCTGGCTGGTGACGGGTGGCGGCGCCCTGTTTGCCGCCTTCCCCGAGGTCTATGCGACCGTCTTTTCCGGCTTCTACCTGGCCTTTATGCTGCTGCTCTTCGCCCTCATTTTCCGGGCCGTGGCCATCGAGTTCCGCAGCAAGGAACCCTGGCCCTGGTGGCGGAAAGGCTGGGACCTGATGTTTTCCCTCGGCAGCACCCTGGCCGCCTTCCTGATCGGCGTGGCCATGGGGAACATCGCCTGGGGAATCCCCCTCGACGCGGATCACGAGTTTGCCGGCAAACTCCTGTCGCTGCTCGGCCCCTACCCGATCCTGATGGGCCTGACCACGGTCTCCCTCTTCGCCATGCACGGCTCCATCTACCTGCACCTCAAGACGGAGGGCGAGCTGCAGGAAAAGATCCGCAGGGCGATCAATCCGCTGATCATCGCCTTCATCATCTGCTACGCGATCCTGACCATGGCCACCCTGCTCTACATTCCCCACATCACGAATGTTTTCCGGGAATCGCCCTACATGTTTGTCATGGTCGTGGCACTGGTCCTGGCCATTGCCAATATTCCGCGGGAAATCCATGCCGGTCGCGAGGCCCGGGCCTTCGCCAGCTCCTGCCTGACCATGCTTCTCCTGATGGGGCTCTTCGGCTTCGGCATGTTCCCCAACATGGTCTATTCCATGCCGGAACCGGCCAACAGCCTCAACGCCTACAACGGCGCCTCCACGCAGAAGACCCTCGGGATCATGCTCGTCATCGCCATCATCGGCGTGCCCATCGTCCTCTCCTACACCGCCAGCATCTACTACATCTTCCGCGGCAAGGTGAAACTGACCAAGGAGAGTTACTAGGGCAGGCTTAATACCGTGGAGGCACCATTTTAAAGGTGCCATCCGCCTGGATGTTCGACATCTGTCCCGGCCGGTTCGGATCCGGATAATTCAGGTTCGAATGCAGGTGCCCTGACCACTTGTCGACAAAGGTCATCTCATAGTAGCCCGTGACTCCGAGTTCATTATCCGTCATGACGATCCTTACCGTCTTGTCCCCGGGGCCAGTCGGGCCTTCATACCGGATCCAGCTTTGCATTTCCACCGTGCCTTCCTCGTAATAGAGGACAATGTTGGCATAGTCGCTGGACTGGAACTCCCAGTACTCGATTGGCTGTGGGTCATTTGTGTAGACCTCGAACCGCCGTCCCTCGAGGGTCACGGGAGCCAGCGATGGATAATTGGATTCCTTCCACTTGTACTTATAATCCCAATACCACTTGAGTCCGTCCGCCTCGTAGAGATAGCCCTTCCAGCCCTCCGAGTAGGTGTAGATGACGTTGCGGCTGTATTTCGGGGCCGAAACGAAACCGAAATCCGGATCGTAGTAAAGGACATCCTTGTCGTTTTCGTGTAAGAAGGTCCATCCCTTGCCCAGGACGTATTTCCAGAAGTCCCCGGTGTCATGAACCATGCCGAGGAAGAAGGACTGGTACCAGCCGAAGTAATCCAGCCGCTGCCCCATTACATCGTCCAGGCCCTGGAGCTCTCCGGTCTCCTCGTCGATGTCGAATACAAGGACTTCGGACACCCCGACCACCGCCATCAGGTACACTTCATCATGTGATCCGACAAGGGCATACTTCAGGTTTTCCGGCGCAATAGGATTAATCAAATCCCAGGGAATCTCATATTGCCTGAACTTGCTGCCATCCTTGTTCCAAATCCTGAGGTAATGCCGGTAACCGGGGGGAAAAGCTCCGTCGAAGACCTTGATGAGTTTGAAGTATTTGTCTGCCGAGAGGGCATAATTGTCCGACGCAAACCTGTCTTCCGCAAACCACGGATCTATGTGAATCAGGTTCTGGAAATCCTCATTGAGGACTAAATCCCCCCGGTCACTGGCGAAGAAATCGCCAACCTCGTTGGATTTGAAGTTGTCGTATTCCGGTGGAGTCCAGGGAAGGCTGTTATCCGTTCCCAACCGGAAGCTCTCCGGATTGTCAAAATATCCCCCGCCGTTGGAAAAGTGGTAGATTTTGCCACTCTTCCCGATCAGGAGCGGGCCGAAATTACCATGCTCCGATGCCTGAACCTGTCCCGTGCCAATATTGTAGACGCGATTCACGGTGCTGGTGTGGAAGATTTGATCCTCAACCTTGACCTGGGTTTCCGGATTTGCGTCGAACATCCACCTGGATGAGAACGACCGGGATGCGTCCGGGTTCAGCAGGTAGCCGCCATACCAGAAGGCATCCACGTCCGGGTCATAGGTGGGAGGGTTGGACCTGATGACCTGGCCAATGTGGACCGAGGTCGAAAAGCTCTTGTTCACCGCATCCACGATGACCAGGCTGGTCCCTCCCTGCTCCATCCGGTAGTATCCGAACCTGCTGTCATCCACTGGGAAAAATGTTTCGACAGCCCACGGATAGTGCGGGCTGATGGGAAATTGCGGGCCCAGGGAGAGGCCACTATGACCGGCAGGAACCCCGCGGGGAATGGTCAACTCCAGCCGGCGCCATGCGCCATCAATCATGACATTGTAGAAAATGTGGTACAGGGAACCGGTTTCGGCAAAACCGGCGGGATGAATGTAATCGCTGTGGATCACCCGGGCATTTTGACCATCCCATGAGCGAACCTGGAACTCTGTGCCCCATTCATCCGAGGTCATCAGGAAGCCCTCATCGAGGTCATTCAGGAATCCGTCGTAGAAGCCGGTGACCATTCCGGTCTCGACGTCGTAGAGGAAGCCGTTCAGGGCAATCGTCCGGACCGCCGTCTTCACGATTGAAGGATCATCGCGGAGAGCTTCCGCCAGATCCCCCTTGAGGAGGTTGTCGGTGGCACCGGTCGGTTGAATGCCCGATCCGGTCAACCGGTATTGATACATGGCTTTCTCCCCGTCGATGCTGCTGGCGGACAGTTCCCAGAAGTAACCCTCCGCATCCGGAATGGTATAATCGGATCCGGAGCCCTGGACGGTGTGTTCGGTCAGGGTATCATTGTTTCCGTCAAACAGGACCAGCAGGTTTGTGCCCGGTACGGTAAAGACCTGGAACTGGTTCCAGCTGAAGGCATGATCGAGGCTGCGCCCGGTCTCCGCCAGGATCTGGTACGAGTTGTCGACGGGCTTGTAGAGCAGAACCATATAGGTGGAATCCACCCTCACCAGCAACAGGAAGGACCTCTCCCGGGTTCCCAGGATTTCCTCGATGCCAGCATATTGCGGAAGTCCGTTGCCCCCCTCGACAAAGCGGATCTCCTCCTGTTCGGGATAGGAAAGCAGCGTTCCGGTACTGTGGAAATTCTCCAGTAACAGCACGTGGTCATTCGTCATGGCCCCCCTGAAGAGCTGGCCTGAAAGCGACAAACAGCCTGCGGCCACCAGTGACAGGAGGGTCAGACAGCAACGGCGAACCCATGAAGGCATGAGCGTCAGACTACAGGCCGGAACATTAAGTAAAAGGAATTTCTCAGCCTTCAGCGGATCAATGCGAACCGCAGCCCAGGCAACCGGGGGCTGAACCCTCGGAGTGGGAATGGTGGACCTGCGCGCCAGCCGGGACAGGCAGGTCGTAATCCTGCGGGGTGAACTTTTCCAGGTCCACCTCCTCCATCATCTCGTCGATGAATTCGTCCTCACTCTCCGGCATGTCGTCCAGCTCGTCCTCCATCCGGTCCAGCCAGCCGGCCTCGCGCTCGTTGATGCGGAGCCTTCCCTGCTGGTGGCTTTCGCGGAGGATCCCGATGGCCTTCCGGGCCACGCTGATGCCGGCCGCGTAGTGGGAATCCTCGGACACGATGGCTTGCGCCAGCGAGATGCAATTCTCCGGGGCCAAAATCAGGGCCTGCGGATCGAGGGCGGCATCGGACTCGACCATCCACTTGATGAGCCGGGCCCGGTCTTCCGGCCCGTCCTTGGCGGCCTGGTTCATAAGGCGGCAGTCGTAGGCCAGCTGCTCCATGTAGCAGACCGGTGCCATGGCGCCGAGCAGCTTGATGTTCTGGACCGACTCGTTGGACCAGAGGTCGGCGGTGGCGGCGGCCAGGTTGCCCACCGGGCTGAGGTGCGCGCAGGCGGAGGTCTTGCCCTCCATGCTCATCGGAAAGCCGGTGATGGCCTTGAGGATCGGGTTCTCGTAGCCGCAGTCCTTGCCCGGGCCGACGGCCCCGCATTCATAGGCGACAAGGGAGCGCACGGCTGAAACCGCCCGCACCACGGAGGCGAATACCTTGGGAATCATGCGCCGTTCGGCCAGGACCATGGCCGTGTTGCCGAAGCCGCAGGCGGTGTCGCCAGCGGCGTGGACCCCGTGCCGGCCGGCAATCCCGACAATGTGCTCCCAGAGGAAGCGCATGTCGCGGACGCCCATGACACAAAGCGAGAACAGGACCGCCCGGAGGTCGCCGTTGACCAGGGCGTCGTCGTGCAGTTCCTTTCCTCCGACGCTCTCGATGCTGAGCAGCTCCGCGCCGGCCGCGGCCGACTTCTCGAAAAGCTCCAGCATCGCCTCCCAGTACCTGCCGCTGCGCATCAGGGGCGGACGAATGAACTCCCGGTTGTCGTTCGGGGTGCAGCGCAGGGCTGCCTTGAGTCCGTAGGCGCTGTTGGCCTTTTCGATGCCGTCGAGGAGGATCTTGACCACCTCCAGCCCGATTTCCGGGTGTTCGGTCATCGGCGGAAGGGTCTCGAACTCGAGAACCACGCCCGGCACTTCCAGTTCGGCCGCGCGTTTCAGGGTCTCCTCCGCGATCTGCCGGTAGTGACGGTACACCTCCGGCAGCGTGGCCGGCTTGATGTCCATGTTCGGCAGGGTGAAGTTCAATTCCGGGTAGATGGTTCCGCCGCCGATGTTCAACCCGTAACGGGTCTTCAGGGGCCTCGGAGAGACCCCGTAGACCAGTTGCGAGGGATCGGAAATCGCCAGGTCTGCATACTTCATTATGTACTCGTTTTTGGGGGTGAGCGGGAGCCGCATTCAGGAGGCGAGGATTTCACGGGCCGCGTCGACGGCGCTGGCTGCGTCGCTGGCATATCCATCCGCGCCAATTTCCCTGGCGAATTCCAAAGTTACGGGTGCGCCCCCGATGAGGACCTTGACCTTGTCATGACCGGCGCCGCGGATTTTCTCCACGGTGTCGCGCATGGCCGGCATGGTGGTCGTCAGGAGGGCGGAAAGGCCGACCAGGTGGGGCGAGTGTTCCTCAATGGCCTGGACAAAGGCGGCCGGCGAGACATTCACGCCAAGGTCGACCACGTCGAAACCCGCCCCTTTCCACATCGTGGCCACGAGGTTCTTGCCGATGTCGTGCAGGTCGCCCTCAACCGTTCCAATAAGGGCCTTGAACTCGGGCTTGACCCCGGCCTCGATGAGGATCGGCTCGATGATCTTCATGGCCTCCTTCATGGCCCGGGCCGAGACCAGCATCTCGGGGACGAAAATTTCGTTCTTCTTGAATCGCTCGCCGACCACGCTCATGGCCGGAATGAGAGCCTGTTCCAGCATTTCCACCGGATCGGCGCCGGATTCCAGCAGCTCCGGAACGATGGTTTTCACGTCCTTGCGTTTCCCGTTGATGACGGCCGTCTTGAGGTCTTCGAGTTTGCTCATGGTGCCATCCTAGCAGATGGCTGCCGCGGAATTCTTGTAACCTCCGTGGGGAAATAGGTAACGAGAGAAGATTCCCCCTATTTCGGCGAATTATACCGTTTCCGGTAATTGCCCGGGGATTCCCCGGTCTGCTTGCGAAAGATCTTGTTGAGGTGGCTCTGGTCGTAGAACCCGCTCTCGAGGGCGATGGTGGTCAGGGTGAGGTCGGTCTGCCGGAGCAGCTCCTTGGACCGGTCGACCCGCATCTGGGTCAGCATGTCGGAAAAGGAGCGCCCCATGTGCTGCAGCATGATCTGGCTCAGGTGACCGGCCGAGAGTCCGGCATGACGCGCCACTTCTTCCCGGCGGAGGTTCTCCCCGAGGTGCTCGTGCATGTAGGAAATGGCCCGGGTCAGGAGAATGGAATGCGGATAGCGGTTGTTGCTGCCGATGGCGGAAATGAGGGAATCCAGCATCTGACGGACCCAGACCGCCAGTTCTTCCTCGTCCTCGATGTCGGCCAGCTCGCTGAGGGAGCGGAAGTTGGCCCCGAGAAGGGTCGAGGGATCGGCCCCGCCCTCGACGGCGGCCCGGCTCATCATCACGATCAGCTCCAGGACACAGCTCTTGAGCAGCTCCATGCGGGCCCCGCCGACACTGTAGATGCTGACCAGGACCCGGTTCAGGATGGCCCGGGCCTGGCCGGTGTCCCCCTGCTTGATGGCGCTCAGCAGGGCCGGTTCCTCCCGCAGATAGTGACCGCGCAGATCCTCCGAGAGGAAGTTCTTCCGGTTTTCCAAGGCATAGAAGCGGTTCTTCTCGAGGTCCGCCCGCTGCCGGGCCAGGGTCACCGCCGCCCGGCTGATCAGGTTTGCCTGCAATGCGCGGGCGAGTAATTCATCGGCCGCTTTCTGGATCCGGGCGGAATATTCATGCCCTCCTGCCTCAAGGTCCACGCCCTGGACTACCAGGGAAGCCATGATTTCGTCGTTGTGCATTACGGGCACCGCCCACATGGCGTATCCCTCGTCGCAGCAGAGGTTGATCACCGTTTCCCCCCAGTAGAGGGTCTGGCGGGCGGCCTCGGCCCGGCGCTTGGGGTTCAGGGAGCGGCAGGCGCAATCCGTGGGTACGACTTCGCCATGGATGATTTCCCCGTTCCCGTCGGCCAGCAAAAGCTCGAACCCGAACTGTTCCCGGTAGTCCTGCCGGAAGGCGGAAAACCAGCTCCACTGGTTCGGTTCCCCGGGCATCAGACCTCGATCAGCGTGTTGCAGGCCAGCCTGGGCAGGGACAGGGCGCAGGTGGCCCAGGAAAGCCCGACCCCGAATCCGGAGAGGATCATGCGGTGCGGACGGCTGGTCAGCTCCGCCCCGTAGTGATCGGTCAGGGTGGCCGGGATGCTGGCCCCGCTCTGGTTGCCATACTTTTCCACGGTTCCGGAAGGCACCTTTTCGGCCGGCAGCTTCAGCCGGCGCCGGATATTTTCGATGATGTAGCGGTTGGCCTGGTGAAAGACAAAGCCGTCCACCGATTCGGTTTCCCAGCCGGTGGATTCGAGCATGTTCCGGATGGCCGGGAGCTCCACCTTGAGGGAGAAATTGAAGATTTCCGCGCCGTCCATGTGCAGCTGGCAGCGGCTGCGGACGATCCCCTCGCCCATTTCCTGTGGTTGGGAATTCGTATCGTCCGCCGGCTCGCGGAAGCCTCCGCCGGGCTGCCAGAGCGACTGGTAGCCGGTCCCGTCGGACTGCAGGTCGAAGAACGCCTCCGGCGCCTCCGGGTCGGCCTCCAGCAAAGTCGTGCAGGCGGCGTCGCCGAACAGCGGGCGCAGGGCGCGGTCCCTTTCCGAAACGATCCGGCTGATGGTGTCGCCGACCACGAGGACCACCTTCTTCAGCCCGCCCGCGGCGATGAAGCTGTGCGCCGCCCAGAGTCCATAGACATAGCCCGAGCAGCCGAGGTTGAAGTCCATGCAGGCACAGGTGGCGGGAAATCCGATACGGCCCTGCAGGAGAACGGCATTACCGGGCTGGAGATGGTCGGGGGTCTGGGTGACCATGAAAAGCCCGTCCACGCTGGACGGGTCGGTCCCGGTATCCTCCAGCAAGCGGCGGATCGCCGGCTCGGCCAGGTCCAGGGCGGTGACGCCCTCCCCGGCAATGCGGCGGCGGTCCAGGCCGATGGTCTGCTTGAGGCGCTCGATCTGGGCCTGGTTGTCGTCAAAGAGGTAGGCCTCGTCCCCGCTGAGGGAGACTTCCCGCCGGGGAACGGAGGTGACCAGTCCGCGAATGGATACGCCCTTGATCCGTGCCAGCGCCATGGTCAGCCCTCCACGCCCCCGAGGTATAGGACCTGGCCGGTGACGAAACCGCTCCCAGGGCTGAGAAAGAAATCCACCACGTTGGCCACGTCCGCGAATTCACCCAGCCGGCGGATGGCCTGGCGGTCCAGGAGGCGCTGGATGGCCTGGTCGGAAACCCCTCGGATAAGGTCGGTCTTAACGGGGGTCGGCCCGACGGCGTTGACCGTGATCCCGTCACCGGCCAGCTCCCGGGAAAGGACCTGGGTGATGCTTTCCACCGCGGCCTTGCTGGCGGCGTAGGCGATCTCCCCCTCGAGGCGCAGCGGACGGGCCACTGTCGTGAAAAAGACGATACGTCCCTGCTTGCGGCGAAGCATCAGCTTGGCCGCTTCCCGGGCAAAATAGAAGGCGCCGAAGCAGTTGGTCCGGAAGACCGACTCCAGGGTGCGGCCGGGGGTCAGCAGGGCGGCATTCATGGAGGCGATCCCGGCGTTGTTGAGAAGGGCGTCGATCCGGCCGTAGCTGCGGCCGCAATCCCGGACCATGGCGGTGACGGCCTCCTCGTCCCCGACATCGAGGGCGAAATGCCGGTATTGGTCGTGGTCGATGGTACTCTCCCCGCGGCTGCATCCGCAGACCTGCCAGCCGAGGTCGAGGTAATGCCGGGTCAGGTGATGGCCGATGCCCCTGCTGGTGCCGGTGATCAGGACGACGGGTAGTTGCTCACTCATGACTGGGGTGTGGTTTCTATGATGAACCGGACGAGGTCGCCCACGGTGCGGAACGGTGAGCGGCTCCGGCTCAGGGCCCGCTCGTCGGCGAGTATCCAGTTGCGGCCGTAAGTCTCCTGCAACCGGCCCTCGAGGTCAACGATGAGGTGCACCACGGCCATGCTGTCGAGGTCCGATCCTCCACCAAGGACGGGAGTGTCGGGGCCGGGATCCTCCAGCGGAGGGAGGGCCAGGTCTTCCCGCAGGGCGGCCAGGCTTTGCTGGACCAGTTCCCGGACTGCCGGTTCCTCGGGCTTCATGCGCCGGCCTTGGCGGCCTGGACCTTGCCGTGCAAGTCGGCCACGGTCTGGCAGGACTGGATTTCCGAACCGCTCATCATGACGCCATATTCCTCGTCCAGCATGGAGATGGTGGTCAGGATGGCCAGGGAGTCCCAGGTGGGGAGGTCCTTGAGCCGGGTATCGGGAGAAATTCCGGCGGCCTCAGGCAGGTTGATGGCCTCCGAGAGTTTGAGCATAAAGGCGTCCATAAGGTGGTTCCAGTGAACGGGCAGGAATCCGTAAAATCAAGCCTTTCCCCGATGGCGGGACTTCTTCCCGACAGCGGTCCCGGGAATGGAATCCACGGCCTCGACCCGGGTCGGCACATGGGCCAGGGACAGGCCTCGGGAACGGGTCAGCCGGCGCATGGCCCGCAACAGCCCCATGGCGTCGGGAAGATCCCGGAAGACCACCCGGGCGGACACGGCCTGCCCGGTCAGGGGGTTGGGAATGCCCTCCACCGCCGCCTCCAGGACCATCGGCAGCTCCAGCAGGAGGGACTCCACCTTCTCCGGAATGATTTTTTCGCCGCCGACATTGATCAACCCTTCCCGGCGGCCGGTAATGCGCAGGGATCCCCGCCCGGTCGGCTCCGCCAGGTCGCCGGTGGCATGCCAGTCCCCGGTCCCGGACAAGGTCCCCTCCTCAAGCGTTCCCAGCATCCGGCTGGGACTCTGGATCAGCAGTTCCCCTTCCTCGATCCGCCAGGCGTAACCGGGGGCCTCAAGGAAGAGGGCCTTGGGATCCTCCGGGTCCGGCTGGACCGGCAAGGCTCCCAGCTCGGTCATGCCGAAGCGCTGGACCAGCCGGGCGTTGGGAAACAAGGACTGGATCCGCTCCCGAACGCTGTCGGCCATGGGTTCGGCCCCGTGCGGGATGACTTCCACGGAGCTGAGGTCCCTGCCCTCGAGGGCCCCGCTGAGGGCCAGGAAATTTAGAAAGCTCGGCGTCGCGGGAAGGACCTGGATCCGGTGCCCTTCCAGGGCCCGGGCCACGCTTTCCGGATCCCGTCCGGACGGGAGGACCAGGGTCCCGCCGCGGTGGATCGCCTGCCAGAAGGCGTCCAGGCCGGCGATGTGGTCGGCCGCGTAGAGGACCAGCAGCCGGGACCCGGCACGCTGCTCGATCCGGTAGGGCTTGAGCAGCGCCTCCACGGAATGCACCGCATGGCGTGGGCGGCCCGTGGTGCCCCCGGTCTTCAGGACCAGGAGCGGACGCGCGGAAAGAAAGGGATCCAGGTTGCCGGACGGAATTTCATTGCCCGGAATGACGCATTTCCCGGACTGGAAGGCGGCCAGCAGGCGGGCCATGGCGGCAGGCGTCCAATCCAGGACCATGCCGAGAATCTCCCCTTCCCCGGGATCGGCGGCTGACACCATCCTGACGAATTCGGCGTAAGTGACGGAAACATCGTCGCCGAGGAAGAGCAGGCGCTCCCCGTACCGGCTGACAATTTCCTCCAGCGGGATCATGGATGGCGGGTCAGGATTCGGGCCGGGTTGCCAAACACGGTGACCTTTGGGGGCACGTCGGCCACGACCACCGAACCGGCCCCGACCACGGCCTCGTCGCCGATCTTGCGTCCGGGAA
>CAJXMX010000044.1 GCA_913056355.1 uncultured Opitutales bacterium
CGCCCGGCCCCTGGCAGCCCCTTTCCCCGGACCCGGACGGCAAGGGTCCACTGTTGTTCGTTCAGACCTCCCGCCGCCCCTGAGCGGCACTTCGACCTCTTCTGCCGCGCCTGAGCGGCACACTCAATCCCGGAGCATTCGAGAGCATGGAATCCGCAACGCTGACCCGCGACGAGCTCACCGCCACCGGCGCCGACCGCCCCCCCTTCAAGGTGGCCGACCTCTCCCTGGCCGAGTGGGGCCGCAAGGAGATTCGCCTGGCCGAGCAGGAGATGCCCGGCCTCATGGCGGCCCGCAGGGAGTACGGCCCCCAGCAGCCCCTGGCCGGCCTCAAGGTCATGGGCTCGCTGCACATGACCGTGCAGACCGCCGTCCTCATCGAGACCCTGCGCGACCTCGGGGCCGATGTCCGCTGGTGCTCCTGCAACATTTTCTCCACCCAGGACCACGCCGCCGCGGCCATCGCCGCCACCGGGGTGCCGGTCTTCGCCTGGAAGGGCGAATCCCTGGAGGAGTACTGGTGGTGCACCCTGCAGGCCATGACCTGGCCGGACGGCAAGGGGCCCCAGCTGATCGTCGACGACGGTGGCGACGCCACGCTCCTGATCCACAAGGGCTTCGAGCTGGAGGACGGTAGTGGCTGGATCGATACCGAATCCGGCAGCGAGGAGGAGCAGGTCATCAAGGATCTTCTCCGCCGCGTCCATTCGGAGGACCCGCTGCACTGGCACAATGTGGCCAAGGACTGGAAGGGCGTCTCCGAGGAGACCACCACCGGCGTCCACCGCCTCTATGAGCGCCAGCGGGCCGGCACGCTCCTGGTCCCGGCCATCAACGTTAACGACTCCGTCACCAAGAGCAAGTTCGACAACCTCTACGGCTGCCGGGAAAGCCTGGTCGACGGCATCAAGCGGGCCACCGACGTCATGATCGCCGGCAAGGTGGCCGTCGTCTGCGGCTACGGGGACGTCGGCAAGGGCTGCGCCGTGGCCCTCAAGGGAATGGGGGCCCAGGTCGTGGTGACCGAGGTCGACCCGATCTGCGCCCTGCAGGCCGCCATGGAAGGTTACCGGGTCCTGACCGTTGAGGACACCCTTGGCTGGGGTAATATTTACGTCACCACAACCGGCAACAAGGACATCATCCGCAAGGAGCACATGGAGCAGATGGCCGACCAGGCCATCGGCTGCAACATCGGCCACTTCGACAACGAGATCCAGGTCGACAAGCTGAAGAAGATTCCCGGGATCAAGAAGACCAATATCAAGCCGCAGGTCGACATGTACACCTTCCCGGACGGACGCTCCATCTACCTCCTGGCGGAGGGGCGCCTGGTCAACCTCGGTTGCGCCACCGGCCATCCCAGCTTCGTCATGTCCAACAGCTTCACCAACCAGGTCCTGGCCCAGGTCGAGCTGTGGAAAAGCCTCGAGAAGTACACTCCCGGCGTCTACATCCTGCCCAAGCACCTGGACGAGGAAGTGGCCCGGCTCCATCTCGAGAAGATCGGCGCCCGCCTGACCAAACTCAGCGACGACCAGGCCTCCTACATCGGCGTCGGGGTCAACGGGCCCTACAAGAGCGAGCACTACCGCTACTAGCCGGCTCCGCCCCAGCTGCGGACCCTCCACTCTGCCAGCCAGCCGCGCCCTGGCAATCCTTTAGCTTACCTTAATTTTGTTAGGAATTGTGGCTGGCAGGACGGCTGTATTGCCTACGCTAGGAACCGTTATGAATATTGAGACGGTACTGGTGGTGGAGGACCAGAAAATGTTCCGCGAATTCCTGACCGACTGGCTGGTCAAGGCGGGCTTCGAGGTAATCGGGGCGGCCGCCAGCCTGGCCGAGGCGCATCGGCTGAGCCGCGGCCGGAACCCGGACCTGGTCCTGCTGGACCTGGATCTTCCGGACGGGGAGGGGCTGGAGTATGTGGACCGCCAGGTGGCGCGCCGGCCGACGACGCGGATCCTGGTCCTGACGGCGCACGTGGAGAACTACCCGGTGGTGCGGCTGAAGCGCAGCGGGGTCATGGGCGCCCTGGACAAGGCGGAGACCAGCGGGGAGGAGCTGGAGCGTGCGGTGAACGTGATCAGCCAGTGGCGCACCTACTATTCGGACCGGGTGGAGAAGTCCTTCCGCGACCTGGTGCGCGAGTCGACGGCCTTCTACAAGACCCTGTCGCCCCGCGAGGAGCAGTTGCTGAAGCTTTTCGGGCGGGGGCTGAGCAACGAGCGCATCGCCCGCGAGCTGGGCCTGGCCGTGGCCACGGTCCAGGGGCATCGCCGCAACGTGATGGGGAAGCTGGGTGTCCGCAGCACCCCGGAGCTGATCATCTGGGCCATCCAGAATGGATTTGTCCGGGGGGCCCAGATCAACCGCATGCAGCCGGTGGAAGGGAAGCACAAGGAAGCGCAGCCCCCCGCGCAGGATTGAATTGCCAGTCCCGGCCATGGTGGTCAAGGATCATGGACGCCTGTATGTTCAGGCATCGCAACATGAGCAACGCGCACTTAAAGAGCCTGATTGAATCCATCCTGCCGGAGGTCCTTGAGCTGCGGCACGACCTGCATCGCCATCCCGAGCTGGCCTTCGAGGAGCACCGGACGGCCGGCAAGGTGAAGGAATTCCTGCACGGGGTCCCGGGACTGGAGATCCGCAGCGGGATTGCCGGGACCGGCCTGACGGTGCTCATCGGGAAGGATCGCCCCGGTCCCTGCGTGGGCCTGCGGGCCGACATGGACGCCCTGCCGATCGAGGAGGAAAGCGGGGTGGAGTGGGCCTCCGGGGACCCCGGCAGGATGCATGCCTGCGGGCACGACGGCCACACCGCCATGCTGGCCGGGGCGGCCCGGATCCTGGCCGGGATGGCGGCCGACCTGCCCGGACCGGTGAAGTGCATTTTCCAGCCCGCCGAGGAGGGCGGGGGAGGCGGACGCCGGATGGTCGAGGAAGGGGTCCTGCAGGATCCGCCGGTGGAAGCGGTTTTCGGGCTGCACAACAACTTTCCGGTACCGGACATGGAGATCGGTCCCATCGCCTATGTCAGTGGTCCCTGCATGGCCGGCACCGGCACCTTCGACATCGAGATTCTCGGGCACGGGGGGCATGCCGCCTTTCCCCACCTCTGTGTTGATCCCGTCTATATCGGGTCCTGCATCGTCAGCCAGTTGCAGGGACTGGTTTCCCGCTCGGTGGATCCCATTTCCTCGGCGGTGCTTTCCGTGACCCAGTTCCATGCCGGATCGGCCTTCAATATAATCCCCCGGACGGCCCGGCTGACCGGAACCCTGCGGGCCCTCGACATGAAGATCCTGGAGCAGCTCAAGGCGGGCCTGGAAAAACGGGTCACCGAGGTGGCGAAGGCCCACGGGGCCGAAGTGAAAATACGCTGCGACATCGGTTATCCGGTCCTGGTCAACAGCCGGGAACTGGAGGAGGTCTTCCTGGAGATCCTCAAGGAGACCGGCGACAGCGGGTCCGTGGTGGAGGTGCCTCCCGTCATGGCCGGGGAGGATTTCGCCTTCTACGCCCGGGAGGTGCCGTCCTTTTTCTATTTCCTGCCCTCCTGTCCGAAGGGGGTCACCGACAATCCGGCCTGCCATCATCCGGCCTTTGATTTCAATGACGATCTGCTGGCCACCGGAATCCGCCTCCATGTCGAGACCGCCCGGCGTTTTGCCCCGCGTTGGAAAGCCCGGTGAGGCAGGCTTGACTTTGCCTGAAGGCTGGGGAACCGTTGCCCGCCTATGGCAGGTTTAGGTAAAATGATGAAGCAGATGGCCAAGCTGCAGAAGAAAATGTCCGCTCTGCAGGAAGAATTGGGCCAGCAGGACATGGAAGTCTCCAGCGGAGGCGGGGCGGTTACCGTGACCGTTTCCCTCCAGTCCGAGATCAAGCGCATCAAGCTCGATCCGGAGTTCCTCAAGGAGGATGCCGCCTTCGTCGAGGAGACCATCCTGGAAGCGGTCCAGAACGCCCTCAAGGAGGCCTCTGCGAAAAGCGAGGAGGCCATGCAGGCCCTCACTTCCGAGTTCCAGATTCCCGGCATGGCCGGCATGTGAGCCCCTCTACGGATTCCCTGTGTCCAGCTCCTTCGAGTTGCTGCAACAATGCCTGAAACGGCTGCCCGGCCTGGGTTACCGCTCCGCCGAGCGACTGGCCCTCCACCTGCTGGTCGAACAGCCCGGGGCCTGTGAAGAATTGATGGCCGTCCTGGCCCAGGCCCGGGATTCGGTGCATGCCTGTCCCGACTGCGGCAACCTCTGCGAGGGGGATGTGTGCGAGGTTTGCGCGGATGGCAGCCGGAACCGGGCCATCCTTTGCGTCGTGGAAACCGTCACCGACCTCCGGGCCATGGAGCGGGCCGGCCCCTACCGCGGCCTGTACCATGTCCTGCAGGGAAAATTGTCCCCGATCCACGGGGTGGGGCCGGAACAGCTCAACCTGGCCGGTCTTTCCGGACGGCTGGACCAGCTGCCGGTCGAGGAAGTGATCCTCGCCGTCTCCAACGACATCGAGGGGGAGGCCACCTGCCATTACATCCAGGAGGAAATCCTGGCCGGACGCGGCCTCCGGGTCAGCCGGATCGGCTTTGGACTGCCCAGCGGAGGCGGGATTCCCTTCGCCGATGCCACCACTTTGCGCAGCGCCTTGGAGGGCCGGCGGAATTGCGATTAACTTGTCTGAATAAAAAA
Source organism: uncultured Opitutales bacterium (assembly GCA_913056355.1). GTDB lineage: Bacteria > Verrucomicrobiota > Verrucomicrobiia > Opitutales > Oceanipulchritudinaceae > Oceanipulchritudo. The sequence continues at coordinate 4,695 of CAJXMX010000044.1, forward strand.
AATCGCAGTATTAGCGTTCCTGATGCCACCTGATCTTGACTACGCTCCCCGCGCTTTACTAACTTCACCCCATGCCCCCTTACCTGAACACTGACCATCAGCGTGATGAACGCGGATCTGCCCGGTTTCGGAAGATCCTCCGGACGGGTCTCATTCCGGCTCTCATGACGGGAGCTTTGCTTTCCGGCTGCAGCAAGGATGAACCGGAATACTACGAGACGGACACCGTCCAGTCCCAGCCTGCGGCCCCGGCGGCCCAGCCGACGCAGCCGGCCATGCCGGCGGTGAATGCGGCCCAGCAGCCCGCCGCGGGCGGACCGGGCTTCACCTTCCAGCTTCCGGAAGGCTGGAGCCAGAAGCCGCCTTCCTCGATGGTCATCATGGCCCTGCAGGCTGGCAGCCCGCCGGACCAGGTGGCCGATGTCTCGGTCAGCGCCTTTCCCGGCGATGTCGGCGGACAACTGGCCAACCTCAACCGCTGGCGCCGCCAGGTCGGTCTGGGGCCGGTTGACCCGGCCGCCGCGCCCGACTTCATCACGGACCTGGACGTTTCCGGAATCGCCTCCTGGCAGGTCGACCTGACCGGTCCGGAAGGGATGGGCCAGGACGGAACAGCGGTTCGCATGATTGTCACCGCGGTCCCGAATGCCGGCCAGACCTGGTTCTTCAAATTGATGGGTCCCGAAGCGTCAGTAGGTGCGCAGAAGGACAAGTACGAGGCTTTCCTCCAGACCGTCAAATTCTAGCGGCCTGCCCGCCATGCGCGAAAAACTCAAAAACCTGGCCAAAGGGCTGGGCTCCCTCCGCCTGACGGTGGTTCTCCTGGCCTTTTCCGTCCTCCTGGTCTTTTTCGGTACCCTGGACCAGGTCCGGATGGGGATCCGCGATGCCCAGAAGCTCTATTTCGAGAGCCTGATTGTCATCTGGCGCTATCCCGAGTTCTGGCATTGGGGGAATTTCCTGAAATGGATCCCTGTTCCCTTGCCGGGAGGCTATCTTCTCGGCCCCCTCCTGGCGGTCAACCTGATCGCCGGTCATATCCGCTTCTGGCGTCCGCGCTGGTCCATCCTCGGCATCAGCCTGATCCACATCGGCGTCATCATGCTCCTGGTCGGCCAGCTGGTGACCAACATCTTCCAGGAGGAAAACTACATGTGGCTCGACGAGGGGGACACCTCCAACTTCCTCCGCAGCTTCCACGAGGACGAACTCTACCTGGCCAAGCTCAATCCGGACGGTACCCGGGGCGTCTATTCCGTTAACTACGAAAATCTCGAGAAGGGCGAAACCATTCAGCCGCCCTTCCCGTTCCAGCTCAGGATCAACGAGGTCTTCGGCAATGCCGAGATCAAGCAGGTGGGCCCGATGCAGGCGGATTTGCGCCTTGGGGTCACGCAAGGGCTGGGCGTCCAGATGAGCCTCGGGGTTCGCGGGATTCCCTCTTTCCGCAGCAATGACCAGCGGGACATCCGCACCGCGGTGGTGGAGATCGTCAACAATGGCCAGAGTCTGGGGACCTGGCTGGTCTCCAACGTCTTCGAGGACCGCTTTCCCGAGCAGACCTTCAATGTGGACGGCCAGGCCTATGCCGTGGGCCTGCGCTTCAAGCAGACCCCGCTGCCGTTCTCGGTGACCCTGCTCGACTTCACCCACGACCGGTACCCGGGAACCAATATTCCCAGCAATTTCGCCAGCAGGGTCCGCGTCGAGTATCCGGCCAAGAATGAATCCAAGGAGGTCATGGTCTTCATGAACAATCCCTTGCGCTTCGAGGGGCTGACCTTCTACCAGGCCTCCTTCGCCAAGCAGGATACGGCCTCGATGTTCCAAGTGGTCAAGAATCCCGGCTGGCTGATTCCCTACATCGCCTGCATCATCGTATCGGTGGGTCTGCTATATCAATTCAGCATCGCTGGCTACAAGATGGTCCGGAGGATCAAGAAATGAAAAGGATTGGTGTTATCGTTATCTGGTTAATCGCCCTGGCCATGGTCTGGCCGGTCTTCAAGCCGCTGGTCCGCCCGGACCACTCGGCGGAGGCGGTCCTCGGGCGCATGCCGGTCCAGGAAGGCGGGCGCATCAAGCCGCTTGATTCCGTGGCCCGGCAGACCCTGATGCTGATGCGCGGCAAGCAGTCGGTCTACTACGAGAAGCACAAGGTGCCGGCGGTGGAATGGATGCTGGACCTGGTCTTCGACCGCGAGGAATCGAACAAGATGCCGGTCTTCCGGATCGACCACCCGGACATCCTGGGCATGTTCGGCCTGGAGGCCGGGACCAAGAAGTATTTCAGCTACAACGACCTCGAGCCGTACCTGGCCCAGATCCAGGAACAGTCCCGGATGGTGGACCAGGACAGCAAGAACCGGACTTCGTACGAGTCGGCCATCAACCGGCTCTTCGGCAACCTGATCCAGTACCAGCTCATTTCCCAGACCGTCTATCCGCTGTCACAGCCCCGGAGCGTTTCGGCCTTCTACCAGTCCGTGGAAGCCAGCGTCATGGAGGCGGCCCGCCGTTTTGTCGAGTCCGGCAACCAGATGTCCGCCGAGGAAACGCCGATGCAGTTGCGGATGCACATGCAAATGCTCCAGCAGATGTCCCGTTCGCCGCTCTTCCTGGTCTATGCGGACGGCCATTACTGGACTCCCGGCGACTACATGGTCCAGGGCATTCCCATGAACGGGGGGCTTCCCCCGGAAATGGCGCTCCTGGGTCGGCTTGCCGACGCCCGCCAGAACGGGGACCCGGCCGCCTTCCTGCAGGCCGCCACGGAGCTGGCCCGGCAGGTCCCGGACCCGGCCGGTGCCCGGCCCGGCCTGGAATACTACTTCAGCCAGAGCCAGCCCTTTATCGTCGCCCTCAGCCTCTATGTCCTGGTGACCCTGCTGGTCTTCCTCGGCTGGCAGTTTTCCCCGCGGCTGTTCCTGCCGCCGGCCATGGGGATTCTCGGCGTCGGATTTGCCATCCACACCTTCGGGCTGGTGTTGCGGGTCCTCATCACTGGTTACGCCCCGGTGACCAACCTCTACTCCTCGGCCGTCTTTGTCGGCTGGGTGGCGGTACTCCTGAGCCTCATTTTCGAGTACTTCCAGCGCAAGGGCGTCGGTTCCCTGGCCGCGGCCGTGGTCGGTTTCCTGACCCTCCTGGTGGCCCACCACCTTTCCGGGAGCGGGGATACCATGGAGAAGATGCGTGCGGTCCTGAATTCCAATTTCTGGCTCAGCACCCATGTCATCACCATCACCATGGGATACGGGGCCACCTTCCTGGCCGGTTTCCTGGGCCTGATCTACACCTTCTACGGCTGGTTCCGCCGCGGCATGTCGGACGAGATGCAGAAGTCCTTCCATCGCATGGTTTACGGCGCGGTCTGTTTCGCACTCCTCTTCAGCTTTGTCGGAACCGTCCTCGGCGGCATCTGGGCCGACCAGTCCTGGGGGCGCTTCTGGGGCTGGGATCCCAAGGAAAACGGCGCCCTCATGATCGTCCTCTGGACCGCCCTCATCCTGCACGCCCTGCGCAGCGGCCTGGTCAAGACCCGCGGCCTGGTCAACCTGGCCATTGTCGGAAACATCATCACCGCCTGGTCCTGGTTCGGGACCAACATGCTGGGCGTCGGCCTGCATTCCTACGGGTTCATGGACAGCGCCTTCTTCTGGCTGCTGGTCTTCTGGTTTACCCAGTTCGCCGTGATCGGTCTGGAATGGCTGTTCCCGGTCAAGGTTTTCAAGGAGCGCAGCGCGTGAGAAAAAGCGTTGCCAGTTCAGCTCGCCGGAGGTCAGGATTAATCCCGCATCCGCCCATGTTGAATGGTACCTTCAATCCGGCCTTTTTCAGGGAGCTGCAGGAAACATATGAAAACAGAACCGGGTACAGCCTGGTTTTGTCCGATATCAACGGCTCCATCCAGATGGGCCTGCCCGATTGCGAGAAGTTTCCCTGCCTGCACTCCTGCCGGGACTGCCGTGAACAGATCGTCATGGAATCCCTGCGGACCGGCAAGGTCTGCATCGATACCTGCCATGAGGGTTACATCCTGTGGGGATTGCCCTTCGCCGTGGAGGGCAAGACCGTGGGCGGCCTGGTGGTCATCGGCGGCGAGCAGCAGGTCCAGGTCAGCGACCGCGAGAAATTCCAGGAGGCCTGTGCGGAGCTGTACCGGCTGATGCAGGAGCACAAGATCCTGCCCGACCTCAAAGGGCCGGATTCGCCGGACTTCTCCAACGTTCACCGCTTCCTTTACCGCAATTCCTTCCAGCGGCTCCACCAGAACCTGGAGCTGCACGGCAAGGCCTTTATCGCTTCCCTCCAGACCGCTGAATTCGACCAGGCCGAGGAGCATTTCACGGAAATCAAGGCCGCTTTCTCGGAATGCCCGTTCCTGCCCCTGGACCTGCTGCGGGGCGTGCTTGGGGATCTCGTCTACAAGGCCAAGCGGCAGAGCATCGAGGCCGGCCTGGATTCCTACACCTGCCTCTCCGAGGCCGGGTTTATCGTGGACCAGGTGGCCAAGGTCCGCGAGCACCAGGACATATTCCCGATCCTCGAGCTGCTCAAGGAGCGCCTCCTGAAAATGGCCCGGCTGAAGCCCAAGGATCCGGACGACCTCCTGATCGAGAAGGCCACCACCTATCTCGAGGAACATATCCGCGAGGAAATGACCCGGGAATCGGTGGCCCGGGCGGTCGGCATCAGCCCCAGTCATTTTTCCCGGCTGATCCGTGAAAAGAAGGGCCGGACCTTTACCGATCTGCTCAACCAGTACCGCATCGAGCGGGCCTGCAAGTTCCTCGTCCGCTCCAGCAAGACCCTCGCCGAGATCGCCAACGAGACCGGCTTCTGCGACCAGAGTTATTTTTCCAAGGTCTTCCGCCGCTACAAGGCGATGAGCCCGGCCAAGTACCGGGAAGAGCACCAGCTCTAGCCCGCGCGGGGAGCCGTTCCCCGCCGCCTGGCGTGCCCCGGGGCACGCATCCTTCTGCCGGATCGGATCCCCCGGTTGGGCCGCGCCTGTCCGGATGGTAATTTTAGCCCTTTCGCGGGCGTTAAAAAATTACCAAACATGAGCACCTATACTCACTACGCCGCTATTCGTTTTAGTTATAATCCGTCCGCATTGAGTTAATGATTTTAATAGCTCCTAAGATATATATATCCATGAAAATGACCGGTCAAATAACCCTCCGCGGCCTTAAATCCATTTTGGCGGCCGCCCTTGCTCTCACCGCCGTGGCCAGTATTGGTCAGGCTCAGGAAGCCCGTATCGCGGCTCGTCCGCTTACTCCACAGGAAATTCACGACTGGAGCGCTCTCGGCCTCCTGCCCGAAGACCTGCATGCCTCCGGAGGTCTCATGACCGTCGGGATCGGCGAACCCGTATACCTGGAAGCCCTTGTGCCGAGCGGGACCGTGGTCCAGAGCGTCGAGTGGAGCGTGGTGCCGCCCCTGGCCGTTCCCGCCTCCACCGCCGACATCGAGGATTCCCCGATTCCGGACGATATGCCGATTTATTCCCCCGGTGACCGCCTGGTCCTTGATCTGGCCGGCCGGGCCTACCTGCAACCCGACGTGGAAGGATTTTACGAAGTCCAGGCCATCGTCACCACCGATTCCGGATCGATCGTCCTGAACGGGACCGTGGCCGGCGCCAACTATGTCGGTGTCGGGGTCATGGACGGTGGAGCCGCCCAGTGGCCCGAGTGTGCCCGCTGCCACTCCGACCAGACTTTCGGTGGTGTCAACAGCGATACCGGTTGGATCGACACCGGACACGCCTCCTTCTTCCAGGAAGCCATCGACGGCATCAAGAGCGACCACTACAGCGAAGGCTGTGTGGAATGCCACGTCCTGGGCGGACATGTCCCGGACGCCGACAACGGCAATTTCTACGCGGTCGCCCGCGAAATCGGCTGGACCTGGCCGGAAACCCTCGAACCGGGCAACTGGGACGCCCTGCCGGCCGAGCTCAAGAACAAGGCCAGCATCCAGTGTGAAGCCTGCCATGGCGCCGGAAGCATGCACAGCGGCAACCCGATGGGCATCGCCGTCAGCTACAATGCCGGTGATTGCGGCCAGTGCCACGACGAGGAACCCTACCACAGCAAGAGCAAGGAATGGCTCAATTCGACCCACGCCCGGGTGACGGAATATCCGACCGGCGAAGGCCGCGACGGCTGCGTCCGTTGCCACAGTGCCAAGGGCTTTGTCCAGACTCTTGCCGGCTGGGACAATGTCAGCACCGACTACGAAGCCATTTCCTGCGCGGCCTGCCACGACCCGCACAACGCCGACCACCACGGCCAGCTGCGGACCACCGATCCGGTCACCCTTGAAAATGGCGACGTCATTACCGCCGGTGGCGCCGGCAAGCTTTGCATGAACTGCCATATGAGTCGTCGCAATGGCGAGGATTATGTCCAGGGCAACGTTTCCTCCCACTTCGGACCGCACTACGGCGTCCAGGGCGACCTGTTCCACGGCACCAATGGTATCGAGTATGACGGCAAGGTACGCGGCGGTCCCTCCGCCCACGCCTACGCCGTGGAAAACAGCTGCATCGGCTGTCACATGCAGGCCATCCCCTCCGGAGACCCGGCCCAGTTCGAAGCCGGCGGCCACACCTTCAAGCCCGTCTGGGATGGCGGAACGCCGGATGATCCTTCCGATGACGTGGACATGGTTGGCGTCTGTCAGGATTGCCACGGCCCGATCGAGGACTTCAACTTCGAGACCGTTGACTACAATTACGACGGCGCCGTCGAAGGTGTGCAGACGGAAATCCACCACCTCATCGAAGCCCTCGCCATGTACCTGCCGCCAGTCGGTGAGCCGGTCTACGAGTACACTTCCGACTTCGACTGGACCCTTCAGGCCAAACAGGCCCTCTACAACTACCTCGTTGTGGAAGAAGACGGCAGCCACGGGATTCACAATCCGCGCTATGCCGCCGGTCTTCTGCGGGCTTCCATCAACGACATGGCCGACCCCATGAACGGCGTCCTCGGCGGGATCAATGTCCCGGCCGGTGGCGAGTGGTTCTACTCCCAGTGGTTCGGATTCTATGCCCCGCGCACCGAGCGCGTCTCGGAACCGGGCTGGATCTACCACTTCGAGCACGGCGACCTCTATGTCCAGCAGGGTGAAGGCGACCAGGTCCTCCTCTACGACTACCGTGGCGGAATCTGGCGCTACACGACCCCGGACATCTACCCGTTGATGTACGATGTCAACAACAGCACTTGGGTCTACTACAACGGCAAGTACGCCGGCAAGCGCTGGTTCTATAACTACAATGGAGAGGGTTGGAAGGCTTCCAACTAATTCATTGCCCGTGTTAGCACAGGTGCTTATAAGAATCACTTAATGAAACTTCAGCTCCCCCACCTGCGCGCACCCTTTGTTGTACGTTTGTGGATATGCCTGGGCACCGTCCTCCTAGTGTTCATCGCCTGCCAATCGGTGAACCGGACGGTGCTCATGGTACCACAAACCAAAGGGGCGGAATTCGTCGGCAGTGAAGACTGCATGCTCTGCCATGAGGACCTTGGCCGGAACTTCCTGACCACCAATCATGCCCGGCTCGTCGTTTCGGACGAAACCGGGTTTGAGCTGGGTTGCGAGGCCTGCCATGGTCCCGGCGGTCTTCACTCGATGGAGGGCGGCGGAAGCCACCTGATTCACAATCCCGGCCGGAATCCGGCCACCTGCCTGCAGTGCCATATGGAGGTCCAGGCGCAATTCTCCCTTCCGCACAGCCACCCGGTTGCCGACGGCCAGCTGAGCTGTGTGGATTGCCACGATCCCCATGGGGACGAGGAGAAGGAGCTCTTTGCGGAAGGCATCCTGGCCCGGGAAAGCGGCAGCTGTGCCGAATGTCACCCGACCCAGGCCGGGCCCTTCGTTTTCGAGCACGAGGCCATGAGGGATGGTTGCACCACCTGCCATGAAACCCACGGCAGCACCAACGACAAGATGCTCAAGGTCCGCAATGCCAATCTCTGCCTGCAGTGCCACTTCACCGAGAAACGGCAGAACATGCTGCTCATCGGCGGAATTGACCATACCGGATTCAACTTCATCCAGCAGGGTACCTGTTGGACCGCCGGATGCCATGAGGCGGTCCACGGATCCCATGTCAACGGATCTTTGCGGTTCTAGGCGAGGAGGATGATGCCATGAAAATAGCCTGTATTCACCCGCTTTCCTGGTTCACCCTGGCGGCCGGCCTGGTGATGGCGGTCCCGGTTTCCGCGGTCGACTTCTACACCAGCGACACCGAGGAACCGGAGCCGAAACCGAACGAGATCAGCTTCAGGTTCAACGCGCCCAGTATCGACGAGGATGACAACGCGGCCCAGGTTGCTGAAACCCTGGGCATCGAGGATGCCAACCAGATCGGATTGCAACGGTTTTACTACGCCAACGATCCCGATTCCGACTGGCGCTTCATCATGGACGGGCGCTGGCTGGTCCAGCCGGAGGAAATCTACCTCTCGGTGGACGTCTTCAAGCCGGAGTCCTTCTACGTCAACATCGACTTCCAGCACTGGATCGACTACGACTACGGGGCCGGTATCTACTATCCACCGACGAACACCTTCGCGGTGCTGGATCCGGACCTGCTGTCGAAGAAGATCAGCAAGTTCAAACTGACCCTGCGGGCCATTCCCGGTGATTCGGTGGAGTGGGACTTCGGTTACAGTTTCTTCAACCGTGACGGAATGTCCGTCAGCACCATTTTCGGGGACGACTACCAATACGTTCTCGGCCGGACCCAGTCCCGCGGGATTATCCCGGCCCTGAACGACATCAAGGAGACCGTCAATACCCTCGAGCTCGGGGTTAAAAGCGAGGACGGGATCACCCGCAGCGGGGCCCGGGTCTTTTTCCAGCGCCGGGAATCCGAGCGGACCCGCTCCGTCGAACGGGCGGCCCAGCAGCCGTCCCGGAACCGCTTCACGACCGATGAGCAGTCCTCCAAGGACGACTTGTTCGGCCTTTCCGGATATGTCCGTCGCGAGTTGACGGACACCCTTTCCGGCTCCGTGGGCGCTTCCTTCACCACCCTGGACGGGGAGGTCAGCGGGAGCCGGATTTTCGGCAGCGGCCCCGGGGCCAGTTATGACCTTGAATTCGCCGCCCTGCAAATTGACGACCGGGGCTTCCTCGACCTGGACGGGATGCGCAAGCTCAAGCAATGGATCTTCAATGCCAACCTGGTCTATGAACCGGAAGGAAACTGGCGCTGGACCACCGGGGTCCGCCTGGAGCGGCTGGATTCCGAGGCCTTCAATTCCTACCTGGACACGGTCTACCAGATCGACTGGGGCGATCAGCGCTATGAACGGCAGGAAGCCGTCATGAGCTCCGAGAACAGCAAGAATTCCACCGACCTCTCCGGTTTCTTCGAAATCCGCTACAAGGGGTTCAGCAAGGCCATGCTCTACAGCAGGGTGGAGGGCGCCACCCAGGAGGGATCCCTCGACGAGACCTGGGACCGCCGCGAGGTGGTGCCGGACGACGAATCAATGGAGAACCTGCTCAGCCGGGCCACTGAATTTGACCGTCTCCGGGGCACCTGGGAGACCGGGGTCAACTACTATCCGTGGACCCGCGTCCGCCTTTCCCTGGAAGGCTATCTCAAGTACCGCAAGTACGATTTTGGATACGAAAAACTGATCATGAGCCCCAACGATGAAACGCGTTATCCGGGGTACATCGAAAACCAGACCTTCTACACCCGCGACGTCAATGCCCGTCTCCACGTGAAGATCCTTCCTTCCCTGAAGAGCGTGACCCGGATCGACCTCCAGGATTCCTCCATCGATACCCAGGACCGCCTGCATCCGGAAATTGAAAGTTCCGATCGCGAGCGGGTCGTCTTCAACCAGTCCCTGACCTGGACCCCGCATCCGCGCTTCTTCATCACCGCCGCCTACCACCTGGTGGACGACATGACCAAGACCCCCGCTCCCGATATCGAGGGAACCTTCTCGGGGATTCTGGTCAATCTGCCAAATGATTATTGGCAAGCGGACCTGAATCTCTATTGTGTCATCTCCAAGTTGATCGACCTGGAACTGGGATACCATTACCTGGAGATGAGTAACTACATCGACAACTCGCCTTTGACGGTGCCTTATGGCAGCGACCTGGAGCAGCATCAGGCCCTTGCCGCCGTGATCCTTCATTTTGGCCAGTTTACCGTGGCGCGAATCGGATACAATTATTACCAGCAGACCGATGCCGCTTCAGCCGGCCTGCGGGACTATGACATCCACATGATCACCAGCAGCCTGCAAGTACAATTCTAACCCCACAAACGAAAGAAACATCTATGAAAAAACAAATCATCCTGACCGCTGTCGGGCTTGTCTTCGCCACGATGACCAGTTACGCCGGCGACATCGATGCCCAGGGCCTCTGGGACAAACACTGCAAGAAATGCCACGGTGACACCGGTGCGGCCGACACCAAGTTGGGCGAAAAGCTGGAAATCGGCGACTACACCAAGGCCGAAACCCTGGCTGACGTTTCCGACGAGGAGCTCTTCGCCGACACCAAGAACGGCGTCGATGGCACCAAGATGCCGTCCTTTGAGAAGAAGCTCTCCGACGACGAGATCAACGCTCTCGTCGCCCACATTCGTGCAATGGCCAAGTAAGGCCCTTATTATTTCCGCCCAGCGATGAAGGACCCAGCCCCCCAGGAATCCGGCGCCCCCAAACGGCGCCGGGGAATTTTCAATCAATTCAACAATTGGATTTCCGCCTGTGGGGCGGTCCTTGCGCTGAGCGCGTTGTTCGCCTTTTGCCTCCTCTTTGTTCTCGATACTTTTGCCGCCAGCCACAGTCCCTACCTCGGCATCCTGACCTACATGGTCGCCCCGTTTTTCCTGATCAGCGGACTCATCTTCATGCTGATCGGGTGGATTGTCGACCGCAAGTACCTATCCAAGCTGGAAGGCGAGTCCTCCTTCCTCACCTTTTCCCTCAATTTCAACAATCCGCGTGAGCGCCGGAAACTGGTCCTCTTTGTCGCCGCAACCACCGGCTTTCTCTTCCTCAGTGCGCTTGGCAGTTACCAGACCTACCACTTTACCGAGTCCGTGGAATTTTGTGGCGAGATCTGCCACACCATCATGGAGCCGGAGTACAACACCTACAAGAATTCCCCCCATGCGCGGGTTTCCTGTGTGGAGTGCCATATCGGTTCCGGGGCCACCTGGTATGTCAAAGCCAAGATCGACGGGCTTTACCAGGTCTATGCGACCATCGCCAACAAGGTGCCCCGTCCGGTGGAAACCCCCATCAAGAATTTGCGCCCGGCCCAGGATACCTGCGAGAAATGCCACTGGCCCCAGGTCTTTACCGGCAACCTGGACCGCATGTACCAGCAGTACCTCAGCGATGAGGAGAACTCGCCCTTCGCGGTGCGCCTGATCCTCAAGGTCGGGGGAGGGGATCCACGCCTCGGCCAGGTGGACGGCATCCACTGGCACACCGATCCGCGCAACAAGGTCGAGTACGTGGCCCTTGACGAGGATCGCCAGGACATCCCCTGGGTCCGTTTGACCAGGGAAGGACAAGGGCAGTCCGTTTTCCTGCGCGACGGCGTGGACAGCCTGGAGGAACTGGGCGAGGTCGAGATCCGGACCATGGACTGCATCGACTGCCACAACCGTCCGGCACATATCCTCAACAGCCCCAACGACGCCGTTGACGAAGCCTTCGCCCTGAAGCGCCTGGACCGTTCCTTCGCCTACCTGAAATACAATGCGGTGACCCTTCTGGAGGCCGGTTATGAAAGTACCGAGGAAGCTCACGAGGCCATTCGCACCGGACTGGAGGAGGAATACGCGGGCCAGGACGGGCTCGATGACGTCATCGGCGAGGTGCAGCGCATCTATGACGAGAATTTCTACCCGCAAATGAATGCGGACTGGTCCCACTATCCCCAGAATATCAGCCACAAGAACTGGCCGGGCTGCTTCCGCTGCCATGGCGGCGAGCATTACAACGCCGAGGATGGTTCGCCCCTCCAGGCCAACGGCTGCAATTCCTGCCACACCATCCTGGCGCAGGGAACCGGGGATCAGCTCCTCGAGCTGGCTCCCGCCGGCCTCGAGTTCGAGCACCCCGACGGCGATGTCTCCGGTCTCCTCTGCAGCGATTGCCATACCGGCGGCACCCAGTAATTCCGGCTTGCCAAACCCCCGCTTCCCCGTTCTCTTCAGTGCCTTTTCAGGCGGGCGTAGTATATCGGTAGTACGTGAGCTTCCCAAGCTTGAAGGGCGGGTTCGATTCCCGCCGCCCGCACCACTCGGCCCGCCCGGCTTGTCCGGGCGGGCCGAGTGGTGCCCTGAGCTTGTCGAAGGGCGAGGGGGTGACAGGCAATTCCCCTTGAAAGGCATAGGGGCGAGGGGGTGACAGGCAATTCCCCTTGAACGGCATAGGGATTTTACCCCCGGGAAGGTGCACTCAATGGCATTTTTATTGCCCCCCGGCAGATTTTTTTTACCCTGAACCTCGACTTAACCAATTTCCTTCTCCTACTTCCCGGGAATTTGCTTGAAGTCTTTTAGTTTAACTATAAATCAAAGTACCAGCATTCACAGGAGAAAGCCAATTTTTCTCATGTCTGAATGAGTCCCAATAGTGCTACAATCCACACGAAACTCCGGAACTCCGGGAGCCTCCAACTCCCAGTAACTCCAAATACTACAATAGATGAATCACTACTACACCAAGCTTCGCTGGGCGGCTTTGCTCAGTGCCACCGTTGTGTGTTTGCCCCTCGCACACGCACAGACGGACGTTGATGAAGATGAAGAGGTGTTTGAGTTGTCTCCGTTCATTGTGACGGATCAGGAGACAAACGGATACCTCGCAACCTCCACCCTCGCCGGTACCCGTATCAAGACGGACCTGCGGGACCTGTCCACCCCCTTGTCTGTGGTCACGGCGGAATTCCTCAAGGACACCGGTTCGACCAGTAACGAAGACCTGTTGGTATACACTACCAACACGGAAGTCGGCGGTCTCTACGGTAACTTCGGGGGCTTCGGCAACGAGCAGGGCATCAGCGACCGCGCGGCCCTTCTCGCTCCGAACAACAACACCCGTGTCCGTGGTCTGGAAACAGCTGACAACACCCGCAACTACTTTCTGACCAACACCTGGTGGGACTCCTACAATATTGACCGCGTGGAAATCCAGCGTGGCCCGAACTCCATCCTCTTCGGGGTCGGCAGCCCGTCCGGTATTATCAATTCCAATACAATCGTGGCCAGCATGGACGGCATTTTCGGCAAGGTCGAAAATGAACTCAGCAGCTACGGTTCGGTCCGTTTTGTCATGGACCTCAATGTCGAGCTGATCGACGACCTCCTCGCCGTTCGCGGCGCCGGCCTGATCAGCAACAAGGAATACCAGCAGGAACCGGCCTTCACGGATGACGAGCGGTTTTTCGCTACAGCCAGCTTCACGCCGCAGCTGTTTCCGAAGAGCTGGGCCAGCAAGCTGAACATCCGGGCTTCCTACGAAACCGTTGACATCGAGGCCAACAACCCCCGCATCCTCCCGCCGATCGACGCCATCTCGCTGTGGTTCGAAGACATCGCCGGCGATGGTGAAGACGACTTGATCGGCCTCGGCAAGCAAGTGCTCGATCCGTATCTTTGGGACGTAGCCGGTTACGGCAGCCCCGGTCGCGGCGGATGGCCCGGTGACACGCCCAATCCCTTCGAGACCATCGTCTACGCGGTTGGTGAAATCGATTCCGGTCCCCTCAACAACGGCGGCATCGGCCTGTTCTACATCAACGGTGAGAGCGATCCCTTCTGGGCGGCCCGCGCCCGTCCGTCCACTGTCGGCGGTATCGACGTCAACGGCGAGCAGGACGACATCATCGCCTATCCCTACGGCCAGCTGCACCGCCCGGCCGCCCTGAACCAGTACACCAGGCTGGTGAACCAGGTGAATCCGGATCTCTGGCCCCTGGCCAACCGCAGCTACTACAAGGACCTTGTCCTGACCGACCCGACGATCTTCAACTTCTACGAGCAACTGATCGACGGCGACAACAAGCGCGAGCTGACCGACTGGGAAACCATCGACCTCTCTGTCTCCCAGACCTTCTGGGATGACCGCTTCGGTTTTGAACTGTACTACTACAACGAACAGTTCAACCAGATGCGCAAAGGCCACACTTGGAATTCCCCCTACATCGGGATTGACATCAACAAGAACCTGACCAGCCAGTTGGCCCATTACGAGCGCGTTCCGGACCCGAACTATGACCCGGAAGCGGGCGTCGGTGAAGAATTCGGTTTCATCGACCCGAGCACCTATTCCTATCCGTATCCGGACTGGCCGGCAGGGCAGCAGTATCCGAACCCGATGGCGGGTGCCGCCATTACCGGTGGCAGCTTCTCCGAGAACAACATCAACACCACGGAGTACACCAACTACCGCGGCACGATGTTCGGTGAATTCCGCGCCTCCGATGTTTTTGACGAGGACGGCTGGCTGGCCCACCTGATTGGCAAGCACATTTTCACCGGTCTGCTGACCCGTGATGAAACCAATACTACCGCTGCTTCCTACTATCCGACCCGCACGGCCTACGACTGGGCCGCCTGGCAGTACGGTGAGGGACACGGCAACGCCGATCTCTCGGCCAGCCCCCGTGGCGTGACCCCGATCATCTACCTGACGGATCCGCTGACCGACCCCTCCATCACCAGTGCCAGCGGGTTGAACCTGCCTCCGGTGATGACCAACTACACCCCGAAGGGCACCTTCGCCACCGATATCTTCATCGGCCAGTGGCAGCCCTCCTTCGACCCGAATGCGCCCAGCTATGTCGACCCGGCCGCGCAGTTCACCACTTGGGAAGGTTTGCCGAACTCCACGCAGTCGAGCAACCCGGACAACTACCTCGGATGGGTAGAACGCCCGGCCCAGGTGCTGAATGCCGATGCCGGCGACCTCGAGCAGCTGGTCAGCCGCTACAACGAGAAGGAATCGGTTCGCGAATCCATCGGTCTGGTCTGGCAGGGCTACTTCCTGGACGGACTGATTGTCCCGACGGTTGGCTG
>CAJXMX010000045.1 GCA_913056355.1 uncultured Opitutales bacterium
AGGCCGACCGACAAGACTGCGACGCCGCCGTAGTCAATCCGGTGTTGCTCTTCGAGAACCGGAGCCTTGGGAACAACCCACCAGGTCACGAGAACCCCGAAAATCGCGATCGGCACGTTGAGCAGCAGAAGGACGACAAAGCTTACCAAAAGCAGGGTGACTTGCAGGTCCATCAGTCTACCTCCATGGCTGAAGTGTCGTGGAAATCCTCCTCATCCCCGCTGAAGAAGCCGACCAGGCGGTCCACGGCAAAAAGGGTGAAGAAGGCGCCGCTGACCGGCACTGCCGAATAGACCAGGGCCATCGGCACTTCAATGGCCGCGGAAACCTGCCCCGTGCGCATCGATTCGGAAACCAGCTGCCAGCCTCCGTAAAGGAGCCCGTAGATGGAGAAAAGCAGGACAATCACGTGGACGATAAACTCGCCCACCCGGCGCGTCCGGGCATCCCATTTCTGGACCAGGTAATCCACCCCGAGGTGGCCGTTCTCGTAGTAGGTGGCGGCCGCGCCGATGAGCGAAACCCAGATCAGCAGGTAAATGGCCACCTCCTCGGTCCAGCGGCTCTGCTCATCCAGCACAAAACGGGTGAAGACGCCCCAGAGGACATCGAGCACCAGGAAGGCCAGGGTCAGGCAGACGAGGACCTCGGTGCCCTTGAGGACCCCCCTGACAGATTTGTGGAATGCATGGAGCATCTTCATTGGACAGCCTGGATTCGCTTCACGTATTCCCCGATTTCGGTGCCCTCAAACTGGGCGTAAAGCGGCTTGACGATTTCCCGGAACGGTTCCTTGTCCGGATGGTAGATCTTGACCCCGGCCTCCTCCAGCTGCGTCAGGTTCTCGGCGGTCTGCTCCTTCCAGAGCTGGCGCTGGAATTCCACCGATTCGTCGGCCGCCTCCTGGACCCAGGCCTGTTGCTGCTCGGTGAGGTTGTCCCAGATGCTTTGGCTGAAGAGCACGATGTCCGGAATCCGGGTGTGCTGGTCCAGCGAGTAGAATTTGCAGACTTCAAAGTGGCGGCTGGTATAGAAGCTGGGGGCGTTGTTCTCGGCCCCGTCGACCATCCCCTGCTGCAGGGCGGTGTAAAGCTCGCCCCAGGGAATCGGGGTCGGCGAACCGCCCATCTGCGAGATCATGTCCATCGACATCTTGCTGCGCATAACCCGGATCTTCTGTCCCTTGAGGTCCGCCGGGGAAAGGATGGGCTTCTTGGTGGTATAGAAACTGCGGCTCCCGGAATCGTAGTAGCAGATGCCCCGCATCCCGTTGCGGACCCCCTTCTCCAGCAATTCCTGGCCGATCTCCCCGTTGAGCACGTTCCAGTAATGCTCCTCGTCCCGGAACAGGTAGGGGAGGCCGAAGAGGGCCATCTCGGGAATGAAGCCTTCCATCGGGGCGGTCGAGGTCTTCATCATGGCCAGGGCCCCCCGCTGGACCTGCTCGATGCAGTCCGTCTCGGAGCCCAGCTGGCCATTGGGGTAGACCTCGATGGTCATGGTTCCCCCGGAGAGTTCCCCCAGGCGTTCCGACATATGGACCATGGCCACATGGACCGGGTGTTCCTGGTCCAGGGCATGGCCCAGTTTAAGGACCACCTGGCCGCTTCCGGAATTTTGTGAATTGGCGGCAATGACGGAAAACATCCAGGCCATCAGTCCGGCTCCAACGAGGAATCCCAAAGCCAATCCGGAGAACAGGAGGCGCGTGTTCGAGGGTCTCTCTTCTGTCATAACGGGGTGCAGAGTTTCAATTAACTTAAGTGCTTTTAGTCAACAGGATATAAGATGGCGGAAGGCTACATGGACCCGTGCCAGGTGGGGATGATGGTAAAGCTTCCATCGAATTTGGTCTGTTTGGACAGGTCCAGGTGCCAGTCCGGGTTCTCCGGCGGCCCGTTCTTGGTCCAGGCCCCGCCAATGTGGGTCAGGACCCGCAGGACATAGCCGTCCTCCCCGTCCGTTTCCAGACGTATCCCGGGTTGACCGTGCAGGTACAGCTGCTGGCCGCCGGGATAATCGAGCTTGGCCCATTCCAGGCCGGACTTGGTGCCGGTGGCGGCGGGTGAATCGGGATTGGCCGCCCACCAGCCGAAGCAGGTGGCGGCGGTCTTGCCGGGGACCGAATCGATGAGGCCCTGCCCCATCCAGATCAGCCGGTTGAGACCGGCCGGGATCCTGAAGGTCAGGCCGATCTCCGGCAATTCCGGTACATCCAATTCCATATCCGCCGTGAAGGAGACCTTCATGATGCCGTCCCGCCCGATGCGGTAGGTGTAACGGACGAGGACGCTGTTTTTTTCATCCTGCCGGTATTCGCAGACCGCCTTGATCTCGGCCTGGTCGCCGTTGGTGGAGACGTCCCAGTCCTTCAGCTCAGGGTGCAGGCCCTGCATGAAGGTGTTCCAGTCCGGCGCGTCCTCCACCCGGTCGTAGCGGTTGCGCTCGCAGTAGGTCGACGGGCGCCACGGGGCAAAGCCCGCTTCACCGGCCAGGACCCGGTCCTCGAGCTGGATCCGGGAGATCTCTCCGGTCGCGGTATTGAAGGCGTAGCTGGCCGGTCCGGCGGAGACGGTCAGCTGCTTGTCATCACGGTAAATCTGGATGCCCTCCGGGGCTTCGACGCCGAGGGGATGGACCATCCGCTGATTGCCGAGGCGGACGCTCCTGCGGGTCAGGGCCCGCCCGTCGCGCCACGGCTCGATGTGCACGTAGTAAACCGGTCCCGTATCGGATTCTTCGATACTTCCGGTGGGGATGCGGAGACCGGCGCTGGCGTGCGGCTCCGCTTCCACCACCTCTTCTCCCGAGGCCAGCGGCAAATGGTCGGCATACAGGGTCCAGTGGAAGGTGACCGCATCCAGGTTGGTGAAATCGTAATCGTTGCGGACCGGGATTTCCACCGAATCCTGGCCCGGCTCAAACTCCACCTGCTCCCGCAGGATCCGCACCGGCGCGTAAACCGCCTTGACCTCCCAGTAGTCCCGCTGCGGGCTGCGGTCGGCGTTGACGATGCCGTCGGTGCCGTAGTTCCCGTGTGAGTCGTAGATGAATCCGTCTCCGGCATCCGCCTCCCGGACCAGCTCACCCCCTTCGCGGGTGTACTTGTCCTTGTCCTCCATGGGATCGAGGACCGGGCGTCCGTCGACCGGGCGCCGCAGGCCCTGGTCGGCCCAGAGCCAGATGAACCCGCCCGCGCCGGCCGGATGGGTGGTCAGGGCTTCCCAACGCTGCTCCATCTCGCCGAAGTCCCGTGAGCCGAGGGCGTGGGTGTACTCCGTGGTCACCACTGGTCGCCCGGCGTTGGCGGCAAGGCGGTCATAATCGTCGGCCTTCCAGTAATGGGGCGCCAGGAGGTCCACCTCGGGGGGGAGGTCCGCCTCGTGGTGGAAGGGCAGCAAAGTGGGCCGGGTCGGGTCGATTCCCTTGATCATCTTCAGGCCCACGGCATGCAGGGCCGTGAACGGGTCCTCGTTGCCGAAGTCCCAGATGATGACGGAAGGATGGTTGCGGTCGCGCAGGATGGTCTCGTGCAGCCTGAGCAGCATTCCCTCGGCAAACTCCGGCCGGTCCATCCGCTCACCGCCGAACCCGAGCGGAATCTCATCGGCGACGTACATGCCCAGCTCGTCACACAGGTCCAGGAATCCCTCCGCCGGCGGGTAATGGGACATCCGGATGGCGTTCATGTTGGCCGCCTTCATGAGCTGGATATCCTGCAGCCAGTGCTCCTTGCGGGTGGCACGCCCGACATCCGGATGCTGGTCGTGGCGGTTCACGCCGCGCAGCTTGACCGGCTGGCCGTTGATGCGGAAGACCCCTCCCTTGGTGTCGACCTCGCGGAAGCCGACCGCATCCTCCCAGCGGTGCAGGACCGTGCCTTCGCGTTCAAGGTCGATCCGCAGGCGGTACAGGCTGGGGGTCTCGGCGGTCCACTTACGGGGATTCTCCACCGGGATGGTAATGCTGATTTCACGGCCATTGCGGGGGTTGGTCACGGTCGAGGTGTGGACGTCCTCCAGGACCAGCTCGCCATCCCAGGTGGTCAGGCGGGTCCGCAGGTCGAAAGGCGGCGACGGAGCGTAGTAGTCTCCCCTTTCATCGCGGAGGACGAACACCTTCAGCTTCAGGTCGGCGTCCTTGAAATCCTCGTCGAGATCGGTCTCCACGGCCACCGAGGTGATGGCCAGTTGCTTGGGGACAAACTCCAGCCAGACATCCCGGTAGATGCCGGCCAGGCCCCAGTCGTCGTTGGCGTCGAACTTGAAGAGGTTGTTGGGCAGTTGCTGCCGCACCCGGACCGCAATCCGGTTGGTCTCCCCGGGCTTGACCACGTTGCTGACATCGAAGCCAAACCGGGTAAAGCCGCTGTCATGCCGGCCCATGTTCTCGCCGTTGACCCAGACCTCGGCCGAGACCCAGACGCCACCGAAATAAAGCATGGTCCGCAGGTCGGCCGCGGCTTCGGGGACCTCGAAGGTGTACAGGTAGAAACCCTCCGAGGCGGTTCCGTTGACATAATGCGGGTTCTCGAAACCCTCCATGTTCCAGTTGGAAGGGACCGGAATGCTGGTGAATCCTTCCGCGTCGAAATCCGCGCTGTGGAAATCGTTGAGGGCCATGGCCTCCGCCGGGGTCTCGGCCAGGCGGAACTGCCAGTCGCCGTTGAGGCTGACCGGACCGGGAATATCCTCAAGGGTGATCGTCTTGTCCTCGGCGCTTAGACTGAGCGCGGCCAGGAGGAGGCCGGAGAGGACCAGGAAAGCGGGTTTCGGGTTGGCTGCTGTTTTCTTCATCAAAATTAACCGTTTAATTGTTCCAGTCACGGGGACTGAGGGTGCTCGACTTGCCGGGCAGGAGGGTCACGTTGAGGACGCCTTCCCCAAGGCGCAACCGGGCCATGCCGCCGTCAGCGGAGGTCAGGGTCACCTTCTCAAGATGCCCCTCCTTCCAACTCAGGTCGAGATCGAATCCGCCCCGGGTGCGCAGGCCCTTGACCGATCCCTCGGACCAGGCCTCCGGCAAGGCCGGAAGGAGGTGGATCTCGCCGGTATGGCTCTGGACCAGCATCTCGCAGATCCCGGAAGTGGCCCCGAAGTTGCCGTCGATCTGGAAGGGCGGATGGGCGTCGAAGAGATTGGGATAAACCCCGCCGGGGCCGGAGGTGGACCCATCGGGATTTTCATGCACCGGGTAAAGCAGGTCCATGATCACCTTGCGGGCGTGGTCGCCGTCCAGGAAACGGGCCCAGAGATTGATCTTCCAGCCGAGGGACCAGCCGGTCCCGGCGTCTCCGCGCAGCTCGAGTGATTTCCGGGCGGCCTCCATCAGGTCGGGATCCGCCCAGGTGATGTCCTTGCCGGGAAAGACCCCCCAGAGATGGGAAACGTGCCGGTGGCGGTTCTCGGGATCATCGATGTCCTGCAGCCATTCCTGGAGCTGGCCGAGGCGGCCGATCTGGTTGGGGGCGATGCGGTCCCGGAGGCCGGACAGTTGCTCCGCCAGGCCGGACTGGTCCCCAACGATGTTGGCCGCCTCGATGGTCCAGCCAAAGAGGCTGCGGATCAACTGGTGGTCCATGGTCGGGCCCATGACCAGCCCCCCGTTCTCGGGGGAATTGGAGGGGCCGCTGATCAGCCAGCCGGTCTCCGGATCCTCGACCAGGTAGTCCGCATAGAAACGCGAGGCCTCCCTCATCACCGGCCAGGCCCGTTCCCGGAGAAAGTCCACGTCCCGGCTGTACAGGTAGTGCCACCACAGGTGCTGGCAGAGCCAGGCCGACCCGCCCGGCCAGATCCCGTGGTTGGCATGGTTGATGGGAGCCGTCCCGCGCCAGATGTCGGTGTTGTGGTGCACCACCCATCCGGGCGCATCGTAATGGACCTTGGCCGTCCGGGCGCCGCTGACCACCAGGTCGTCGATCATGCTGAAGAACGGTTCGGCACACTCCGGAAGGTTGGCCACTTCCGCCGGCCAGTAATTCATCTCGGCATTGATGTTCAAGGTGTACTTGCTGCCCCAGCTGGGCTCGAGGTCGCGATTCCAGATTCCCTGGAGGTTGGCCGGCTGGGACCCCGGCCGGCTGCTGGAGATGAGCAGGTAGCGGCCGAAATGGAAAAGCAGTGCCGTCAGCGCCGGATCCGCTTCCTTGTCCGGATTCTCCAGCCGGTCATTGGTCGCCCAACCGGAAAATTCCGAGGAACCAAGATCGAGTTCAACCCGCGAATAGAGGCGGCTGAAGTCGTCCACATGGTTCGCCCGGAGCTCGCTGTAGACTTCGGCGGAGGCGGCCTCGAGAATGCCTTGGGTGGTGGCGGCCGGTTGGCCGGAGAGGTCCTGGAAATTCAAATAGGAAGTATCCGCGGCAAGGAGGATGGTTACCGCTGAGGCCCCCCTGATTCGGACCGCGTTCTCCACGATCTCGACCGAACCGCCCTCGGGAATGACCCGCATCCGCGCGGCAAAGCGGATCCCCTCCGGAGGGTCCGCCTGGCCCGTCAGGAGAAGCTCTCCGTCGTTCACCGCTTCCACCCGGTAATCCTCGTGCGGGCTGCCAATGGAGACCAGTCCGTCGACCGTGTCCTCACCAAAGGCCTCGATCCGCTCCACCAGCACCTGGTCGGGATAGCTGGAGAAGGTCTCCCGGCGGTAGCGGGTTTCGCCCACCCTGTATTCAACTTTCGCTACGCCGGTGCGCAGGTCCAGCTCGCGGCGGTAATCCTCCGCCTGGTCGTGGCCGGGCAGGTCGATCCGGATGTCGCCAAAGGGCTTGTACTTGTGCTGGCGCAGGGGAATGCTCATGAAGTGCTTCATGGCCAGCTCCTCGGCCTCGGCCTGTTTGCCGGCGAAGAGCAGCCGGCGCAGCTCGCCGAGGTACTGGTAGGCCCCCGGGTGGCTGTAATCGGTGATGGTCCCGCCCCAGAGGGTGTCCTCGTTGAACTGCAGGTGCTCCTGTCCGGGCACGCCGTAAACCATCGCGCCGAGGCTGCCGTTGCCCACCGGAAGGGCTTCGGTCCAGACCGAGGCCGGCTCATCATACCACAGGACGTGCGCCTCCGCCTTGAGGAACAGGGGGCGGAAGGGATTCCATTCGTCGGCGCCCTTGAGGACGTTGCGCGGGGAGAGGTTCTCCGCTTCCTCTTCAGTCAGCTCGAAGGACCAGGGAACGCGGCCGGAACGGTCCGCGCCGGGGCCGGTGTTCCGGTATTCCCCGTAGCGGACGGTTTGTTCGCGAAAGGGCCGGTTCCAGTTGTGCCAGCCTTCGGGCCGGACCACCTCCGACATTTCGCAATTGGCAAAGATGACGTTGGAGAAGTCCCTCCAGGGACGGCCCAGGTAGACCCGTACCTTGTCGTTTTCTCCCCGGATACGGCAATTGTTGAAGACAAATCCGTAGGCCTCCTCCTCGGGGGTCGAGGCCGCGGTGATATAGCTGTCGGTGCGACAGATGATGTCGCAGTTCTCAAACCATGCGGTGGCCCCGCCGAAAATGAAATCGGTGCTGCCGGTTATGCGGCAGTTCTCGAAATAATGCCTTCCCCGGTTGATGAAGAGGGTGTCCTGCCAGCCGTTGAGGATACAGTTCTTGACCATTACCCGGTCGCCGTCGATTCGCATGGCAAGGGCCTGGCCGACCGGCCCCGCAGTGTTCTCAATGGTCAGGTTCTCGATGGTGAAATCATCGGCGTCGACGGTCAGGGTCGGGGTCCGGAAGGTCCCGATCTTCTGGCCCGATTGCCCGGTCATGTTGGCGTGCAGGTGATGCCGGATAATGGTCGTTTCCGGATCCTCCCCGAGGAGGCGGAAATAACGCTTCTCGCGCTGCACATACACCACTTCCTCATAGATGCCCGGCTTGATGAGGATGGTCACCGGTTCCTCCGGGGAGGCATAGGGGACGGAATAGACGGCTTTCTCGATGGACCTGAAGTCGCCGCTGCCGTCGGCAGCGACCGTGACCGTGGTCGAGGCGGCGGCCCAGGTGGCCGTCATTGAAAGGAGCGCGATACTGGTGAGGAGTCTTGGATACTTCATCGTTCTAATACTTGGAAAGTGTAGGTTCCGGAGGAAATGACGTAGCTCCGGTAGTGATTGTCCTGGTTAATGAATCGGGCTTCCGCGTTCTGCCCGATGTCATGCCCATCCATGAGGATGGCGTCATCCTTACCGGCGGGCAGGTGCACCACCGCCCCGGCGTTGGCCGGAATCCCGACCCGGAGGCTGAAGGAATCCGGGTCCCGTTCCCAGGAGACCGTCACCGGCCCGCGCACGGAATCGTAGGTGGCCCGCGCCCAGGTAATGTCACCGGCCGGCTGGGGCCGGACCTCCACCATCCCGAATCCGGGCTCGCCGGCAGCGGGAGCCAGGCCCGCCAGGTCATGATAAAACCATTCCATGAGATGCCCCAGCATGAAGTGGTTCTGGGAGGGCCCGGGATTGGCGTCCCAGGCCTCGGTGAGGCTGGTCGCCCCCATCTTCAACTGGTATCCGTAGCCCGGGCGGTCGTCCTGGTGGTGCATGTCGTAGACCACGTCCGGACGCAGCCCCTCGGCCAGCGCCCGGAGCAGGTAGCGGTGGCCCACGTCGCCCGAGGTGAGGGAATTTCCATGTTCCCGGATATCCTCCACGATGGCCTCCAGCACCCCGGCCTCGTCCCCTTCCGGGACCATTCCCAGGTAGTAGGGCATGGCGTTCGAGGTCTGGCTGCCGGTCCCGTAGCTGAGGGCCGCCTGGTCGAAATACTTCCGGTTGAAGGAACTGCGGATGGCGGTGGCGATATTCAGGTAGGCCTCCTGTTCCAGGTCACGCCCGAGGACAGCTGAAATGGAAGCCAGGCGCACGGCATCCTGGTAGAAAGTGGCGGAGGCGGTCAGGCCGATGGGGGTCAGCTGGGAAACGCCCGGATGCTTCGGGCCGAGGTCGTACCAGTCGCCCAGCCCGTGGTCCAGGAGGAGGCTCTCCGATTTCCCGCGAAGGAAGCGGAAGTATTCCTTCATGTTATCGTAGTAGGTTTCCAATACACCTTCATCCCCGGAGAACAGGTACTGCTGCCAGGCGGCGATGATGATGGCGCTCCCCCACTCCGGGGAGTCCCGGAAGGCCCCGTCGAAGACAATGTACTCCGGGGCGATGTCCGGAACCAGGCCGGCTTCCGTCTGGGCGTCGGCCATGTCCTGGAAGGTTTTCCGGAAGAGGCGGTCGAGATCGAACTCGTAGCGGATCGAGGGGCCGTTAAGGTGGTACTGCTCCAGCCAGCCGAGGCGTTCGCGGTGCGGGCAGTCGGTCAGGACGCTGACCATGTTGCTGCGCTGGGCCCAGCGGATCAGCGTCCGGATGCGGTTGAAGAGCCCGCTGGAGGATTCAAAGTGACCCACCGGGGGGGCGCTGGAGTGGGTGACCAGGCCCTCCAGGGAAAGCAGCTCCGGCAGCTCCCCGCCTTCCTCCGCCGGCATGGGAATGACCTGAAGATAGCGTGCTCCCTGGTAGAAGAACTCGGCCTCCCAGGTTTCGGGACGGTCTCCCCCGGCCAGGGTGTACTCCCACCAGCGTTTGCCGCGGCCGGAGGAACCCGTGCGCAGGCTGCCGTCCTCATGGACCAGCTCGGAGGGCACGATACGGACCCGCGAGCCCGCCGGACCCTGGACGCGAATCCGTGGCATCAGGGAGGTATTCTGGCCGAGGTCGTAGACGACCGATCCATCCCCCAGCGCATTCGTGGCGGCCGGATCCAGGATGGCCATGGTGCGGATCGCCGGATGGCTGTGGGAGGCCCCCCGGAGCATGCCGCCCGGCCCGTCCACTTCGCTCACCCGGACCCAGCCAGCAGTGTCGAAGCCGGCTTTGGACCAGTTCTCCGAGACCAGCCCGGCGTTGAAGTCTTCCCCGCCGTAGACATGGCTGTAGGTGGTCGGCCCTTCCCGGGCCATCCACTTGTCATCCGTGGTGACATATTCCACATGCCCGTCCGCGTACTCCAGCTTGAGCTGGAGGATGGCCATCAGGGGACGGAAGCGGCCGATAAACTTGGTGTAGCGATCCTGTGGTGACGGCACGCTGTACATCCCGCCGGCGAGGGCGATGCCAAGGGCGTTGCCGCCCTGCTTCAGGAGGGGCAGGACGTCGTATGAATCATAAAGGACCGTCTTCCGCGCATCGGTCCAGCCCGGGGAAAGCTTTTCCTCCCCCACACGCTCGCCGTTGAGGTAGAGGACGTACTGCCCTTCCCCGCTGACATGGAGGACGGCCCGCGCCGGAAGTTCACCGACCCGGAAGTCCCGCCGCATGATGGCGGTCTTGTTGTCCATCGGGTTGGTTCCCGGAATGCCCTTTCCGTCGACCACCGCGGCCGCGCTCCAGAGCCCTTCCTCGATGGAGTCGGAGGCCGTCACTGCGGATCCCACAGCCACGTTCTCGCCCCCGGAAACGACCTGGATCTGGCTGAAGGCGAGACAGATCTCGCCGTCCATGTCCCGCAGGCGGTTGGCCGTCACCCGGACATAGCGGCCGATCGCCCCGTCGGCCGGGATGGTGTGGCTGCCGATCCACTTGTTCTCGAAGGGGGTTTCCGTATAGTCGACAAGGACAACCGGATCGCTGAACTCCGGATCATCGGAAAGCTCCACCTTGAAATACTGCGGAAAGCCCAGCCGCTCGGCCACGGTGTGACGCAGGGCGCTCAGCTTGACCTCGTCCACCGGGACGGACCGGCCAAGGTCGATTTGTATCCATTTTTCCACGTCAACCGAGTCCTCGCTGTGGGAGCGGTAGCCGAGGTGCGGCCGGTTGAACTTCAGCCAGTCGGGATGGGCGATCCAGCTGGCCCTCCAGTCCGAGGCGTCGAGGATGCCGGTATAAAACCTGGCCGGCATGCTCCAGGGGGTGGCCTTCCCCTCCCCGTCGCGCACCCGCAACCGCCAGGCGCAGGACATGCCGGACTGGAGCGGCTGCCCCGCGTAGGGAATATTCAACTGCTCATTTGTTTCCACCCATCCGCTGTCCCAGAGAAGGTCCGCACCGGCTTCCAGTGCCACTGCATCGCGGGCCACCTGAACCTGGTATGCCGTCTGCAGGGCTCCGTTGGAAATTCCTTCCAGCTTCCAGGAGAAGCCTGGTGTGCTGGAATCCACGCCCAGCGGATCGACCATCCCGTCGCAGCGCAATTCGTAAGGGAACAGCGAACTTGCTGAACCGGAAGCTTGGAAGGCGGCCCGGCTGCGCAGGTGACGCCAGGCATCCCGCAGCTGCCCGTAGGTGCGGATGGCAAGGTCGGGAACGGAATCCGGACCGGAGAAATTCCGCATCAACTGCGGGTCCTCCACGACCAGCATCGATTCGTCGATATCACCCTGTGCATTTTGAATCCTGGAAAGATTGAGACCGAGGTATTCGGCCATGAAGGGATACATGGCCAGGCGCTTGCTGAGGCCATAGTCGTGTCCCTCGTCCGGAATGTGGACGTTGGCCACCTTGTCCGCAGCGCCGTAATAGCCCCAGATGGTCTCCAGGAAGGGAAACTCGATCTCCGGGGTGTGCACGGTCCAGTCGCCGCCGTCGGAAACCGTCAACAGGGGGCGGGGCGCGGTCAGGGCGGCGATCATGGCGTTGTTCTGGAAGAAGCGGTCCCCGGCGTGGATGGGCAGTCCGCTCTCGCAGTCACAGCCCCCGAAGAACCACGAGGAAACCATGGCCACCGGGACACTGACGGAAATCCGCGGATCCAGGGCGCTGAGCAGGAAGGCCTGGGTGCCGCCTCCGGAGTGCCCGGTGACGCCGATCCGTCCCGGATCCACATCGTCCAGGCCGGTCAGGAAGTCAACGGCCCGGATGGCATTCCAGACCTGGGTTGGAAGCGCCTGGTCGGAATGGTGCACGTCCCCCACCAGGACCCGGGCCGAGTCCCCGTAGCCGACCATGTCGATGGTCAGGCAGACGGCGCCCATGCGGGCCAGGCCGGCGGCCCGCTCCTGCACGTCGGGCTTGAAGCGGCCGTTGCGGATCCAGCTCTCCGGACCGGTGATGGCCGAGGAATGCCCGTGGGTGTGCAGGACGGCCGGATGGGGTCCGCTTGTATCCAGCGGTCGATACAAGTTGCCGGTCACCCAGTAACCCGGGAGCGACTGGAAACGGACGTTCTCCACCGAGTAGCCGTCATATTCCCGGCGGCTGCTGATGACCGGGGTCAGCGGGGTCTTCTCCGGCATCGGATCCAGACCGATGGCGGCCAGGATATGCTCGCGCGATTCGGTCGCAAAGGCCTCCCAGGAACCCCTGTCCGGGTGGGTTTCCAGGAAGGCCTGCAGGACGGCCTGGCCCTGCTCCGGGAGCAGGTAACGCCCCTGGCACAGCCATGGCTCCTGCGCCGGCGGCTCCAGCAGGTGGTCCGGGACCCAGTCCGGGGTTGACAATGGGAAGGCCGGGGCGGGAGCCAGCAGGGAGCCGATAGCGGCCAGGCGGAGTAAAATTTCCTGTAAGGGACGTTTCATGGGGAATTTCTCGGGTAGTTTAATTTCCAGTACGAAAGCCTTCGGGATCAGGGTTGCTCGACCACGAAGGAGTAGTCGCCGGATCCCACCTCCAGGACCAGTTCACCCGCCTCTTCGCGGACCACTTCCAGCCCGGCCACACGGTCCAGGGGTTTGCCGCTCTCGGAGACGCCGGCCCCTTCGGCAACGGGCAGTACGACTTTCGCCCGCGTGTTGGCGGGTATACGGCATGTCAGCCTGAAAGCGGCCTCCGAGCGCTCCCAGCGAACCTTGACGGTACCGTGGAGCGATTCATGGGAACCCTCGGCCCAGGTGATGTCCCCCACCGGCTGCGGGTGGATGCGGACCGTCTTGAAGCCGGGCGATTCCGCCTCCGGGGAGATGCCGACCAGGTATCCGTAGAACCACTCGGTGACGTGGCCCAGCATGAAGTGGTTGTTGGAATGGGTCCGGCTGGCGTCCCAGGCCTCCGTCATGGCGGTGGCCCCCTGCTTCAGCTGGTAGCCGTAGCCGGGATACTCGTAATCGTTGATCATCTCGTAGAGCACGTCCGCCCGTCCGCCCTGGGCCAGGGCCAGGAGCAGGAAACGGAAGCCGATGTCGCCGGCGGTCATGCTGTAGTCACGACTCGCTACATCCTCGACCAGGTTCCCGAGGACCGCCTCCCGGTTCTGGTCCTCGACGATTCCCATGACCAGGGGAATGGCATTGGCGGCCTGGGAGTTTTCGGCATAGTAACCGCCATCGGCATTGTAGAACTCCTCGTTGAAGCGCTTGCGGATCCGTGCCGCGCGCCCGGCGTAGTGCGCGGCATCGGCATCCTCGCCGATGATCGCCGCCATCCGGGACAGGATCAGCGCGTCGTAGTAGAAATAGGCCGTGGCGGTCACCGGGGGCAGGGTCAGCTCGGAACGTCCCAGTGTGCGCGGGCCAAGGTCGTACCAGTCCCCGAGGCCTTCGGAAAGAATGTCATCCTCCGCCTTGCCCTCCAGATACGCGTAATAGCGTTTCATCTCGTCCCAGTGCTGCTCGATGAGGCGCACGTCTCCGGCGAACAGGTACTGCTGCCAGGGAACCATGATGAAGGCGGCCCCCCACTCGGCGGCGGCGCGGAAGGTCCCGCGGAACTCGGTGAACTCCGGGGCGATGTTCGGGACCAGGCCGTCCCCGGTCTGGGCGTCGGCCATGTCGATCATGGACTTGGTATAGATCCGGTTGACGTCGAACTCGTAGCGGATGGCCGGGCCGTTGAGGTGGTACTGCTCCAGCCAGCCAAGTTTTTCGCGATGGGGACAATCGGTCAGGACCGAGACCATGTTCGAGCGCTGGGCCCAGCGGACCAGCATCCGGATATCCTCCATCAACGGATTGGAGTCCTTGAAATCCCCCACCGGTGCGGCGGTGGAATGGGTGATCAGCCCTTCCATGGACTGGATCACCGCCCGTTCCCCGCCTCCCTCAGGGGCGAAGGTCTGGGTCTGGAAGTAGCGGCTGCCGATGTAGAAGAAGGACGGGGTCCAGGTCTCCGGTCCGTCGGTGCCCTTGGTATATTGCATCCATGAAAATCCGCGGTGGATGCCGCCCATCGAGGAGCGGGTAATGTAGCCGTCCGGGTAGATCAGCTCTCCGGGGGTAATGACGACCCGGCTGCCGCGCGGCCCGGTGACGGTCAGGCGGGGCATGTAGGAGGTGTTCTGGCCTAAGTCATAGGTCGCTCCTCCGGGAGAGCCCAGCGGGATCACCTCGACCGGTTGGCGGACCTCGATGACCCGGATCGGGTTGGCGGCTGCCGTGTAGCCCTTGAGCACATCCCGGCTGTATCCGGGCATCCGCTCCACTGGCGTCCAGCCGCTCTCGTCAAGCCCGGCCTGCGCCCATCCTTCCGGCAGAAGCCGGGCATCATAATCCTCCCCGCCGTAGATATTGGAAAAGGTGATCGGGCCGACATGGCTCTTCCAGCTCGAATCGGTGGCGATGACCTTCCGGCTGCCGTCCTCGAACTCGAGGACCAGGTCCGCGATGAGGCGCTTCTTACCGAAGGAACCGTTGAACTTTGAGAACCGGTCCCGCCGGTCGACCCGCAACATGCCGTTGCCAAGATGCACCCCGATGGCGTTGTCCCCTTCAGTCAGGGCGTCGGTGATATCGATGGTATCGTAGAGGGCCGTCTTTTCGTAGTTGGTCCAACCGGGAGTCAAGAGGTCTTCACCGATCCGCCGACCGTTGATGAACAACTCGTAATGCCCAAGGCCGGAGATGTGCAGCAACGCCCGCTTGACGCCGCCGGGTACTTCGAACTCCTTGCGCACCAGGATCGATTCCGGTTCATCCGCTGCTTGGATCCACTGGCCCTGCCAGTCGTCAACGGACAACTTGCCCATGGTCCAGGTCGCAGCGGGAGCCCATTCACCGGGCTTCCCCTCCCGGTCCCAGGAACGGACCGTCCAGAAGACCTGCCGGGAGGAGCCCGGTGCCTTGCCTTCATAGACAACATGGGTGGTCTGGCTGGTATCCACTTTTCCACTATCCCACAAGTCGGCGCGGCCGGGTTCCAGCAGCTCCGGGCGGGTTGCCACGAGGACCTGCCAGGCGCTCTGGTACTGATCCCTCCGGTCACTCTCGATGCGCCAGAAGAGCCTCGGCTGGGGCGTGTCCACGCCCATGGGATCCACTCCGTACTCGCATTTCAGCCCGGTGACGCGGTACTCCGCCTGGAGCAGGGCCGGTACGGCCAGACTGGCTGCGAGGGTGAAAAGGGTGATGAGTTTGCCTCGG
Source organism: uncultured Opitutales bacterium (assembly GCA_913056355.1). Classification (GTDB taxonomy): domain Bacteria; phylum Verrucomicrobiota; class Verrucomicrobiia; order Opitutales; family Oceanipulchritudinaceae; genus Oceanipulchritudo. The sequence goes on from CAJXMX010000045.1 coordinate 15,258, forward strand.
ATGCGCATGGTTCGTGGGCTGATTTGAAGGTTAAGGAATCAGGGCCGGATCCAGGACCACGTGCTTGATCTTGTCCCGGTTCCAGGTGTAGGTGATGTGGACCATGCCGTCGCGGGTCTGGATCACAGCCGGATAGGCATAACCGGCCGGGCACGGCTCGGTGTCGAGGTCGAGGACCCGCGTCCAGATCAGCCCGTCATCGGAGACGGCCACGCTGAGGGGATAACGCAGTCCCTTGCCGGAGCGGTCCGGCCGGTGGCCCGTGGGATTGTAGACAATCAGCTGCCGGCCGTCCTGGAGGGTCACGGCGTCCGTCCCCGAATTCGGGTTCGTCAACTCGGTGGCGGCCATTTCACTCCAGGTCTCGCCCCCGTCGTAGGACCAGGACATGGTCACTGAACCCTGTTTGCTGCGGCAGAGCATCTCCAGGATGCCGTCCGGGTGGATGAGGATGCTCGGCTGGATGGAATCGAATCCGATTCCCTTGTCGATCGGCCCGATGAATTCCCAGGTCTTCCCCTTGTCACGGCTCAGCTCCACATGGGCCTGCCAGCCGTCATACTTTCCCTCCGTGCTGGAGGGAGAAAGCCAGTTGCCGTTCCAGAGGACCACCGGCTTGTTCTTGACCGGTCCCACCAGGTCGCCGGGAAGGCGTTCCGCCCGGGACCAGGTGCGGCCGCCGTCTGAGGAGCGCTTGACCATTCCCCACCAGCTGCCGGGGCTCGGGCCGACCTTGTAGAAAAGCAGCAGGTCGCCGCCAGGCGCCTGGAAGAGTACGGGGTTCCAGGTCGGGTAGCGGGTGCCGTCCTCGTCGATGCCGTTGGCCGCCTCGATGGAGGGCGTCCACTGGCCGTCCTCAAACCTGGAGACCCAGATGCAGACGTCCGGGTTCCGCTCCTTGGTCCCGCCGAACCAGGCCGCCACCAGCTCGCCGTCGTCGGTCTCGGCGATGGTCGAGGCGTGCACCGAGGGATAGGGGCCGGTGTCGTAGGCGAAATTCTCGGAGACAATCGGGGATTCCATGGAACGGGTCACGCAGCCTCCCAGCAGGGGGAGGATTCCGGCCAGGAGGATTGTAGCGATTTTTGCATGACAAGTGATTTTCTTGTTCGGGTTGCTCATGATCGGTCGGGGGTTTGTTTCTTGTTGAAGATCAGGGCGGTCAGGGCAAAGCCCATGCCCAGGATGGTGGCGGTTCCAAAAACGATGATCAGGAAACTGTGGAAGGGACTGCGGAAGGCCTCCGGAAGGGAGGTCATTCTCGGGGAAAGGGTCATCCAGAGAATGACCAGGACGCCGGCCCCCACCCCCCAGGCGGCCGCCTTGCTCCCCGGCTTGCGGGAGATGAAGCCGAGCAGGAAGAGGCCGAGCGTGCCGCCGCCGAAGATCCCGGCCAGGGTCCACCAGGCGTCAAGGGCGCTGCGGGCCGTGGTCATGGCGATGGCAATCAGGGTCCCCAGGGCCCCCCAGACGATGGTCGTGCCGTGCAGCATGCGCATGGATTGTTTCTCGGTGGCGTTCCGGTTGATCAAGCGCTGGTAGTAGTCGTTGAGGATGATCGTGGAGGAGGAATTGAGGCTGGTGGAAACCGTGCTCATGGCCGCGGCGAAGACGGCCGCGATAAGCAGCCCGGTGATCCCGGTCGGCAGGACGGAGACAATAAAGTAGGGAAAGACCCGGTCCGCCTGGTCGGCTGCCTGGTAGGCGGCCGGGAGGTTCCCGGGATGGACCTGGTAGTAGGCGAAGAGGGCCGTCCCGATAAAGAAGAAGGTGGCCGAGACCGGAAGGTAGAGCAGGCCTCCCAGCCAGACGCTCTTGCGGGCCTCGGCGTCGGACTTGGCTGCGAAGTAGCGCTGGATGTAATTCTGGTCGATGCCGAAGTTCTGCAGGTTGATGACCAGGCCGTAGACGAGGGTCACCCAGAAGGTGGATTTGGCCAGGTCGAGACCGAAGCTGCCGAGGCTGAACTTCTGGTGCTCGGCGGCGATCTGGAACAGCTGTCCGGGTCCCTCCGGCAGGCCGAGGACCATGATCAGGGCGCAGACCAGCGCCCCGAAGATGAGGATCACGGTCTGGATGGCGTCCGTCCAGATGACCGCCACCAGGCCGCCGAGGAAAGTGTAGATGGTGACCGAAATTCCGGTGATGACCAGGATCAGCCGGATGTCCCAGCCCAGCAACTCGCTCATCGGAAGGGCCATCAGGTACATCACCGTGCCCATCCGGGCCAGCTGGGTCAGGAGGTAGCAGATGCTGGCGTAGATCCGGGCCCAGGGGCCGAAGCGCTCCTCCAGGTGCTCGTAGGCCGAGACCTGGATGGTTTTCCGGTAGAAGGGCAGAAACCATTTCACCGCGATCCAGGTGCTGATCGGTAGCGACAAACTGAATACGAAGGGGTTCCAGTTGTCGACGTAGGCCTTGCCCGGCAGGGCCAGGAAGCTGATGCTGCTGACATAGGTGCCGAGGATGGAGAGACCGGTCAGCCATCCCGGCAGGTTGCGACCCGCGGCGGTGAAGCCGTCCACGGTGCTGCTCTTGACCCGGAAGCCGTAGCCGATGCCGAGAATGATGACGAAGTAGACGGCGAGGACAATCAGGTCGAGGGCGGTGAAATGCGGGGACATGGGCAGGGGTGATGAAGGTTGCTTTTCAGGAGGACAGTGACTCGACGGGGGGCAGGCCCCATTCGGCAAAGCGGGTGCGGAACTCATCGACCAGGCCGCCCATCCGGCGACGGGTTTCACGGTTGAGAACCAGCTGGGTGGCCCCGCAGGAGAAGCCGCGGGCCAGCATCCCGGCCCGGACATTGTAGGGGAATTCCAGCTGGGAGATAATCCGGCCAACCTCCTGCATGCGTTCGACGGTCTGCTCCGGATCGCCGCCCTCGAGCCCCTTGAAGTGCCGGTTGAACTGCTCCAGCATCATCTCGGGGACAAAGTTGACCAGGCCCCCGATGCAGCCGTCGGCACCGATCCTGAAGACCTCCGGGAGCCGGATATCGGAGCCGGAGAAGACGGAGAAGCCCTTGTCCCGGGCCAGCTCGATCAAGGGCAGATGATAGGAAAACTCGCTCCCGCTCTGCTTGATGCCCATGACCGGGATGTTGGCGGTGGCCCGCCGGATGACTTCCAGCGGGATGCGCTTCCCGGTCAGCTCCGGGAAGTTGTAGAGGAGGACCGGCAGCTGCGAGGCATCCGCGGCAAACTCGAACCAGGCCAGCTGGTCGTCATCCGAGGTCGGATAGAAGAGCGGCGGCATGATGGCCACCGCCGGCAGGCCCAGCTCGCGGGCGAAGGCGCCCAGCTCGGCCACGACCGGGGGCCGCAGGTCGGTGATATTGGCCATCACCGGAAGGGGGGCGGCCAGGCGAACCACGGCCGCCATGGCGTCCTTGCGCTGGTCGACGGACAGGAGGGGAAACTCCCCCGTGCTCCCGAGGACGAGAATCCCGTGGATGCCGGAGGCCTTGAGCCAGTCCAGGTGCTGCCTGAGGGCATCCTCCATGAGAAGGCCCTCCTGGTCGAAGGGAAGGGCCAGGGCGGCAATGACGCCTTGCTTGGGAAATTCGGTTTTCATCGGTGTATTCAATTCTTAATGACGACCGCTTCCTCCGGGACGTCCGGGCCGGTGATGAAGGGTGTGGAGGAGGCGGAAAGCTTGTTACCCTCCAGCAGGATGCCCCGGCTGGCCCCGCCCTGGACCTGTAGGTAGGTCCTGTTGCCCCCGAAGGACCGGGAGTCCCGCAGCCAGACCTCCCGGGCGTTGTTCAGCGCCAGGACCGGCTCGCGGATGGAGCTCTGGCAGGTCACATTGTCGAGGAGGAGGTTCTCCGCGTTGCTGAAGCGGAAGGCCGGCCCGTAGTCCACGTCGAGGCGCACATCGTGCAGCTCGATATCATTGGCCAGCTCGCAGGTCATCCCGACCTGCCCGTCGGCCCGGATGTCGCTCAGGCGGATGCCCTCCACCGGTTGCTCCTCCAGTCCCGCGATGTTGATGGCCTGGCGGGCGTCGACGATGGTGATGTTGCTGATGGAAATATTGCGGATGGTGGGGGTCCGTTCGCTGAATTCCTCGGGCGGAAGATCCACATAGCTGGTGCTGATCTGGATAGCCTCGCTGCCGGC